>JAFECX010000230.1 GCA_018241895.1 Pseudomonadota bacterium
AGCACGGTGGCCAGCTCGGCCGCGGCGACGCGGTTGTCCATCGACAGCCAGGCCTTGTAGATGCCGGCGGTGAAGGTCTGGATGCCGAAGTACACCGACACGCCGTAGTCGGCCAGCACCTCCATCAGCGCCAGCGCCGTGCCGGCGGCGACCGCCGGGCGCGCCATCGGCAGCGCCACCTCGCGCACGCGGCGCGCCAGCGGCGCACCGAGCAGCCGCGCGGCCTCCATCAGCCGCACCGCGCGTTCGCCGAGCGCGGCGCGCGCCAGCAGGTACACATAGGGATACAGGCACAGCACGAAGAGCACGATGGCGCTGCCCAGGTTGCGCACGTCGGGCCACAGCGCGCCGCGCCAGCCAAAGGTCTTGCGCAGCGCCGTCTGCACCGGCCCGGCGAACTGCAGTGCGTCGGTCCACGCATACGCCAGCACGTAGGCCGGCAGCGCCATCGGCAGCAGCAGCGCCCATTCGAAGATCCGCCGCCCGGGGAACTGCGTCAGCGCGACCACCGCGGCCGTGCTTGCGCCGAGCAGCACGACGCCCACCCCGACGCCCAGCGCCAGCACGCCGGACTGCAGCACGTATTCGGGCAGCACCGTCGTCGCCTGATGGCGCAGCACGACCCAGGCCGCGGCGTCGAACGAGAACCAGGCGCCCAGAACCGCCAGGACCGGCAGCGCCAGCGCGACGCAGATGACGCTCAGCAGCACCCGCATGCGGCCCCGACGCGTGGGACGCGGATGTGGACACCGGCGCAACGTCCCGGTGCGTCACCGATGCGAACCATACTCATTCTCCTTTGTCGTATTATCGCGGGGCCGTGTTCCTTGCCGTCGAGAACGCCTCGGTCCGTTATGCGCGCGCGCCGGCGGTCCGCCCGGCCGTCGACGGCGTGTCGTTCGGCCTCGTGCGCGGTGAGGTCGGCGCGCTGCTCGGCCCTTCGGGCTGCGGCAAGACGTCGCTGCTGCGCGCCGTCGCGGGGCTCGAGCCGATCACGACCGGGCGCATCGCGATCGCGGGCGAAGTGCTCTCGGAGCCGGCCCGCGGCGCACACCGCGCGCCCGAGCAGCGCCGCATCGGCATGGTGTTCCAGGACTACGCGCTGTTTCCGCACCTGAGCGTGGGCGACAACGTCGCCTTCGGCCTGAGCGCACTGCCGCGCCCCGAGCGCGCAGCGCGCGTCGAGCGCATGCTCGAGCTCGTCGGCCTGCAAGGCGCCGCGCGGCGCGCGCCGCACGAGCTCTCGGGCGGCCAGCAGCAGCGCGTCGCGCTGGCACGCGCGCTGGCGCCGGCGCCGCGCCTGCTGCTGCTCGACGAGCCGTTCGCCAGCCTCGACGTCGACCTGCGCGAGCGCCTCGCGCACGAGGTGCGCGCGATCCTGAAGGCCAGCGGCACGACGGCGCTGCTGGTCACGCACGACCAGCTCGAGGCCTTCGCCCTCGCCGATCGCATCGGCGTCATGAGCGCCGGGCGCCTCGAGCAATGGGACGACGCCTACGCGCTGTACCACCGCCCGGCGACGCGCTTCGTGGCCGGCTTCATCGGCCACGGCGTGTTCGCACCGGCGCGCATCGTCGCCTGCGACCACGGCAACTGCGTGCACACGCCGCTGGGCGAGCTGCACGACGTGGCCAACTGCCCGCTGCCCGGCGCCTACCCGGGCGGCGAATGCGATGTGCTGCTGCGCGCCGACGACATCGTGCACGACGACGCGTCGCCCGTGCGCGCGCTCATCGAGCGCAAGGCGTTTCGCGGCTCGGAGTTCCTGTACACGCTGCGGCTGGCCGGCGGCGAACGCGTGCTCGCGCACGTGCCCTCGCACCACGACCACCAGCTCGGCGAATGGATCGGCATCCGCGCCGAGGTCGACCACGTCGTGACCTTCGACCGCGCCGCGGCGTGACGTGCAACGGTGCTGCGGCGTGACGTTCGAGCGCACCGCGGCGTGACCGGTGGCACGGCAGGCCCGGCCGGCACACGAACACGGGGTGCAACTTCGAGGGTCCACCCGGATCAAAGCGCGGGCCCGGTCCTATACTGGGCTGGCGCGGCCGTGTCAAGGTCGTGCGGAAGGCACATGGGGAACGGGGCGAAATGGGTGCAAAGCTGAAAGTCGCGGGTTTGCTGGCCGTGGGCGCGCTGACCGGTGCGCTGGCCACGATGCAGCTGAGCGCGGTCGCGCGCAGCAGCCTCGCGCCGCTGCCGCTCGAGGAACTGCAGCAACTCGCTGCCGTCTTCGGCATGATCAAGACCGACTACGTCGAGCCGGTCGACGAGAAGAAGCTCATCTCCGACGCCATCTCGGGCATGGTCTCGGGGCTGGATCCGCACAGCCAGTACTTCGACAAGAAGAGCTTCAAGGAATTCCGCGAGAGCACGGGCGGCAAGTTCGTCGGCATCGGCATCGAGATGACGATGGAAGACGGGCTCGTGAAGGTCGTCTCGCCGATCGAGGGCTCGCCGGCCTTTCGCATCGGGCTGAAGACGGGCGACCTCATCACGCGCATCGACGAGACGCCGGTCAAGGGCATGACGGTCGACCAGGCGGTCAAGCGCATGCGCGGCGAGCCCAACACCAAGGTCGTGCTGACGGTGTTCCGCAAGGCCGAGAGTCGCACCTTTCCGGTGACCATCGTGCGCGAGGAAATCCGCATGCAGAGCGTGCGCGCGAAGATGGTCGAGCCGGGCTACGGCTGGGTGCGCGTCAGCCAGTTCCAGGACCGCACGGTCGACGACTTCGCGCGCAAGGTGGGCGAGCTGTACCAGCAGGACCCCAACCTCAAGGGCCTCGTGCTCGATCTGCGCAACGACCCGGGCGGCCTGCTCGACGGCGCGGTGGCGCTCGCCGCGGCCTTCCTGCCCGCCGACGCCATCGTCGTGACCACGAACGGCCAGATCGCCGAGTCGCGTGCCACGTTCCGCGCCAGCCCCGAGTTCTACGCGCGCCGCGCCAGCAGCGACCCGCTCAGGAAGCTGCCGCCGGCGCTCAAGACCGTGCCGCTGGTGGTGCTGGTCAACGAAGGCTCGGCCTCGGCCAGCGAGATCGTCGCCGGCGCGCTGCAGGACCACAAGCGCGCCACCCTCATGGGCGCGCAGACCTTCGGCAAGGGCAGCGTGCAGACGGTGCGCCCGCTGTCGGCCGAGACGGCGCTCAAGATCACGACGGCGCGCTACTACACGCCCAGCGGGCGCAGCATCCAGGCGCGCGGCATCGTGCCCGACGTCTTCCTCGACGAGACCGCCGAGGGCGATGTGTTCGCGGCGCTGCGCACGCGCGAGGCCGATCTCGACAAGCACCTGCAGGGCGCCGACGAGACCAAGGATCCGGCGCGCGAGAAGGCGCGCGAGGAAGCGCGCACCAAGCTCGAAGAGCAACTGGCCAAGAGCAAGGAGCCGCCCAAGCCGCTGCCCGAATTCGGCAGTCCCGAAGACTTTCCGCTGCAGCAGGCGCTCAACCAGCTGCGCGGACTGCCGGTGATGGCGAGCAAGACCGCCGTCGAGCGCAAGGCGGAGGCAACGACGAAGTAGGCTCGAACGATCCCCCTGCCGCAACGGGCCCGCCTGGCCGCAAGCCGGCGGGCCTCGTGCTGTGGGCCGCGGCGCATTGCCCACGCGCGACTTCGCGCGTGCGCCACACGCGAGTCCACCTCAGCGCCCGGCGCGTTTCCCGTCGAGCGCCACGCGCACCCGCCCTCGAGCGCCGCGCACCCTGCCCCCAGAGCGCCACTCCGCCACCATGGACGCCAAAGAACAAACCAAGCAGCGCCTGACCGAGCGCAACTTCCCCAGTGCCGTCGAGGAGGCCGCGGTCGCCGAGCCGCTCGCCGAGCGGCACCGCTACAGCGGGCCGGGCAGCAGCTACCGCCTGGCGTTCACCGACACCGAGTTCCTGCTGCGCGAGGAGCTGCGCCCGGTGCGCATGCAGCTCGAGCTGCTCAAGCCCGAGCTGATCCAGCAGGAACACGGCATCGAGTCGACGGTGGTCATCTACGGCAGCGCCCGCATCCGCCCGCCCGACGAGTGCGCGACGGCGCTCGAAGCGGCACGCGCCGGCGGCGACGCGGCGCAGATCCGCCGCGCCGAGACCGCACTCGCGATGAGCCACTACTACGACGAGGCGCGCCGCTTCGCGTCCATCGTCACCGAGCGCTCGCGCGCGCACGCGACGCCGATCTACATCGTCACCGGCGGCGGCCCCGGCATCATGGAGGCGGGCAACCGCGGGGCGCACGACGTCGGCGGCAAGAGCATCGGGCTGAACATCGTGCTGCCGCACGAGCAGGCGCCCAACGCCTACATCACGCCCGAGCTGTGCTTCCAGTTCCATTACTTCGCGCTGCGCAAGATGCACTTCGTGATGCGCAGCATCGCGCTGGTGTGCTTTCCGGGCGGCTTCGGCACGCTCGACGAGCTGTTCGAGACGCTGACGCTGATCCAGAACCGCAAGAGCCGCGCGCGCCCGGTGCTGCTGTTCGGACGCGCCTTCTGGGACAGGCTCATCGACCTGCAGCACCTCGTCGACTGCGGCATGATCGCCGCGCACGACGTGCACCTGGTGCACTTCGTCGAGAGCGCCGAGGAGGCCTGGGAGGTGCTGGCCGCGCACTACGGCTTCGACCTGCCGCCGACGCTAAGCGGCGAGTTCGCCGACGACATCTGACGACCCCATCCGACGCCGGGGCGACATCCGGGCGCCGTGCAGCCAGAATCGGCGTCATGACACGCGAAGTCACCCTGATCGGCGCACCCACCGACGTCGGCGCCGGCACGCGCGGCGCGAGCATGGGGCCGGAGGCGCTGCGCGTGGCCGGGCTCGGCGCCACGCTCGCGAACCAGGGCGTGCACGTCGAGGACCACGGCAACCTGGCGGGCCCGGCCAACCCCTGGCAACCGGCGCTCGGCGGCTATCGCCACCTGCCCCAGGTCACGGCCTGGAGCCGCGCGGTGCACGACGCGGTGCATGCCGAGCTCGCGCGCGAGCGGCTGCCGATCGTGCTCGGCGGCGACCACAGCCTGGCGATCGGCTCGATCAGCGCCGTCGCGCGCCACTGCCGCACCACGGGGCGCAGGCTGCGCGTGCTGTGGCTGGACGCACACGCCGACTTCAACACCAGCGCACTCACGCCGAGCGGCAACCTGCACGGCATGCCGGTGGCGTGCCTTGCCGGCCACGGCCCGCGCGAGCTGATCGAGATGTCGGGCGGCGTGCCGGCACTGCAGTCGAAGTGGATCCGCCAGATCGGCATCCGCAGCGTCGACCCGGGCGAGAAGCGCTTCGTGCACGCGGCGGGCCTCGAGGTCTTCGACATGCGCTACATCGACGAGATGGGCATGCGCCAGGCGATGGAGCTGGCGCTGGCCACGCTCGACGAGCACACGCACCTGCACGTGAGCTTCGACGTCGACTTCCTCGACCCCGAGATCGCGCCCGGCGTCGGCACGCCGGTTCGCGGCGGCCCCAGCTACCGCGAAGCGCAGCTGTGCATGGAAATGATCGCCGACACCGGCCGCCTGGCCAGCCTCGACGTCATGGAACTCAACCCGGCGCTGGACGTGCGCAACAAGACCGCCGAACTCGCCGTCGATCTGGTCGAGAGCCTGTTCGGCAAGAGCACGCTGATGCGCGCGGGCGATCGCAACTGAGCCGGCCGCCAGCGCGGCATCTGCGCAACGGCGCACCCGCGCATGCCCACGGCGAGCGGCTACGCCTCGTCGTCGACCATCCGCTCGATGCGCCGGTCGGGCACCAGCCACATCAGCGCGACGAAGGCGTAAAGCGCCTGCGCGAGCGCCGGCAAGGCGAACGAGGCGGCGATGCCGAGCAGGTACAGCAGCGGCGAGGCCCTGCCCTTCCAGTCGGCGCCGAGCGCGCGTCGCAGCAGCGACTGCGGCCCCTCGATTGCAACGAGGCGCTGCTGCAGCAAGGCGTAGGCGACGGCGGCCATCAACAGCACGACGCCATAGCCCGCCGTGGGCAAGGCGGCAAAGTGGTTCTCGCCCATCCACGCGGTGGCAAAAGGCAGCAGCGACAGCCAGAACAGCAGGTGCAGGTTCGCCCACAGCACGCCGCCCGACACGCGCCGCGCGGCCTGGAACATGTGGTGGTGGTTGTTCCAGTAGATGCCGACGTACAGGAAGCTCAACACGTAGCTGAGGAACGCCGGCACGACCGGCGCCAGTGCGGCGAACTGCTCGCCGTGCGGCGCCTTCATCTCCAGCACCATGATGGTGATGATGACGGCGAGCACGCCGTCGCTGAACGCCTCGAGGCGGCTCTTGCCCATCTGCATCGTCGTCGAGGTCCTGCGTGCGCAGGTCGTTGCCGCGCGCATCACAGCCAGCGCCGCACGCGCCGGCAGTAGGCCCGGTACTCGTCGCCGAACACGCGCTCGAGCGCGCGCTCCTCGGCACGGATCTGGAAGCGCGTGATGTAGGCGCCGAACGCCAGCGGCCCGGCCAGCGCCGGCCACCACCACAGCCACGCGGCGAAGCCGGCCAGCACCAGCGCCAGGCCGAGGTACATCGGGTTGCGCGTCACCCGGTACACGCCGCCGGTGGCCAGCGCCGAGGCCTTCGTCGGCCGGTGCGGATTGACCGTCGTGCGCAGGCGCCGGAACACGCCCAGCCCGGCACCGGCGAAGACGGCACCGGCCGTGGCAAGCGCCAGCGCAAGGCCCAGCCGCAGTGCCGGCGGCGCCAGCGCACGCACGCCCTGCGGTGCGGCGAGCCACATGCCGATGACGGCCGCGCCCGCCACGATCGGCGGCGGAATCAGCGCGTCCAGCCGTTGCATGTCCATGGCCCCAGGTCGGTGCCCGTGCCGGGCGGCGCAACGCGTGCGCGCACGACGGCAGCGCCGCGCAGGCGGCTCGAGTACGCAGCGCAGCCGATGCGGCTCATGTGCGCACCGCGCTGCCCGAGTACAGGTTCAGCACCGCGACCCCGGCAACGATCAGCGCGATGCCGACGATGCCCGCCGCATCGAGCGCCTGCCCGTAGACGAGCCAGCCGACGAGCGCGATCAGCGCCACCCCGGCACCCGACCACACGGCATAGGCGACGCCGATCGGGATCGTCCTGAGCGTGAGCGACAGGAAGTAGAACGCGCTCGCATAGCCCGCGACCACGATCAGCGAGGGCAGCGGGCGCGAGAAGCCGTCGGCCGCCTTCAGCGCCGAGGTGGCGATGACCTCGGAGACGATCGCGATCGACAGGTGGAGCCACTGCTGCATGTCCGGTCTGCACGTTGCCGCGCCGGGCGCGGCGCGCGCCGCATTGTCCACGCATCGCCCGCCCTGCGGCGGCGGCGCAACCGGGCGGCGTGCCGCCTCAGCCCAGCTTGAGCGCCATCACCCCCGCCACCACCGCCAGCGTGCCGAGCATACGCTGCGGCCCCGCTCGCTCGCGCAGCAGCAGCATCCCCAGCAGGGCGCCGAACAGCACCGAGGTCTCGCGCAGGGCGGCCACGCTGGCCACCGGCGCGCGCGTCATGGCCCACAGCGCGATCGCGTACGACGCGATCGAAGCCAGGCCGCCGAGCACCGCCAGCGGCCAGCGTGCCCGTGCATAGGCCAGCGCGTCGGCACGCTGCCCCGGCGGGCGCCGCCGCCACAGCAGCAGCGGGTAGACGATGCCGTCGAGCACCGACAGCCACAGCACGTAGCGCAGGACCATGGCGCTGGCCTGCTGCTCGGTGCGCGCCCCCAGGCCGTCGACGAAGGTGTAGACGGCGATGATGGCGGCGTTGGCGAACGCATAGGCGAGCGCCTTGCCGTGATGCCGCGCCCGACCCGGATGCGCCAGCCCCACCAGCGCCACCCCGAGCGTGATCGCCAGCACGCCGATCCAGGTGGCGAGACCCGGGACCTCGCCGACGACGCTGGCGCTGCCCAGCACGACGAGCAGCGGGGCGAAGCCGCGCATGATGGGATACGTCATGCCGAGTTCGCCGTTCTGGTAGGCCCCGGCGAGCGCGGCGTAGTAGCCGACGTGGATGACGCTGGACAGCAGCAGGTAGGGCAGCGCGTCGCGCGACGGCAGGCCGAGCAGCAGCGCGAACGGCAACACCGCGAGGGCGCCCATCGTGTGCACGAGCGCCGTGTCCAGCGGCTTGTCGTTCGAACTCTTGACCAGCGTGTTCCAGCCGGCGTGCAGCAAGGCGCCGCACAGCACCGCGCCCACCACGGGCCAGGTGAGCGTCGGTGCGGCGGGCGGCACGGCGCGGATCAGGCCAGCAGTTCGTCGGCAGCCGCGGCCGGATGGCCCAGCGCCCGTGCCACCTCGGCGCAGGTGACGCGGCCGGCGCAGACGTTGAGGCCGGCGCGCAGGTGCACGTCGTCGCGCAGCGCCTGCCGCCAGCCCTTGCCGGCGAGCGCGAGCACGAAGGGCAGCGTGGCGTGGTTGAGCGCGTGCGTGCTGGTGCGCGGCACGCCGCCGGGCATGTTGGCGACGCAATAGTGCACGACCCCGTCGACGACGTAGGTCGGCTCGGCGTGCGTCGTGACGCGCGCGGTCTCGACGCAGCCGCCCTGGTCGACCGCGACGTCGACGATGACCGCGCCGCTGCGCATGCGCGAGACCATCGCGCGCGTCACCAGGTGCGGCGTCACGGCCCCGGGCACGAGCACGGCGCCGATCACCAGGTCGGCGCGCAGCACGTGGCGTTCGATGGTCTCGCGGTCGGCGTAGGCGGTGACGGCGCGCGCACCGAGCTGCTGCTCGAGGCGGCGCAACGCATCGATGCTGCGGTCGGCGACCACCACCTGCGCGCCGGTACCGACCGCCATCTGCGCCGCGTTGCGCCCGACCACCCCGGCGCCGAGGATGACGACGCGCGCCGGCGGCACGCCCGGCACACCGCCCAGCAGCACGCCCATGCCGCCTTGCGCACGCTCGAGGCAGTGCGAACCGACCTGCACCGCCAGCCGCCCCGCCACCTCGGACATCGGCGCCAGCAGCGGCAGCCCGCCGCCGGCCTGCGTCACGGTCTCGTAGGCGATGCAGGTGGCGCCGCTGGCCATGAGATCGGCACACTGCGCCGCATCGGGCGCCAGGTGCAGGTAGGCGAAGAGCACATGGTCGGCGCGCAGCAGCGCGCGCTCGGCGCTCTGCGGCTCCTTGACCTTGACGATCAGTTGCGTGCGCTCGTAGACCTCGGCTGGCGTCGCGGCGATCGAGGCACCGGCGGCGGCATAGTCGGCGTCCGCGGCGGCGATGCCGCTGCCCGCGGCGCGCTCGACGATGACCTCGTGGCCGTGCGCCACCAGCTCGCGCACCGACGCCGGCGTGAGGCCGACGCGGTCCTCCTGGCTCTTGATCTCCTTCGGGACTCCGACTCTCATCACTTCCTCTCCGTTCGTGTCACGGCGGGCGCTTCGTGCCGGCGCGCGCTGCCCCGCCGCGTCCGATTGTCGACAATCGGACAACCACGAACGGCGATCGGGCGTTGTACGACAGCCCGCGAGCATGAGCACGGCCCGCGCGCGCGCCGCCCGGCGGCCCCGCAGACCACTCGGCGCAGGCACCGCGGCGCGACGCGTGGCGCGCACGATCCGCGGACGATCCCGGCGCGGAACGCCGTAAAGTGGCGTCACTCGCAGCCCGGGCACGATGTCGGCCGCAAGCACACGCGCGAACGACGCCCACCGACACCGCCACGCGGCTCCAAGGACACGATCCATGAGCATCACCCGACTCGCCTTCCCGACCGACATCCACTTCGGTGCCGGTGCGCGCAAGCTCGTCGGCACGCACCTGCTCGCGCAGGGTTGTCGGCGCGCGCTCGTCGTCACCGACCGCGCACTGGGCGCACTGCCGCTGCTGGCCGAGTTCCGCAGCCACCTGGGCGGGCTCGACGTGGCGGTCTTCGACGGCGTGTCCGGCAACCCGAGCTGCGCGCAGGTGATGGCCGGCGCGGCGGCCTGCAAGGCGCACGGCGCCGACTGCGTGATCGGCCTGGGCGGCGGCGCGGCGCTCGACGTCGCCAAGGTCGTCGGCCTGCTGGCCACGCACGAAGGCGACGTGCTCGAGTATGTGTGGGACCATCCGCAGGTGCGCCCGATCGTGCACGCGCTGCCGTACTTCGTCGCGCTGCCCACCACGGCGGGCACCGGCTCCGAGGTCGGCCGCTCGGCGGTCGTCTCCGAGAACGACACGCACCGCAAGCGCACCGTCTTCAGCCCGAAGATCCTGGCGCGCGCGGTGTTCGCCGACCCCACGCTCACGCTCGGCCTGCCGCACGCGGTGACGGCAGCCACCGGCATGGACGCGCTCACGCACAACATCGAGAGCTATCTGTCGCCGGCCTATCACCCGCTGTGCGACGGCATCGCGCTCGAGGGCCTGCGCATCGGCGCGCGCGCGCTCGCCGTTGCCGTCGCCGAGCCGGGCAACCTGGCGGCGCGCGCCGACATGATGATGTGCTCGATGATGGGCGCGGTCGCGTTCCAGAAGGATCTCGGCTCGGTGCACGCCTGCGCGCACGCGCTGGGCGCCGTGTGCGACATGCACCACGGCCTGGCGAACGCGCTCATGATCGACACCGTGCTGGCCTGGAACCACGAGGCGGTGCCGGCGAAGTTCGACGAGCTCGCGCACGTGGCCGGCGTCGGCGGCGGCGGCGAGTTCGTCGGCTGGCTGCGGCAGCTCAAGCAGCGCATCGGCATCGGCGGCGGCCTGGCCTCGCGCGGCGTCACGCGCGAGATGGTGGCGCGCCTCGTGCCGCTGGCCGCGCACGACGTCACCAGCGCCACCAACCCGCGTGCGGCCACCGAGGCCGATTACGAGCGCCTGTTCGTGCAGGCGATGTGACGCGCCATGGCACACGACCCCCCCCTGCTCGTCGGTGTCTCGGCGCGCATCTACTACCCCGGCTCGCAGGGCACGCTGCCGGGCGTGTTCACCAAGACGCTGCACTATCTCGAGCAAAGCGTCGCGCACTGGGTGCTGTCGGGCGACGCGATGGCGGTGATGGTGCCCGCCGTCACGCGCGACAGCCTCGTGCAGCGCAGCGACCTGCAGCTGCGCGACTACGCCGCCGCACTCGACGGACTGGTGCTGCAAGGCGGCAACGACGTCGCCCCCGAGTGCTACGGCGAGCAGCCGCTCGCACCCGAGTGGGCCGGCGACGCGGTGCGCGACCGCTACGAGATCGAGCTCATCGGCGCCTTCGTCGACGCCGGCAAGCCGGTGTTCGGCGTGTGCCGGGGCATGCAGCTCATCAACGTGATGTTCGGCGGCAGCCTGTGGCAGGACACCTTGACGCAGGTGCCGGGCACGCTCGCGCATCGCGTGATCGGCAGGTACGAGCACAACTACCACGACATCGTGATCGAGCCCGGCACGCGGCTCGCGCAGCTGTATCCGGACGTCTCGCGCGCCACCACCAACAGCATCCATCACCAGAGCATCAAGGCGCTGGCGCCGGGCTTCGTGGTCGAGGCGCGCTGCCCCGACGACGGCGTCGTCGAGGCCATCCGCCGCCACGGCCCAGGCTACGTCGCCGCCGTGCAATGGCACCCGGAATTCCACGAACCGGGCAGCCCCGACAACTTCGACGACAGCGCGATGCTGCACGACTTCCTGGCCGCGTGCCGCGCCGTGAAGGCCTCGCGGCACACGCGCTGATGCCGCCGCGGCAGGCCGGCTGGGCAGGCTGTCGTCGCCGCCGGGCAGCGGCGCCTCCGATCGGCCTTCGCGCGCGGCGCAGTCGAGCGAATCCGATGCCGATCACGGCGCAGATCGCACCGTCGATCGCGCCGTCGATCGCACCGTCGATCGCGCCGTGGATCACGCCGCGGATCACACCGTGGATCGGATCCTATCGGCACGCCGCACCCGGCGCGACGTCACTCACGGTCTGGCTGCGCGGTCCGTCTTCGCGGGCGGCTTCGGCGTCCAGGCACAGGGTCCGTGCGCGCGCCGGAACTCCTTCGGCGTCACGGCCCCGGGCGTGGCGTGCAGCCCGCGGCGCAGCGCCTGCGCCTGCCGCTCCTGCTTGACCAGCGGGCCGTTGTCCCACCGGGTGCGTATGCTCCAGGCGTGGCCCTCGACGACCATGCGCCGGCCGACGTCCTCGCCGTCGACGCTCACCGCCGCCACCGCGCGGCCGTAGCTGTCGTGCGCATGGACGCGCAGTTCGACCGTCTTGCCCAGCGCCAGCTCCTCGAGCGCCTGCCGCGACGCGGCGCCCCCCTCCTGGCACGACTCGGGGGCGTCGATGTCGCGCAGGCGCACGTGCAGCGGCGCCTGCGCGGCGATCTGCACGACGAGCGTATCGCCGTCGATCACTCGGGTGACGACGCCGGCGACCGGGGGCACGTTCGCCGACGGCGCACGTGCCGCATCGGCGGCCGTCCCGATGGCGGCAAGCATGGCGATGCAAAGCACGGGCAGGTTCACGGCGGGATTCACGGCGGGTTCACGGCGCAGGGTCGACGTCGGCGGGCCGCGCCTGTCGATGAGGCCGTCGAGTCTAGCCGTCCGGCGGCCCCGCGAACGCCACCGCCGCACGCACCTGGCATCACCGCACGCCCGCGCCGCACGAGCGCTCGTCGAGAGGTCGTCGAGCGCTCGTCGACAGGTCGTCGACAGGTCGTCGAGAGGTCGTCGAGCGCCGATCGAGTGGCACTCAGGGGCCGAATTCGTGCTCGTGCATCCAGGCCGCGTGCTTGGGCGCCTTCTTCGTGCGCGCCCACTCGTCGAGCATCGCCCACTTGACCTCGTCGAGCTTGCGCTTCATCTCGGGCGTGGCGGTGTCGAAGGCGAGTTCGAGGCGGTGGCCGCTGGGGTCGCGGAAGTAGATCGACTTGAAGATCGTGTGGTCGGTGGGCCCGACGACCTCGATGCCGTCGGCCTCCATGCGCGCCTTGACCTGCGTCAGCTTGTCCATCGAGTCGACCTCGAACGCCAGGTGCTGCGTCCACGCCGGCGTGTTCGGGTCGCGGCCCATCGGCGGCTTGGTCGGCAGCTCGAAGAACGCGAGGACGTTGCCGTTGCCCGCGTCCATGAAGACGTGCATGTACGGGTCGGGTTCCTTGGTCGAGGGCACCTGGTCCTCGGCGATGGCGAGCACGAAATCCATGTCGAGGTACTTGCGGTACCACTCCACGGTCTGCTTCGCGTCGTTGCAGCGGTACGCGACGTGGTGGATCTTGCTGACGATGCCCATGGGCGCTCCTCTACGGATGATTCCGGACGGCGCAGGTGCGCTGCCATTAGAGCCCTGTGCCCAGCGTCGTGCAAGCGGCCCTTCTTCGTCCACGCGGCACAGGCTCTCTTCCGAGTGAGGCCGTGCCGGTGCGGTGCATTCGCGGCCGCGGCGCGCCCCGGGCGCGGCACGCAGGCGCCGCGCCCGTGCCGCGCCGGGCGGAGAGCGCCGGCGCAGGCGACGGGCCGTGCACGGTGCGCGGCGACAATCGGGCCATGAACGACGAGCAGTTGCTGCGCTACTCGCGGCACGTGCTGCTGCCCGAGATCGGCATCGAGGGCCAGCAGCGGCTGCTCGCGGCGCACGCGCTCGTCGTCGGCGCCGGCGGCCTCGGCTCGCCGGCGGCCATGTATCTCGGCAGCGCCGGCGTCGGGCAACTGACGCTGGTCGACGACGACACGGTCGACCTCACGAACCTGCAGCGCCAGATCGCGCACGACCTGTCGCGCCTCGGGCTGCCGAAGGCCGACTCGCTGCGCATGCGCGTGGCGGCGATCAATCCCGACCTGCAGGTGCAGGCGTGGGCGCGGCGCGCCGACGCCGCGCTGCTCGAGCGCCTGGTGGCCGACGCCGATGTCGTGCTCGACTGCAGCGACAACTACGCCACCCGCCATCTCGTCAATGCGGCCTGCGTGCGGCACCGGCGGCCGCTGGTCTCGGGCGCCGCGATCGGCTTCGAGGGCCAGCTCTCGGTCTTCGACCCGCGCAGCGCCGCCTCGCCCTGCTACGCCTGCCTCTTCCCGCCGGACGCGGTGGCGCCGCAGGCGAACTGCGCGACGATGGGGGTGTTCGCGCCCGTCGTCGGCATCGTCGGCTCGATGCAGGCCGCCGAGGCGCTCGAACTGCTGGCCGGCATCGGCGCGCCGCTGGCCGGGCGGCTGCTGATGCTCGACGCGCGCGCCATGCGCTGGGACGAGGTGCGCGTCGCGCGCCGACGGGACTGCCCGGTCTGTGGCGCGGGCCGCTGAAGCGGCCGGGCACGTCGCGGGTGCGGCCATACTCGGCGGCGTGGACGACGCACTTTCGCTGGCCCTGGTCGGCATGCCCGGCTGCGGCAAGTCGACGGTGGGGCGCCACCTCGCGCGCCAGCTCGGCCTGCGCTTCGTCGATGCCGACGCCGAGATCGAACGGCGCATCGGCATGCCGATCCGCGAGTACTTCGCGGCGCACGGCGAGGAGGCGTTTCGCGACGTCGAGCACGAGGTCATCGACGCCCTCGCCGGCCGCCCGGCGCAGGTGCTGGCCACCGGCGGCGGCGCGGTGCTGCGCCCGAGCAACCGCGACGCGCTGCACTCGCGCAGCCACGTCTTCTACCTGCGTGCCTCGCCCGAGGAGCTGCAGCGGCGACTGCGCCACGACACGCAGCGCCCGCTGCTGCAGGTGGCCGACCCGCTGGCGCGGCTGCGCGAGCTGTACCGCACGCGCGATCCGCTGTATCGGCGCGCCGCGCACTTCGTCGTCGAGTCGCCACGCCCCTCGGTGCACGGCCTCGTCGGCATGGTGCTGATGCAGCTCGAGATGGCCGGGCTCGTCGATCCGGCGCGTGTGCCGGCGCGCGTGGGCCGCGGTCACGGGGCTTGATGCGGCGCCCGGCTCGGCGATCGCTCCGGCGCCGCTCGCCGCCGCCCCGTACACTGCCCGCATCATGCCCGTCGCCGCCACGGTGGCGGTGGCCACGCCGAGCCACCCCTACGACATCCTCATCGGCACGCGTCTGCTCGCCGCCGCCGACAGCTGGCGCGGCCTGCCGCAGGCCGCGCACGCGGTCGTCGTCAGCAACCCCACGGTGCACGCACTGTACGGCGCCGCCCTCGAAGCCGCGCTGGCGCCGCACTACGCGCGCGTGAGCCGCGTGCTGCTGCCCGACGGCGAGCAGCACAAGCAGTGGCCCACGCTGCAGACGATCTTCGACCACCTGCTCGACCAGGGTTGCGACCGGCGCACCGTGCTGTTCGCGCTCGGTGGCGGCGTGGTGGGCGACATGACCGGCTTTGCCGCGGCCAGCTACATGCGCGGCGTGCCCTACGTGCAGGTGCCGACGACGCTGCTGGCGCAGGTCGACAGCTCGGTGGGCGGCAAGACCGCCATCAACCATCCGCGCGGCAAGAACATGATCGGCGCGTTCCACCAGCCCGAGCGCGTCGTCGCCGACCTCGACACGCTGGCGACGCTGCCGCCGCGCGAGCTCGCGGCCGGCCTGGCCGAGGTCATCAAGTACGGGCCGATCGCCGACGCGGCCTTCCTCGACTGGCTCGAGCGCCACGTCGACGCGCTCGTGGCACGCGATGCCGATGCGCTGGCGCACGCGGTGCGCCGCTCGTGCCAGATCAAGGCCGAGGTGGTCGGCGCCGACGAGCGCGAGAGCGGCCGGCGCGCGATCCTCAACTTCGGCCACACCTTCGGCCACGCCATCGAAGCGGGCCTCGGCTACGGCCGCTGGCTGCACGGCGAGGCGGTGGGCTGCGGCATGGTGCTCGCGGCGCGCCTGTCGGCCGCGCTCGGTCTCGTCGATGCGGCCTTCGCCGAGCGCCTGGCGCGTCTGGTCGCGCGTGCCGGGCTGCCGGTGGCGCCGCCGGCCCTGCCTGCGGCGCGCTGGCTCGCGCTGATGCGCCTGGACAAGAAGGCCGAAGCCGGCGAGATCCGCTTCGTGCTCGTCGAGTGCCCCGGCAGCGCCGTCGTGCGCGCCGTGCCCGATGCACTCGTGGCCCGCGTCATCGCCGCCGCCGGCACGGCCGCTGACGCTGCCCCGCCACCGTGAACTCCGACGCGCTCGCCCCGTGGGCCGCGCACCCGCAGCGCAGCCGCGGCCGTCGCATCGCCGAGCCGCTGCCGGCGCCGCGCAGCGAGCACCAGCGCGATCGCGACCGCATCGTGCACAGCTCGGCGTTCCGGCGCCTGGTCTACAAGACGCAGGTCTTCGTCAACCACGAGGGCGATCTGTTCCGCACGCGCCTCACGCACTCGCTCGAAGTCGCGCAGGTGGCGCGCTCGGCGGCGCGCGCGCTGCGGCTGAACGAGGATCTGGTGGAGGCGATCGCGCTGGCGCACGACCTGGGCCACACGCCCTTCGGCCACGCCGGCCAGGATGCGCTCGACGCGTGCATGCGCGAGCACGGCGGCTTCGAGCACAACCTGCAGAGCCTGCGCGTGGTCGACCGGCTCGAGCAGCGCTACCTGGCCTTCGACGGCCTGAACCTGACGCACGAAACCCGCGAGGGCATCCTCAAGCGCTGCTCGCGTGCCCAGGCCGAGCGGCTGCTGCGCAGCGAACCCGACGGGCCCGCGCGCCGCTTCGTGCAAGGCACGCAGCCGGGGCTCGAAGCGCAGCTCGTGAACCTGGCCGACGAGGTGGCCTACAGCACCCACGACAGTGACGACGGCGTGCGCTCGGGGCTGCTCACGGTGGAGCAGTTGCGCACGGTGGCGCTGTTCGCGCACTTTCACGACCAGGCGCTGCAGGCCGCGGGCCGCGGCTTCGACGATCCCGACGGCAAGCGCGTGCTGGCCGAGACGCTGCGCCGCATGCTCGCGGCGCTGATCGCCGATCTCGTGGGCGCCACGGCGGCGGCGCTCGAGCGGCAGCAGCCGACGGACGCCGACGCGCTGCGCGCGCTGGCGCCGATGGCGCGCTTCAGCGACGAGATGCGCGCACGCATCGGCGAGCTCGAGCGCTTTCTGCTGCATGCGCTGTACCGGCACCCGCAGGTGCTGCACAACACCGCGCTCGGCCGCGAGGTGATCGCCGAACTGTACGCCGCCTACCACAGCGATCCAGGGCAGATGAGCGCCGAGTTCGCCGCCGCGAGCGCCGGCGACCGCGCGCGCGCCGCCGCCGACTACGTCGCCGGCATGACCGATCGGTTCGCATTGCGCGAGCACGAGCGGCTCACCGGCCGCCGGCTGTTCGCGGCCTGAGCAACCTGTGAAGACATGACGGCCGCGCGCACGCCGCCTCGTCGCAGGGCCCGAGGCGCCGCGCGCTGATCGCACGATGGCCCGCCTGCCGCGCCTGGTGCTCGCCGGTCAGCCGCACCTCGTGATCCAGCGCGCGCTCGACCGGCACGCCGCCTTCGCCGATGCCGAGGACCGCGCGCACTTTGCCGACGTGCTGCGCGAGGGGCTCGCGGTCGAGAAGGTGCAGCTTCATGCCTACGCCTTGCTCGCCGACGAGTTGCGCCTGCTCGCCACGCCCGACGAGCCCGCTGCGCTGGGGCGCCTGATGCAGGCCATCGGCCGCCGCTACGTCGTCGCCTACAACCGCCGACACGCGCGCCGGGGCACGCTGTGGGAGGGGCGCTTTCGTGCCGCACCGGTGGAGCCCGGCGAATGGCTGCTCGCCGCGATGGCCTGGATCGAGCAGGCCGACGACGTGCCCGGCGTGACGAGCGCCGCACACCATCTCGGCGCGCGCCGCGACCCGCTGATCACCGATCCGCCGGCGTTCTGGCAACTCGGCAACACCCCGTTCGAGCGCGAGGCCCAGTGGCGCCGGCGCCTGGCCGACACGCCGACCGCGCAGGAGGCGGCGCGGCTGCGTCGGGCCGCACTTGGCGGCTGGGCGTGCGGCTCGGTCGCCT
>JAFECX010000231.1 GCA_018241895.1 Pseudomonadota bacterium
AGGAGGCCTTGTGCAGGACCTGATCTTCGTTGCCATCGCGGTGGCCTTCTTTGCCGGCTCCGCCGCCTTGCTGCTGGCGCTGCGCGCGCTGGGCGTCGATCCCGACGAGCGCATGGGTTGGACGCGCCACGGCCTGGCGCGGGCGAGCGCCTCGCCACGGCGACCCTCTGCATTCCCGACGACGCCGCAATCGCGGCGCCGCCACCGGACGGCAGCCGTCGACACCGGCTTGGCTGCACTCGACACCAGATCCAGGACCGGAGCCGCACGCGGGGTGGGCATGGCCAGCGCGCCGCTGTGGGCCGACAGGCTGGAACACCGCATTGCGCGCGCGGGGTCTTCCCGGCCGCGCTGCACGGCCGTTTTGACCGACCGCAAGGAATGCTTCGGGCCTGAAGGAATTCCCTGTGCGGCGCGGCCCGACCCCCTCCCCATAATCTGCCCGCACTGCGACGCCGCCCGACGCTCGGGCGCGGCCGCCCCGAGGAGCAGACCCCGATGCAAGACGCAAGCCCCGACCCACCCGCCGGCAGCACGTCGGAGTTCGGGCCGTTCGGACGCGCACTGCTGGCGGTGAGCAAGACCGCGGCGGCCGCCGGCGGCCTGGTCTTCGTGGCCATCGTCGGCATGTCCATCGTCTCCATCGTCGGCCGCAAGCTGTTCTCGATGCCGGTGCCCGGCGACTTCGAACTCGTCGAGATGGGCTCGGCCGTCGGCGCCTCCTACTTCTTCGCCTATTGCCACCTGAACCGCGGTGACGTGAAGGTCGACTTCTTCACCCAGCACTGGTCGGCCGCCAAGGTGATGAGCCTGGACGCCATCGGCTCGCTGCTGATCGGCCTGTTCGCCAGCGTGATCGCGTGGCGCACCACGGTGGGCGCGATCTCGCTGCGCGAGGTCGGCGAGAGCTCGGCGATCCTCGACTGGCCGATGTGGATCGTGCGGCTGGCGATGGTGCCGGGCTTCGTGCTGATGGCGCTGGCGGGTTTCTACATGGCCGTGCACTTCGTCCGGGCGGCGCGCCGCGGGGCCCTGTCATGAGCGGCATCGCCGTCGGCGGACTGGTCTTCCTCGTGCTGCTGGCGATGCTGGTGGTGCGCGTGCCCATCGGCATCGCCATGTTCGTCGCCGGCGCCCGGGGGCTTTCTCTACCTCAACGACGGCAACACGCTGCCGCTGCTGAACACGCTGAAGACGACGGCCTACGCGCGGCTGTCCAACTACGACCTCGCGGTGCTGCCGCTGTTCATGCTGATGGGGCAGTTCGCCACCCACGGCGGACTCTCGCGCGGCCTCTTCCGCTTCGTCAGTGCCTACCTCGGCCACCGGCCCGGGGGCATCGCGATGGCCGCGGTGGGCGCCTGCGCCGGCTTTGGCGCCATCTGCGGCTCGTCGCTGGCGACCGCGGCCACCATGGGCCAGGTGGCGCTGCCCGAGCTGCGCCGCCACGGCTACTCCGGCAGCCTGGCCACCGGCGCACTGGCCGCCGGCGGCACGCTGGGCATCATGATCCCGCCCTCGGTGCCGCTGGTGATCTACGCCATCCTCACGCAGGAGTCGATCGGCAAGCTGTTCATGGCCGCGGTGCTGCCGGGCCTGATCGCGATGGTCGGCTACATGCTCGTGATCCGGCTGCTGGTGGCCTGGAGGCCCGGCAGCGGCCCCGCCGGCGCGCGCGCGCCGTGGAGCGTGCGCCTGAAGACGCTGCTCGAGGTGCTGCCGGTGCTGCTGGTCTTCGTGGTCGTGATCGTGGGCATCTACGGCGGCTGGGCCAACCCGACCGAGGCCGCGGCCATCGGCGCCGCGGCCTGCGGCGTGCTGGCCGTCGTCACCGGCGGCATGCGCTGGAAGGGGCTGCTCGCCAGCTCGCTGGGCACCGCGCAGGCGACCGCGATGATCTACCTGGTGCTGATCGGCGCCGACATGCTCAACACCACGCTGGCGCTGTCGCAGATGCCCGGCGAACTGGCCGCCTGGGTCAAGGCCAGCGGCATGCCGCCGCTGCTGGTGCTGGCGATGATCCTCGTCATCTACATCTTCCTGGGCTGCGTGATGGACAGCCTGGCGATGATCCTGCTGACGATCCCGATCTTCTACCCGATGATCATGGGCCTGGACTTCTGGGGCATGGCCGGCCCCGACAAGTCGATCTGGTTCGGCATCCTGGCGCTGATGGTGGTCGAGATCGGCCTCGTGCACCCGCCGGTGGGCCTCAACGTCTACATCATCAACCGGCTGGCCAAGGACGTGCCGCTGGTCGAGACCTTCAAGGGCGTCGTGCCCTTCCTGCTCTCGGACCTCGTGCGCATCGTCGCGCTGGTCCTGTTCCCGAGCCTGTCGCTGGTTCTCGTCAAGAGCTTCGGCGGCTGATCGCCTTTCCCCTGCCCCACCCACCAAGGAGACGAGATGTCCAAGCCGTTCACCCGCACCCTGATCGCCGGTGCCGCGCTGCTGTGCGGCCTGGGCGCCGCGCACGCGCAGCAGGTGGTGCTCAAGGTCCACCACTTCCTGGCCAGCACTTCGGCCGCGCAGGTCAACCTGATCCAGCCGTGGTGCGAAAAGGTCAACAAGGAGTCCAAGGACCGCCTCAAGTGCCAGATCTACCCGTCGATGCAGCTCGGCGGCAAGCCCGCCGAGCTGATGGACCACGCGCGCGACGGCGTGGCCGACATCGTCTGGTCGGTGCCCACCTACGCCGCGGGCCGCTTCATGAAGAGCGAGGTCTTCGAACTGCCCTTCATGGCCGCCACCGCCAAGTCCGGCAGCCAGGCGCTGTGGGACTACGTGCACAAGCACGCGATGGACGAGTTCAAGGGCACCAAGCTCATCTTCATGCACGTGCACGACGGCACGCTGTTCCACTTCAAGGACAAGACGCCGACCAGGATGGAAGACTTGAAGGGCCTGAAGATCCGCGGCGCCACGCGCGTCAACAGCCAGTTCATCGCCGCGCTCGGCGCCACCCCGGTGCAGATGCCGCTGCCGGCGGTGCCCGAAGCGCTGAGCAAGGGCGTCATCGACGGCGCCAGCGTGCCCTGGGAGGGCGTGCCCTCGATCAAGCTGCAGGAGATTGCCCGCTACGCCCTCGACACCCCCGCCGGCCTGCCGCGCATGGGCAACACCATCTTCGCGTTCGCGATGAACCAGGCCAAGTACGACAGCCTGCCCGCCGACCTGAAGAAGGTCATCGACGACAACTCGGGTCTGGCCACCTCGGCGTGGGCCGGCGAGACCGGCTTCGACCGCGTCGTCGCCCCGCACCAGAAGATGGCGCGCGAAGCCGGCGAGAAGATCGTCTTCCTCTCCGAAGACGAATACCAGCGCTGGGTGAAGGCCACCGCCGACGTCGACGACGCCTGGATCAAGGCCGTCAGCGCCAAGGGCGCCGACGGCAAGGCGCTGCTCGAAGACGCCCGCGCGCTGATCAAGCAATACGCGAAGTAGGGCGCCGCGCGCGCCGTACCGCTCGATGCGCGCGCAGCAGGTGCTTCCCGGCACCTGCCGCGAGACGCTCGGCTGCACGAGCCGGCGTCGATTCGTACGAGTTCGCGTTCCCCGGTCGAAGGGAGCGGTGTTCGATCATCGAGCTCGGGGATGTGTCGGGCGGGTGTGCGGTGGCTGCGTGGGATGGGGCATGCGGGTGTCCCGCGCACGACGGCCATGGGCATGCCGGCCTGCGCGCCCGGCGGCGCCGACCCGAGCGCATGCGCGAAGGCCCCGCCCGATCCCGCCCGTACCCACGATGCAGCCGCAGCAGTTCATCCGCAAATGGCAGCCCGGCGCCCCGGCGCACGGCTTGAACGAGCGCGCCGGCGCGCAGTCGCACTTCATCGACCTGTGTCGCCTGCTGGATGTACCCGAGCCCGGCGACCCCGAGGCCTATTGCTTCGAGCGCGGCCTCACCAAGACCGGCTCGGCGGCGCAGCGCACCGACGGCTTCGCCGATGTCTGGCTGCGCGGCCACTTCGCGTGGGAATACAAGGCGCCGGGCAAGAGCCTGGAGGGCGCGCTCAGGCAGCTCATGATGTACGCGCTGCCGCTCGAGAACCCGCCGCTGCTGGTGGTGAGCGACCGCCAGCGCATCGAGGTGCACACGCACTTCACCGGCACGCCCAGCGAGTGCCACGCGTTCGCGCTCGAAGACCTGGGGCAGCCGCTGGCGCGCCAGCGCCTGCGCCTGCTCTGGACCGACCCCGAGGCCTGGCGCCCCAGGCGCAGCAACCGCGACATCACCGAAGAGGCCGCGCGCAGCTTCGCCGCCACCGCCGAGCGGCTGCGCGCCGCCGGCGCGGCGCCCGCGCAGGTGAGCCACTTCCTCACGCAGTGCGTGTTCTGCTTCTTCGCCGAGGACGTGGGCCTGCTGCCGGCGCGGCTGTTCGAGCGGCTGGTGGGCGTGGCCGTGGCGCCGCAGCAGATGCGCACGCAGCTTGGCCGCCTGTTCGAGACCATGCGCGACGGGGGCCTGTTCGGCGTCGACGCGGTGCCGTGGTTCAACGGCGGGCTGTTCCGGCACGTCGACGTGCCGGCGCTGGCCGCCGCCGACGTGGCCGCGCTGGTGGCGGCCAGCAGCCTGGACTGGAGCGCCATCGACCCCGGCATCTTCGGCACCCTGTTCGAGCGCGGCCTGGATCCGGCCAAGCGCAGCCAGCTCGGCGCGCACTACACCGACCCGGCGACCATCATGCGCCTGGTCGAGCCGGTGCTCGTGCGCCCGCTGCAGGCCGAGTGGGCCGAGGCGCGCGCGCGCATCGCCGCCAGCGTGGGCAGGAGCCGGCGCCACGGCGACAAGCCCTGGCGCGACGCGCAGGCGGCCTTCGTCGGCTTCCTCGAGCGGCTGCGCGCGGTGCGCGTGCTCGATCCGGCCTGCGGCAGCGGCAACTTCCTGTACCTGGCGCTGAAGAGCCTCAAGGACATCGAGCACCAGGCCAACCTCGAGGCCGAGCAGCTCGGCCTGGAGCGCCAGCACGACGTGAGCGGCCCGCACAACGTGCTCGGCATCGAGCTCAACGAATACGCCGCCGAGCTCGCGCGCGTCACGGTGTGGATCGGCGAGCTGCAGTGGCGCATCCAGCGCGGCTACGGCTTCAAGACGCAGCCGGTGCTGGAGCCGCTGGAGCACATCGAATGCCGCGACGCGGTGCTGAATGCCGATGGCCGCGAGGCCGCGTGGCCCAAGGCGGACGTGGTGGTGGGCAATCCGCCGTTCGTCGGCGACAAGAAGATGCGCGGCGAACTGGGCGATGCCTACACCGATGCGCTGCGCGCCGCCTACAAGGACCGCGTGCCCGGCGGGGCGGACCTGGTGTGCTACTGGTTCGAGAAGGCAAGGGCGCAGATCGAAGGCGGCGCGCTGCAGCGCGCCGGGCTGGTGGCGACGAACTCGATCCGCGGCGGGCGCAACCGCGAGGTGCTCGATGCCATCGTGAAGAGCACGCGCATCTTCGAGGCCTGGAGCGACGAGCCTTGGGTGAACGACGGGGCGGCGGTGCGGGTGTCATTGGTGGGGTTTGGGGCGGCGCCAGGCACTGCCCGCCTTGACGGCGAGCCCGCCGACGCAGTCTCGGCAGACCTCGCGGCTGTGCGCGCCGGTGTCGATCTGACGGCCGCAACGCAGCTCAAGACCAACGCTGGCGCCTGCTTCATGGGCGTGACGAAGGTCGGCCCATTCGATGTCGAGGGCGCCTTGGCGCGCGACTGGCTTGCACAGCCCGCCTTGGGCGCCGAGCCGAACGCCGCCGTACTGCGCCGCAGCTGGAATGGCATGGACGCGACTCGACGCGACCGCGACAACTGGATCATCGACTTCGGCGTGGATCGCGACGAAGCCCAGGCCAGCCTCTTCGAAGCGCCCTTCGAGTTTGCGCTGCGCACCATCAAGCCGTTTCGGCAGACCAACAACCGCGAGGCCTATCGCGTGTTCTGGTGGCGTCACGGCGAAGCGCGGCCGGGTCTGCGTCGGTTGCTGGCAGGCCTTCGGCGGTTCATCGTCACGCCCGAAGTGGCGAAGCACCGGGTGTTCGTCTGGGCTCCCGCCATCGTGTTGCCGGACAAGAACCTGCAGGTC
>JAFECX010000232.1 GCA_018241895.1 Pseudomonadota bacterium
CGATCGCGCTGCTGCCGATGCCGATGCCGGCACAAGCGGCGGGCGAGCCGGCGACGCTGGCACGTGCCCGCGCCGCGCTCGAAGCGCGCGATTTCGCGACCGCGCTGCCGCTGTACGAGCATCTGGTCGCCGCCCGCCCGGCCGATGCCGATCTGCTGATCGAAGCGGCGCGCGCGCAGGGCTACGCCGACCACAACGGCGCAGCGGCACGGCTGTACCGGCAGGCGCTGCAGGCGGCGCCGGCGCGTCGCGCCGACATCCTGCCCTCGCTGGCCTGGCAGACGCTGTGGGCCGGCGACGCCGGCACGGCGCTGGCGCTGTTCGACGAGCTTGCGCGTGCCGGCAAGGATCGTGCCGATCGGGCCGATGCACTCGACGGTGCCGGCCAGGCGCACCAGGCGCTGGGCGATCTGGACGCTGCCGCCCGGGCCTACGCACAGGCGCTGGCGCTCGCGCCCGACCACCGCCGGCTGCAGCTGCGCCTGGCGCGGGTGCTGCTGTGGCAGGACCGGCACGCCGAGGCCATCGCGCGGCTGCAGGCGCTGCAGCGCGAGGCGCCGGACGACCGCGACGTCGGCTGGACGCTGGCCAACGCGCTCAATTTCGCCGGGCGGCACCGCGCCGCCCTGCGCGAGTTCGCGCGCTGGGGGGCGCCGCGCAACGCGGGCGAGCGCGTCGACCTGGCGCGCGCCTGGTATTGGGCCGGCGACGACGAACGCGCTGCCGCGCTGCTGCACGAGCCCATCGACGCCGAGGCGCGCTGGCTGCGCGACTGGCGCGTGGTGCGCGAAGCGAAGAACTACGTGTACGCCGGCATCGACGGCGCGCACGACCGCGACCACCTCGAGGTCACGGCGCTCACCGTCGGCGGCGGTTGGCGGCCGGACGCGCGCACGCTGTTCGAGGTGCAGTCGCGCCAGGCGTGGATCAGGAGCCCGGATGGCGCCCCCTCGGGGCAGCAGCTGCAGGGCCTGGCACGCTGGCGGCTCGGCGCCGTCGACGCCCCGGGCGGCGTGTGGCTGCCCTCGCTGGCGCTGCGCGCCAACCGCTACGGGCGCTGGGATTTCGTCGGCGGCACGGCACACCTCGTCTGGCTGCCGCGCGACGGCTGGCGCGTCGACGCCGACGCCAGCCGCGACACGATCGAGACGCCGCGCGCGATCGCCGCGCACATCGAGGTCGACACGGTGTCGCTGGGCGCCGACTGGAAGCCCGATGCACGCTGGAGCGCGTCGGCGGCGCTGGCCACGCTGCGGTTTTCCGACGCCAACACGCGCCAGCGCATCAACGCGCGCGTCGACTACGCGATCGCGCTGCGCCCGCGCTGGGTGGCCGGCATCGAGGCGATGGGCTTCACGGCCTCGAACCCGAGCGGCGCACGACACGACGACCACGGCTACTGGAACCCGAGCCGCTACCACGAGCTGCGCGCCTACAGCGCACTGGCCGTCGAGCAGCGCCCCTTCGAATTCACGGCCCGCGTGGCCTTCGGGTCGTCGCGCGAGGTCGACGGCGACGCCCGCGTGAGCCACGGCACGCCGCACCAGTGGGAGCTCGCCGTCGCTGCCGACGCCGCGCCCGGCCTGCGCCTGCGTGCCGCCATCGGCGCTTCGGGCAGCGGCTTCGGGCTGGCCGGCGGCGGCGCCGGCTACTGGCGGCGCTACGCCAGCATCGGCCTCGTCGCCTGGTTCTGAGCGCCTCCTGGGCCGGGCGGCGCCCAGCCTGCCCGCGGTGGGGGATCAGGCAAAGCGGCCGAACCGCACGGGCCCGGGGAGCGCCAGCCTCAGCGGCCTTGCGCCTGCTCGCGCGGATCGAGCGCCGTCGACGTGCCCAGCACCTTGCCGTCGGCATCGAAGGTGACGCTGAACAGGCGGCTCTCGTTGACGGGCTTGTAGCGCCAGCTCCAGACCTCCTCGCGCCGCAGGTCGTAGCGCTTTTGCTCGGCCGGCCGCCCCAGCAGATCGCGCACCTGCTGGCGGCTCATGCCGGACTGCACGCGTGCGAAGTTGTCCTCGGCGAGCAGCTGGCGCAGCGAGCTCATCTTGCCGTCGGGGCCGATCGTGATGACGTAGTTGGTCCAGCCTTCGGGCTGGCGCGGATACTCGAGCGTGCGCGTGCCGTCGGGCGCGACCGTCACGGTGACCGGATCGCCGAACTGCCGGCGCACGTCGACCTCGCTCGAGACGCCCTCCTCCAGCTTCGCCACGCGCTGCGGGTCGCAGCCCGTCGCCAGCAACGCGATCAGCAGCAGGGCAGGCCAGGCCGGCCGCAGACGCGCGCGGATCCCGCAGCGCCGGCGCGGCACGAGGAGCGCACAGGGGTTCGTCATCGGATCGCCTCGTTAGAATCGGCGACGATTCTTGCACCGCCATCGCCGGCGCACCGAGCATGCACTTTCACACCTTCTGGAAACCGTACAAGTCCGAGGTCGGCGGCTTCGTCGACGAGCTGAAGTCGCGCAAGCCCTCGCTCGAAGAGGAACAGCGCGCCGGCCGCGCGCTGCTGTGGGACCGCAAGCTCGACCGCGATGCGCTCGCGCGCTGGCGCGAGGCGCGCGTGGCGCAGCGGCCCTACGTCTACTACGAAGCCGAGGTGCGCTGAGCGCCGGCGTGGCTGCCGTCGCGCACGAGGCGGCTGCGGCCGCTGAGGCCGCCGCTGGCGACGCGCTCGACGCGGCGCAGGCGTTCGCCGGCGAGCCGGCGCCGCCGCAGCCCGAGGTGGTCGATCGCATCGCCGTCGCGCGCCTGTACGGCGAGCCGCTCTTTGCGCTGCCGCAGGACCTGTACATCCCGCCCGAGGCGCTCGAGGTCTTCCTCGAAGCCTTCGAGGGCCCGCTCGACCTGCTGCTGTACCTGATCCGCAAGCAGGACTTCAACATCCTCGACATCCCGCTGGCCGACGTGACGCGCCAGTACCTCGAGTACGTCGAGCAGATCCGCGCGCGCAACCTCGAGCTGGCCGGCGAGTACCTGCTGATGGCGGCGATGCTGATCGAGATCAAGAGCCGCATGCTGCTGCCGCCCAGGAAGGGTGCCGACGGCGGCGAGCCCGAAGATCCGCGCGCCGCGCTGGTGCGCCGGCTGGTCGAGTACGAGCGCATCAAGCTCGCTGCCGCGCGGCTCGAGCAGTTGCCGCTCGTGGGGCGCGACTTCCTGCACGCGCAGATCCACATCGAGCAGGCGCACGAGCCGCGCTGGCCCCAGGTGCATGCCGACGAGCTGCGCCAGGCCTGGCGCGACATCGTGCAGCGCGCGCGCCTCACCGCGCACCACACGATCACGCGCGAGCAGCTGTCGGTGCGCGAGCACATGGGCATCGTGCTCAAGCGGCTGCAGGGGCGGCGCTTCGTCGAGTTCGCCGACCTGTTCGATCCGGCGCGCGGCATGCCGGTGCGGGTGGTGACCCTCATCGCTGTGCTCGAGCTCGCGCGCGAACACCTCATCGAGGTCACCCAGGCCGAGGCCTACGCACCGATCTACGTGCGGCTGGCGTACGAGCCGAACTGAGCGGCGCCGCCGCCGCCGAGCGGATCGACGCTCGACGCGTCACCAACCATCGCCCGGGGCCGCTGCCGCCTCACACCGTCGCGCTACGGAATGCGCGGCGCGAACAGCGCCAGCGTCGCGCTGGCCGCGACGACGACGCCGAGCGCAGCACCCAGCGACCAGACGCGGGCCAGCGCACCGATCAGCGGCGGCCCGATCATGAAGCCGGCATAACCGATCGCCGACACCGCCGCGATCGCGCTCGCGCGCGGCACGCCCGCGATGCGCGTGGCGGCGGTGAAGAGGATGGGAACGGCCGCCGCCAGCCCGACGCCGGCCAGCGCGAAGCCGGCCAGCGCCGCCGCGGGGTGGCGCAGCAACAGCGCGGCGGTCATCGCCAGTGCGCACAGCGCCGAGCCCGCAGCCAGCAGCCGGCCTTCGGGCCAGCGCACACGCAGCGCATCGGCGCCCAGGCGCGCAACGGCCATCGCCCCCGCGAAAACCGCGAAGCCGAGCGCCGCCGTGGCCGCGGGCTGACGCAGTTCCTGCGACAGATAGAGCGCGCTCCAGTCGTAGAGCGCGCCTTCGGCCACCATGGCAGCCAGCATCAGCAGGCCCACCAGCCAGACCTCGCCTCGCCACAGCATGCGCCGGCCCGTGCCGGCGGCAGCGCGCTGCGGCAGGTGCTGCGCGTGCAGCCGCTGCGCACCGAACCGCACCGCCACCCCCACGGCCAGCGCCAGCACAGCCAGTTGCAGCGCCGGCGCCAGGCCGAGCGCGAACATGGCGGCCACGAAGCCCGCGCCGCTCATGCCGCCGACGCTGAACAACGCGTGCAGCCGCGCCATCACCTTGCGCCCGCTCAGCAGCTCGAGCGCCGTGCCTTCGGCATTCACGGCCACGTCGAACACGCTCATCGACGCCCCCACCAGCAGCATCAGCGCCCACAGCAGCGGCCGCGCCGGCATGTGCAGCACCGCCGCCAGACCCGACGCCAGGACGAGGCCGGCGCCCTGCACGCAGCAGCGCGTGCCCCAGCGCTCCACCAGCCTGCCCGCCACGAACAGCGCCAGCACGGCCCCGGCGGCAGCGGCCAGCAGGACGCCGGCCACGCCCAGCTCGTCGAGCCCATAGCGCACCTTCACCGACGGCACGTGCGCGCCCCAGGCCCCGGCCGCCACGCCAAGCGCCGCGAACAGGGCCGCCGCCCCACGCAGGCCGCGCGTTGGCGCGCTGCCCGTTGCGACGCCACCGGCGCCACCGGTGGTGGCAGTGCTGGCAGGCGCCTTCATCGGCGAAAGCGAGCGCGCGCGGCGGCAGGCATCGGGGCATTGTCGCGGCCGTGCGCGCGGCCGCGCAGCCGGAGCACGAACCGAACGCAGGGCACACCCATGCACTCCCCGCCGTGTGCAGAGTGTGAGCGGCGACCCAAGTGGCGTACCAACCGAGCAAAGGTGACACGCCTCTTCGGCCGCCGCGCGCGCATTGCAGAGCGTGAACGCGCGTGCGCACGGCCAGGCATTGAGGCACCATCGCTGCGATCGGCCCTGCACGAGCCGGCACCAGGGAGGGTTGGACGACATGCGTGTGAACAGCGCGAAGCAGCCCGTCGTTCGCCCGCGCCGACGCGCGGGCCGCGGCGCGTCGGCCACGCGCCGGATCGCGGCGCTCGGGCGCGGCACGAGATGCTGACCGGGCCCGAGCACGTGGACGCGGCCGCCGCATCGCCTCGGCGCCGCGCGCGAAGCGCGCTGCGGCGCGCGCTGCTGCGGATGGACCGTCCGTGGCGGCATCTGCTGCTCGCAGCGCTGGTCGGCGTCCTCGGCGCGGCCGTCGTCAGCGCGTTCAAGCACGCGCTCTTCGCGCTCGAGGCGCTGCTGGTGCACGCCCCGGGCGGTCATCTCGTGACGGCAGCCGCGGACCTGGCTCCCGCCGCGCGGCTGCTGGCACCGTTCATGGGCGGGCTGGCCGCGGGGCTGCTGTTGTGGCTGGCCGAGCGTGGGCGCGACGACGCCGCGCGCGCGGCCGACCAGGGCAGCGGCGACTACATCGAGGCGGTGGCCATCGGCGATGGCCGTCTCGACCTGCGCCGCGGGTTGCTCAAGGTCGCCGCCTCGATGCTGGTCGTCAGCACCGGCGGCGCCATCGGGCGCGAAGGGGCGATGGTGCTGCTGGCGGCGATGCTGGCGTCGACGCTGGGGCGCCGCCTGGGCCGCGTCGTCGATCTGCGGCTGCTGGTGAGCTGCGGCGCGGCCGCCGGACTCACGGCGGCCTATCACGCACCGCTGGCCGGCGCCGTCTTCGTCGCCGAGATCCTGCTCGGATCGCTCGCGCTGGCGCAGCTCGGGCCCGTCGTGGTGGCGTCGGTGATGTCGTTCGGCACGACGATGTGGCTGGGCCAGGGCGCGCTGCTCTTTCCGGTGGGCGCACTGCCGCCGGTCGAGCCGGGGCAAGCTGCCGTGCTCGTCGCCCTCGGCCTGGCCGGCGGCCTGCTCGGCGCGGCGCTGCTGCGCTGGCTGCGCCTGGCGCGCGCGCTCTTCGTCGGCTCGCGGCTGCCGCTGCCGCTGGCGTTTGCGCTCGGCGGTCTCGTGGTCGGGCTGCTGTCGCTGTGGCGGCCCGAGGTCTGGGGCAACGGCTACAGCAGCATCGAAGAGCAGCTCACGCAGGCGCAGGGCTGGCAGACGGTGGCGCTGGTGCTCGTGCTCAAGCTGCTCGCCGTCGGTGCGACGACCGGTTCGGGAGCGCCGGGTGGCGTCTTCACGCCGACGCTGTTCGCCGGCACCGCCGCCGGCGCGCTGGGCGCGGCGGCGCTCGGCGGCCTGGGGTACACGACCGGTCCGACGACGATCTATGCCATGGCCGGCATGGCGGTCCTTCTGGCGGCGACGACGCACGCCCCGGTCATGGCGGCGCTGATGGTGTTCGAGATGACCGGCCAGTACACGCTGCTGCCCCTGCTGCTGGCCGCCTGCGTGCTGGCGGCACTGGTGTCGCGGCGCATCGAGCCGCTGTCGGTGTATGGATTGCGCGGCAGCGGCGAGCCGGGTGGCCGCGTGGCGCGACGATGACGCGCCCGCGTCCTGCGCCGCATCGGGCCGCGCCGCTGCGCGAACGCCTTCGAAGCACGACGCCGCGAGGACCGGCCGGCGCTCCCGGCGCGCCCTGACCACCGCCGGCCACGCTGTCTGCACGGCCCAGGTGCCGTGCCCCGCGGCCAGCGGCGAGAACCCGCGAATGCGAGAATGATCTCCCGCCGACCGGCAAGAGGATCGATGCATGACCCGCGCGGGCCGCCTGCACTGCGCGCATGCGCCGCGACCGCGCATGACGACGCCACCGCGGCAACGCGCGCCATGCGGCATGCGGCATGCGGCGCACCGCACGCGGCAGCGCCGCGTGCGTCGGCGCGAGCCGCCTTTGCTTGCACCCCCTTCTAAATACGCATACGATATACACATTTAGAGAGCCGCCATGCAACCCATCGTTGCCCCGACCGAGACCGAGCCGTTGGCACGCGCGCTCGAGCGTCCGTACCAGCATGGCTTCGTCACCGAGATCGAGAGCGATTCGCTGCCGCCGGGCCTCGACGCCGACGTGGTGCGCGAGATCTCGCGGCGCAAGCACGAGCCCAAGTTCTTGCTCGAATGGCGGCTGGCGGCGTTCGAGCGCTGGCAGAAGATGCCGCTGCCCGAATGGGCGCATCTGAACATCACGCCGGTGGACTTCCAGGCGCAGATCTACTACTCGGCGCCCAAGTCGCTCGCCGACGCCAAGAACGCGCCCAAGAGTCTGGACGAAGTCGACCCCAAGCTGCTCGAAACCTACGAGAAGCTCGGCGTGCCGCTGCACGAACGCGCCAAGCTCGCCGGCGTGGCGGTCGACGCGGTGTTCGACTCGGTTTCGGTGGGCACCACGTTCCGCGAGCAGCTGGCCGAAGTGGGCGTCATCTTCTGCTCGTTCTCGCACGCGGTCGAGCACCACGCGGAGCTGATCGAGCGCTATCTCGGCACCGTGGTGCCGCCCGGCGACAACTTCTACGCCGCGCTCAACTCGGCCGTGTTCTCCGACGGCTCGTTCGTCTACGTGCCCAAGGGCGTGCGCTGCCCGATGGAGCTGTCGTCGTACTTCCGCATCAACGCGGCCAACACGGGGCAGTTCGAGCGCACGCTGATCATCGCCGAGCCCGGCAGCCACGTGAGCTACCTCGAGGGCTGCACGGCGCCGCAGCGCGACGAGCACCAGCTGCACGCGGCGGTCGTCGAGCTGATCGCGCACGAGGACGCGTACATCAAGTACTCGACGGTGCAGAACTGGTACCCGGGCGACGAGGAGGGCCGCGGCGGCATCTACAACTTCGTCACCAAGCGCGGGCTGTGCGAAGGCCGGCGTTCGCACATCGCGTGGACGCAGGTCGAGACCGGCTCGGCGATCACCTGGAAGTACCCGAGCGTCGTGCTGCGCGGCGACGACTCGCGCGGCGAGTTCTACTCGGTCGCGGTGACCAACCACCTCCAGCAGGCCGACACCGGCACGAAGATGGTGCATCTGGGCCGCAACACCAAGAGCCGCATCGTCTCCAAGGGCATCAGCGCCGGGCGCTCGCACAACAGCTACCGCGGCCTGGTGCGCATCGCGCCCACGGCGACCAACGCGCACAACCACACGCAGTGCGATTCGCTGCTCATCGGCGGCCAGTGCGGCGCACACACCTTCCCCTACGTCGATGCGGCGCGCAGCGACGCGGTCGTCGAGCACGAGGCGACGACGACGCGCATCTCCGAGGAGCGGCTCTTCTACTGCCAGCAGCGCGGCATCGCGCCCGAGGAGGCCACGTCGCTGATCGTCGGCGGCTTCTGCCAGGCGGTGCTCGACGAACTGCCGATGGAATTCGCCCTCGAGGCCAAGGGGCTGCTCGCGGTGTCGCTCGAAGGCGCCGTCGGCTGACCAAACAATCGACTCTGCGAGGAACGGGCAGCCATGACGGCCAAGCAACCCCTGCTCGAAGTCGACGCACTACGCGTCGACGTGGGCGAGCGCAACGTGCTCAAGTCGGTCTCGCTCGAGGTGCCCGCCGGCGCGCTGGTGGTGCTGATGGGCGCCAACGGCAGCGGCAAGAGCACGCTCGGCCTGACGCTGGCCGGCCATCCGCGCTATCGCGTCACGGGCGGCAGCGCCCGCTTCGCGGGCCATGACCTGCTCGCGCGCACGCCCGAGGAGCGCGCGCGCGCGGGCCTGTTCGTGTCGTTCCAGGCGCCGCCCGAGATTCCGGGCGTCAAGAACAACCTGTTCATCCGCACCGCGCTCAACGCGGTGCGCGAGGCGCGCGGCGAGCCGCAGCTGGACGCCTTCGACTTCCTCGAAGAGGCGCGCGGCGCAGCGCGCCACCTCGGCCTGCCCGACGCGATGCTGGGCCGTCCGGTCAACGACGGCTTTTCCGGCGGCGAGCGCAAGCGCAACGAGCTGCTGCAACTGGCGCTGCTCAGGCCGCGGCTGGCGATCCTCGACGAAGCCGATTCGGGCATGGACGTCGACGGCGTGCGCGCGCTCGTCGCGCTGGTGCACGAACTGCGCGCCGCCGGTTCGGCCTTCATCGTCGTCTCGCACTACCAGCAGCTGATCGAGTCGCTCGAGCCCGACGCCGTGCTGCGCCTGGACCAGGGCTGCATCGCCGAGCGCGGCGGCCTGGAGCTGGCAGCGCAGATCGCGCGCACCGGTTTTGCGCGCACGGCGGCGGTGGCACAGGGAGCCTGAACCCATGGACCAGGCCCGCGCAGACGTCCTCGCCGCCCGCCACCAGCTCGAGGCACGCGGCTGGATCGCGCGCAACGCCGAGAATTTCCGCAACCTGCCGCCGCCTGCGGCCGCCGTCTGGCTCGGCAGCGACGCGGCGCCGGCGGCCTGCGAGTCGCCTGCGCTGGCGGGTGTCGGCTGGACGCTGCGCCCGATCGGCGACGGCCCGCAGGGTCTGGTCGACGCGCACTGGCTCGACGCGGCCGATGCCACCCAGCGCGCCGAACTGCTGGCCGGATTGCCGGCGCCGGGCGCCGCCACGGGCGGCGTGCCCGACGATGCGGCGCCCTTCGGCTGGGCGCACCGCGCGCTGTGCCGTCACGGGCTGCGCCTGCGCGTCGGCGCCGACGCGGGCAGTGTGCGCGGCGCGGCACGCCCGGTCGCCCTCGCGTTGCACCATCGACCGCGCAGCGCGGTCGAGGCGCCGCTGCTCGTGCTCGAGGTGGCGCCGGGTGCGCACTGCACGCTGATCGAGACGCACGAGCGCGAGCCCTCGAGCTGCCAGCAGGCGATCGTGCAGAACCTGCAGGTGCACATCCGGGTCGGGGGCGGTGCATCGCTGCAGCATCTGCGCAGCGTGCGGCCGGAGCCGGGCGACCGGCTGGCGCACCACCTGAACGTGCGCCTGGGCCGCGGCGCGCGCTTCGAGCAGGCAACCATCGCCAGCGGCAGCGCGTACCAGTTGCATCGCCACGTGCTGGCGCTCGAGGCGAACGGCGCCTTCGTGCGCAGCGCGGGGCTGCTGTTCGCGGCCGCCAACGCGATCGAGCAGCAGGTGCTCGTGGCGCACGACGCGGCACAGACGACGAGCGACGTCGAGATGCTGGCGCTGGCCTGCGGCGCGGCGCGTGCCGTGCTCAACGCGCGCACGCGCATCGCGCCGGGCGCGGCCGATTCCGACGTGCGTCAGCGCCTGTCGGGCATCCCCACCGCCGGCCAGCCCAAGCTCGTCCTGCGGCCGCACCTGGAGATCCTGCACGACCAGGTGCAGGCGGTGCACGGCGCCACCTGGGGCGCGATGCCCGAGGACGAGATCTTCTACGCGCGCCAGCGCGGCCTCGACGAGCACACCGCGCGCAGCCTCATCATCGACGGCATGGCGCGCGCGCTGATCCAGCGCTGCTTCGGCGACGAGGCGGCGCTCGAGGCGCTGGGCGCCGAAGCACCGCTGCACGCGGCCGCGGCACGCCACCTGCGTGCCGCCGAGGAGACGGCGCGTGGGTGAGGCCAGCGTCGCACGGGCGGCCGCACTGGCCGAGCTGCGCGCCGAGTTCCCGGTGCTGGCGCAGAGCGTCAACGGCGCGCCCCTCGGCTACCTGGACAATGCGGCGACGACGCAGATGCCGCTCGCGGTCATGGAGGCGATGCAGCGCTTCGACCGCCACCGCCGCGCCAACATCCACCGCGGCGTGCACACGCTGAGCCAGCGCGCCACCGACGACTTCGACGCCGCGCGCGCCACGCTGCTGCGCTTCGTCGGCGCCGGTGCCGGGCACGAACTGGTCTTCACCTCCGGCACGACCGACGCGCTGAACCTGCTCGCGCACGGCCTGTCCACCAGCGGCATCGGCGACGCGGTCATCCGCCCGGGCGACGAGATCGTCGTCAGCGAGCTCGAGCACCACGCCAACCTCGTGCCCTGGCAGCAGGCGGCGCGGCGCAGCGGCGCGCAACTGCGCATCCTGCGCCCGGATGCGCAGGGCCGGCTGCACGTCGACGCGCTGGTGCCGCTGCTGGGGCCGCGCACGCGCATCTTCTCCGTCACGGCCTGCGCCAACGCGACCGGCGAGCGCCCGCCGTACGAGGCGCTGCTGGCGCGTGCGGCCGCGGCCGGGGCGATCACGGTGCTCGACGCGGCGCAGGCGGTGGCGCACGAGGCGCTCGACCTGTCGGCGCTGGCGTGCGACTTCATGGCCTTCTCGGGCCACAAGATGTACGGCCCGATGGGCATCGGCGCCCTGGTCGGACGCCGCGCCGCGCTCGAGCGGCTCGAGCCGCTGCGCTACGGCGGCGACATGGTCGAGTGGGTGAGCGACACCGAGGCCACCTTCGCCGAGCTGCCGATGCGTCTGGAAGGCGGCACGCCCAATGTCTCGGGTGCCGTCGGCATGGCGGCGGCAGCGGCGTTCATCGAGCGCGTCGGCCGCCTGCGCATCGACGAGCACGTCAGGGCGCTGCGCGCGCAGGCGCTCGCGGGCCTCACGGCGATGGCCGGCGTCAACGTGCTGTCGCCCGACGCCGAGCGTTCGGCGATCGTCTCCTTCACGACCGAAGGTGTGCACCCGCACGACGTCGGCACGCTGCTCGACGCGCGCGGTATCGCCGTGCGCACGGGGCTGCACTGCGCGCATCCGCTGCTCGAACGTCTGGGCCTCGGACCCACCACGCGCGCCTCGTTCGCGGTCTACAACACGCACGACGAGGTCGAGCGGTTGCTCGCCGGCGTCGCGCATGCCCTCGAGGTGCTGCGATGAGCGGCGTGCCCGGCGTCGAGCTCGACCTGTACCAGGACGTGGTCATGGAGCACAAGCGCGCGCCGCGCAACTTCGGAGCGCTGCCCGGCGCGACGCAGCGCGCGCGCGGCCACAGCCCGTCGTGCGGCGACGACATCGAGGTCATGCTCGAACTCGGCGAGGGCCAGGTCAAGGACATCCGCTTCAGCGGCCACGGCTGCGCGATCTGCATGGCCTCGACGTCGATGATGACCGAGGCCGTGCGCGGCCGCGACACCGACTTCGCGCGCGACCTGCAGCGGCGCTTTCGCGGCGTGATGACCGGCGAGATCGAACCCGAGGCCGCCCACCTGGGCAAGCTGATCAGCCTGGCCGGCGTGCGCCGCTACCCGAACCGCATCAAGTGCGCGCTGCTCGGCTGGCACGCGCTGATGCGCGCATTGGAAGATGCAGATGCGAAAGCGTGAAGCCGTCGTCACCACGCGCCCGGTGCGCGTGGAAGTCGTGCCGCAGGGGCACATCCTCGAGCTGCCCGAGGGCACCGCAGCCATGATCACGCAGGCGCTCGGCGGCTCGTTCACGCTGCTCGTGCATGGGCAACTCGTGCGCCTGCGCGGCGCCGACGCCGACGCCATCGGCAAGGAGCCGCCCAGCACGCCGACCTTGCCCGCCAACGCCGGGCCCGAGGATCTGCGCGGCCTGGTGTGGGACACGCTCAAGACCTGCTACGACCCCGAGATCCCGGTCGACATCGTCGAGCTCGGCCTGGTCTACGTCTGCGACGTGCTGCCCAACGACGACGGCAAGTACCGCATCTCGATCAAGATGACGCTGACGGCCCCCGGCTGCGGCATGGGCGAGGCGATCGCCGCCGAGGCCACCGACAAGCTGCTCGCGCTGCCCGGCGTCGAGAGCTGCGAAGTCGAGGTCGTGTTCGACCCGCCATGGGAGCGCTCGATGATGTCGGAGGCGGCGCAGCTGCAACTCGGCCTGTGACGCGCTGCCGGCTGCGCGGCGGCGGCACCGCGCGCGCTGCCGCGGCGGCCGGCCTAGCCGCGCTGCAGCTCGTCGCGCTTGTCGCTCACCGTGCGCCACTCCTCGGCGTCCGGCAACGAACCCTTGGTGCGCGTGATGGGCTTCCAGACCTGCGCCAGTTCGGCGTTGAGCGGGATGAAGTCCTGCTGGCTGCCGGGCACGTCCTCCTCGGCGTAGATCGCCTCCACGGGGCACTCGGGCACGCAGACCGCGCAGTCGATGCATTCGTCGGGGTCGATGACGAGGAAGTTCGGCCCCTCGCGGAAGGCATCGACGGGGCAGACGTCGACGCAGTCGGTGTACTTGCAGCGGATGCAGGCTTCGGTGACGACGAAGGTCATGGCAGGGCTCCGGTCGGATTCGTCAGGTTGCGCGGCGTCTTGGTGCGTCGGCGGCACGAACCCATAAGATGCATTTTCCATGCATCTTAGCGGATGCGCCAGTGAAGTCATACACTTGATGCCTCTTTGTGGATATCCGTACGACGCCGTGCGACTGGCCGATTACACCGATTACACGCTGCGTGTGCTGATGTACTGCGCGACGCATACGGAACGCCTGGTGACCGTGGCCGAGCTCGCCGAGAAGCACCGCCTGTCGCGCAACCACCTGATGAAGATCGTCACCGATCTGGGGCGCCAAGGCCTGCTCGAGACGACGCGCGGGCGCGGCGGCGGCGTGCGGCTGCTCGAGCGGCCGGAGCACATCCGCATCGGCGACGTGGTGCGCGCCGCGGAGACCGACTTCCGGCTCGTCGAGTGCTTCGACGCCGACACCGACCAGTGCACGCTCAGCGCGTCGTGCCGCCTGAAGGGCGTCTTCAACGCCGCGCTGCAGGCGTATTTCCGGGAGCTCGATGCGAAGACGCTGGCCGACATCATCGCGCCGGTGCCGGCGGCGGCGCCGGCCGCGAGTCCGGCGCGCGCCTCCGCATCCCCATCGGCGTCGGCATCGGCGCGCTAGTCGATCGATCCCGATCGACGGCAGCCGGCCCACGCGCCGCACAGGCGGCTGCGGAGACGACCGTGCCGTCGGCCAGCGGGCCGCTCAGCGACTGCAGCGACGAGCATCCGCGCTCGCTGCACAGCTCGTAGTCCGCGCTGTACGACGAGGCCGTCAGCCGCAGTCCGGCCAGTGGCGCCAGCGCCGGCGTCCAGCGCCAGGCGCCGTCGCGCCACGCCGCACCCGCTGCAGGCTCCATGCCGGCGCCGCTGCCCTGCACGCGCGCCTCGTCGAGCACGAGCCGTTCGCCGTCGATGCGGTAGTGCTCCTCCCAGCGCGTCTTCTCGACCGAATGCGTCCAGGCGAGCGTGAACGCCGCCACCGGCAGCGTCGCGAGCAGCCTGCCCGCGGCCCACAGGCACAGCCCCGTGGTCATGCGGGCGCAAGGCGCGCGGCGCGCGAGCGCCACAGGTGCCAGGCGATGAAGGCCGCGCTCAGCGCGAAGCCCGCCTGGTCGGTCCACGGCACGGCCACCACCAGCAGTGCGGCCGAGCCGAAGGCGAAGAGCCGCTCGGCCCAGTTGATCGGCGCGCGCAGGTGGCCGATGGCCGCTCCACCCCACAGGCCCACGGCGATGATCGCCTTGACGACGACGTAGCCGACCGCGACCGCGTCGATGCCGCGGCCGGCACCCGTGGGCTGCAGCATCAGCGCCGGGTCGTAGACCGCCATGTACGGGATCACGAAGCCGGCGATCGCGATGTGCGTGGCCTTCCAGCCGATCCTCATCGGCGAGGCCTTGGCAATCGAGGCGGCGGCGAACGCCGCCAGCGCCACCGGCGGCGTGAGGTCGGCCATGATGCCGAAGTAGAAGACGAACATGTGCGAGACGATCAGCGGCACGCCCAGCTTGAGCAGCGCCGGCGCCGCGATCGAGCTCGTGATGATGTAGTTGGGGATCGTCGGGATGCCCATGCCGAGCACCAGGCACACCGCCATCGTCAGCACCAGCGACAGCAGCAGGCTCTTCGAGCCCACGTCGAGCACGAATTCGGCGAACGTCGACGCCGCCCCGGTGAGCGTGAGCACCGCGATGATGACGCCGACGATCGCGCAGGCCACGCCCACCGCAACCGCCTGCTGCGCGCCGTCGACGAGGCTGGCGCGGATCGTGCGCAGCGTGTCGCGACCTCCGGCGACCGCGAAGTTCAGCGCCACCAGCGCCGCGATGCCGACGATGATCGGCCAGATGCCGACCTTGAAGAAGCTCGCCGCCACGAGGCCCACCGCGGTCCAGAACAGCACGCGCATGAAGATCGAGCCGATGCCGCCGGCCACCGCGACGCCGAGGATCAGGATCGCCGTCAGCGACAGGCCGACGATGCCCGCGAACATCGGCGTGAAGCCGTCGAACAGCATGAACACGAGCACCGCCAGCGGCAGCATCAGGTACCACTGGCGCCGGATGGCCAGCCACGGATTGGGGCAATCCGCCTTCGGCAGCCCGAGCAGCCCGGCGCGTCCGGCCTCGAGGTGCACCATCCAGAACGCCGTCAGGTAGTACAGCAGTGCCGGCACGACCGCCGCCTGCACCACCGTCACATATGGCACGTTGAGCGTCTCGGCCATGATGAAGGCCACCGCGCCCATCACCGGCGGCATGATCTGCCCGCCCATGCTCGCCGTGGCCTCGACCGCGCCGGCGAAGACCGGCGAGTAGCCGAAGCGCTTCATCAGCGGGATCGTGAACTGCCCCACCGTCAGCACGTTGGCCACGCCCGAGCCGGAGATCGTGCCCATCATGCCCGACGAGATCACCGCCACCTTGGCCGGCCCGCCGCGCGCGTGGCCGACGAAGCCCAGCGCGACGGCGTTGAACAGCCTGATCATGCCGGCGTGCTCGAGGAAGCTGCCGAACAGGATGAACAGGAAGATGTAGGTCGCCGACACCAGCGTCGGGATGCCGTAGATGCCTTCCGAGCCCAGGTACAGCTGACCGACGATCTGGTCGTAGCCGTAGGGGCGGTGCGCGAGGAAGCCCGGCAGGTATTGGCCGAACATGCCATAGCCGAGGAACAGGGCGCAGATGATCGGCAACGCCAGCCCGAGCACGCGGCGCGCGCTCTCGAACAGCAGCACCACCGTGACGGTGCCGACGATGAGATCGCCCGGCGTCGGATCGCCCGAGCGCGCGATCAGCGCCGACTCGAACACCAGGTGATACAGCGAGAGCGCGAACGCCAGCGCCGCGAGCACGGCGTCGTACCAGGCGATGCGGCGGCGCGAGGCTCGGGCCGAGACCGGATGGATCAGGAACGCCAGCGTCATCAGGAAGCCGACGTGGATCGAGCGCGTCGGCAGGCTCGACAGCGGCGCGAACGCGGCGATGATCAGCTGGTACGTCGAGAACGCCAGCGCCACCGCGGCCAGCACCTTGGCCGCGGCGCCGCCGAGCTCGCGCTTGACGCCGGTCTCGTCGAACGGCACGTCCGCCGGCGCGGCCTGCGGCGCGTGCACGACCATCGGCGTGATCCGGTTACTTCAGCAGGCCGACTTCGCGGTAGTAGCGCTCGGCGCCCGGGTGCAGCGGCACCGGCATGCCTTCGAGCGCATGGTCGAGCCTGATCTGCTTGGCGGCCGAGTGCGCCGCCACCAGCGCGTCGAGCCCGCTCCACAGCGTCTTGGTCATCGTGTAGACGATGTCGGCCGGCACGCCTTCGTGCGTGACGAGGTAGTTCTGCACCGCCGCCGTCACGACGTCGCTGCTCTGGCCGCGGTAGGTGTTGGCCGGCACGGTGGCCGGCAGGTAGGCCGGATCGTTGACCTTCTTGATGACGTCGACCGGCACCGGCACCACCACCACGTCCATCGCGGTGGCCAGGTCGCGCAGCGACGCCACGCCCAGCCCGGCCGACTGCAGCGTCACGTCGAGCTGGCGGTTCTTCATCAGCTCGACCGACTCGCCGAACGGCAGGTACTCGACCTTCGCAAAATCCTTGTACGTGAGGCCGGCAGCGCCGAGGATCGCGCGCGCGTTGAGCTCGGTGCCCGAGCGTGGCGCACCGACCGAGATCTTCTTGCCCTTCAGGTCGGCCAGCGTCTTGATGCCGGTGTCGGCGCGGGCGACGATCTGGATGTAGTTCGGGTAGATGGCAGCCACGCCGCGCAGCTTGTCGAGCGGCGCCTTGAAGCCGGCCTCCTCGTTGCCCTTCCAGGCGTCGGACAGCGAGTCGCCGAGCGTGAACGCCAGTTCACCGCGCCCGGCCTGCAGCAAGTTCAGGTTCTCCACCGACGCCTTGGTCGACTGCGCCGCCACCTTGGCCGTCGGCAGGGCCTTGCCGATGGCGCCGGCCAGCGCCACGCCGAGCGGGTAGTACACGCCGCTGGTGCCGCCGGTGAGCACGTTGATGAACTGCTGTGCCGCAACCGGCAGCGCAGCGAGTGGCGCCAGGACGGCGGCAGCGATGAAACGCATGACGGTACGGCGCATGAAGTCTCCTCGATCGGGTGCCGATGCGGGCGCTGCAGTTGGACGGCGGCACCTGCGCGACGAATGGGCCGCAGTGTAAGACGCGGTCCGCACCGCAGCGCAGCCGGGGCGACCCTGAGCGCAGCGGCGCGGGGCAGCGCGCTCAGGGCCTCTCGGACGCCGAACCCGCCGCCGGTCCACCCTCCGATCCGGCCTGCGGCGGCGCACACGCCACGGCATCGCCCAGCGGCTGCAGCGGCGGCAGCCGCGGCGCGTCGACCACGCGCGGCCGCTCGCTGCTCATCGATTCGAGGAAGGCCACGAGGTCGCTCTTGTCCTGCTCGCTCAGGCCGAGCGCCCGCAGCAGCGGCGACTTGTTCGGCGTGCTGCCGCCGCCGGCGTCGAAGAAGTCGACCACCTCGCGCAGCGTGCCGAACACGCCGTTGTGCATGTACGGCGCCGTGTACACGAGTTCGCGCAGCGTCGGTGTGCGAAAGCGCCCGATGTCGGCGCCGTCGCGCGTCGTGTACCAGCGGCCCAGATCGCCGTCGTGTCCGGCGCCCGTCGCGTCCGCGGCACCGCGCTGCACGTTCTGCCAGCGCACGGCGATCTGCACCAGCGGATGCGAATCGAACTGCGGCTGACGCGGCACCCCCAGCGCGTGGAAGCCCTCGTCGCTGGCCAGCGCGCCGTGATGGCACTGGATGCAGCCCGCCCGGCCTTCGAACAGCGCCAGACCCCGGCGCGCCGATGCCGACAGCGCCTCGCGATCGCCCGCGAGATAGCGGTCGAACGGCACCTGCCGCGGATCGGACACCAGCGTGCGCTCGTACGCGGCGATCGCCTGCCAGGCGTGATCGAGCTGCGGCCAGGCGTCGCCGAAGGCGCGGCAGAACAGATCGCGGTACTCGGGCACGAGCCGCAGGCGCATCTCGATCATCGTGGCCTTGCCGTTGCCTTCGACCGGCGCCTGCATCGCGGCGCGCGCCTGCGCCTCGAGGCTGTCGAGCGAGCCGTCCCACATCAGGCGGCGCCGATACGCGGCGTTGAGCACCGTGGGGTTGTTGCGCCACAGCCGGTGCCCGGGGTAGCCGCGCGCCAGCGCGTCGCCGTGCGCCCAGCCATGCTGCGGCACGTGACACGAGGCGCACGACGTCGAGCCGTCACCCGACAGGCGCGCATCGAAGAACAACATGCGCCCGAGCTGCAGCTTGGCTTCGTTGGGCGGATTGGCAGCGGGGATCGGCACCGCGGGCAAGGTGGACAGTGCCGGCGGCCCGCCCTGCGCCGATGCGGCCGCCGACGGCGACGCAGCCGATGCCCCCGTTGCGCACGCGACGCCGAGCGCGACCGCCCGCACGCACGCGAGCGCGGCGAGTCTCACGGCTCGGTCCCGGCGGCCACGCCGCCGTAATCGAACGGCAGCGGCTCGGCGCTCGGGCGCAGCGGCGCCGACAGCGCACGCAGGAACGCGAGCAGCGCTTGGCGCTCGTGCGCCGTCAGCCCGAGCGGGTGCAGCTCCGAGCCCGCACCGCCGCCGCGCTCGTGGAAGGCCACCACCTCCTCCAGGCTGGCGAAGACGCCGTTGTGCATGTACGGCCCGGTGTGCGCGAGCCCGCGCAGGCCCGGCGTGACGAAGGCGCCGCGATCGGACGGCCGCTGCGTGATCGTGTAGGCGCCCAGGTCGGCGCGCACCGCCATCGCATCGGGCACGTCGTGCTCGGCCTGATGGCGCAGCAGGCTCACGGTGCGCAACGGCTCGCGCAGGATCTGCGGGTGCTCGGGCACGCCGAGGCGATGCAGGCGGCCGTCGGACAGGAGCGCGCCGTCATGGCACTGCACGCAGCCGGCCTTGCCGCCGAACAGCGCCAGACCCTCGGCGGCCAGCGGCGACAGCGCCTGCCGGTCGCCGCCGAGATGGCGGTCGAGCGCGCTGACGCCGAAGTCCAGCGTGCGCAGGTACTCGGCGATGGCCTCGAACGCGTGGTCGCCGCGCAGCACCGCCGGCTCGGGCCAGGCACGCCGCCACAGCGCGAAGAGCTGCGGGATCTGGCGCAGGCGCTCGGCGACGACCTGCACGTCGCCGTTCATCGTCTGTGCATCGGTCAGCATCTCGCGCACCGCGGCTGCGAGCTCGCTGCCGGCATGGCGGCCATCCCACATCAGCCGCGTGCGCAGGCGCACCGACAGCAGGCCGGGGGCATTGCGAAAGTGCTCGGTGCCGTTGTAGCCGCGCGCCAGCGCCAGGCCGTCGGCGTAGCCCTTGTCCGGCACATGGCAACTGGCGCAGCTGCGGCTGCCGTCGCCGGACAGGCGCGATTCGTGGAAGAGATGGCGGCCGAGCTCGGCGCGTGCCGCATCGACGGCAGCCGGCGGCGGCAGCGGTTCGAGCTGCCCGCTGCCGCACACGCCCGCCAGCGCGAACGTGGCCAGCCCGGCCAGCAGCAGCCAGCGCACGGCGGCGCTCATCGGTCGACCGCGCGCTCGCCGTAGACGACGAGCGGCGCCTGCTGCAGGATGACGCTGCAGCTGCGCTTCCAGGTCATCACCTCGGAGAGCATCAACGCCTCCTCTTCGGGCGCCAGCGCACGCCCGGCGGGCTGCGGCAGGCCGATGAAGAACTCGCGCCCGGTCGCGCCATCGGCGAACTGGCCGCGCAGGGGCTGCACCGGCTGCGCCGGATGCACCGGCGGCGGGTGGCAGCCCATGCAGTTGAGCGCGTACAGCGTCACCGCCGACGGGCCGGCAAGCGCGGTCGGTGCGCCCTGCGCGGCCAGCGCCGCCGCCAGCGCCAGCCCCTTCGCAAGCGCGGCGCCGAAGCGCCCACGCCCCCACTCCCCGCTGCGTGCGGCCGCCGTGCCGCGCACCCGCCGCCCGCTGCGCAGCGGACGCGGCACAAGGCACGGCAGCGCGGTGTCGCGCGTCATTTCCTGATGCTGATGACCTGCGGTCGCGTCACGGCCTTCAGTCCTTCCTGGCCGAACTCGACGCCGTAGCCCGAGCCCTTGACGCCGCCGAAGGGCACCATCGGATGGATCATGCCGTGCTGGTTGATCCAGACCGTGCCGGCCTGGATCTGGGACGCCACCTCCTTGGCCTTGTTCACATCGGCCGACCAGACCGACGCGCCCAGGCCCGCGTCGAGCCGGTTCGCGCTCGCGATCGCCTCGTCGACCGTGTGGTACTTGATGATGGGCAGCACGGGGCCGAACTGCTCCTCGTCGACCAGCCGGTCGCCGTCCTTCAGGCCCGTCACGAGCGTGAGCGGATAGAAGTAGCCGGGGCCGCCCTGCGGCTTGCCGCCGGTGACGATGGTGCCGCCCTGCGCCTTCGCGCTCTCGACCAGGTTGACGACCTTGTCGTACTGCATCTTGTTCTGGATCGGGCCCATCGCCATGCCCTCCTTGAAGCCGTCGCCCATCGGCATCGCCTCGGCCAGCTCCTTGAGCGCCTGCACGGTGCTGTCGTACAGCGACTCGGGCACGTACAACCGCTTGGCGCAGGCGCAAGTCTGTCCGGTGTTGATGAAGGCACCCCAGAACAGCCCCATCGCCATCGCCTTCGGGTCTGCATCGGGCAGCATGATGGCCGCGTCGTTGCCGCCCAGTTCGAGCGTGGCCGGAATCAGGTTGCGCCCGGCGGCTTCGGCGATCTTGCGGCCGGTGGCGGCCGACCCGGTGAACATGACCTTGTCGATGCCCGGATCGGTCGACAGCCAGGCGCCGACCTCGCCCGCGCCGCTCACGGTGTTGACGACGCCCGGCGGCAGCACCTCGTTGATCAGGCGCACCAGTTCGAGCGTGCCGATCGACGTGTACTCGGACGGCTTGATGACGACCGTGTTGCCGGCGCGGATCGAGGGCACGATCTGCCAGATCGCGATCAGCAGCGGCCAGTTCCACGGCGCGATCGCCGCCAGCACGCCGAAGGGCTTGCGATGCACCTCGTCGCGTCGCGTGTCGTCCTCGTACACCACCTCGACCGGCAGGTCGAGGCTGGCGGGCACCTGGGTCCAGGCCTCGCAGCCCCAGATCTCGAAGCGCGCGCCCGGCACCTGGTCGGGGCCGACGCCGCCCAGCGGCTTGCCCTGCTCGCGCGTGACCCACCCGGCAAGCTCCTCGCCGTTGTTCTTGATGACCTCGGCCATCTTCATCATCAGCGCCTTGCGTTCGGCGTCGGGGCGCGCGGCCCACGCGGGCTGCGCCGCGCGCGCGGCGGCAATCGCGTCCTTGACCTGCTGATGCGTGGAGATCGGCACGCGGCCGATCGCTTCGCCGGTGGCGGGGTTGAACGACTCGAAAGTCTTGTCGGAGACAACGGGCTGGCCGTTGACGGTGTTGGCGTAGGTGTTCATGCGTGCCTTCCTGCCGTGGGTGAAGAAGAGAGTGCGCGCGAGCGCCCCTGGGGATCGGGCGCCGAGCGACGGGATGCCGGCGTCATGCGCGGCCTCATGGCTTGGCGGTGGCGCCGGCGCCCGCCGGCCCGGCCACCACGCCGCGCTTCGAGTACAGCCGGATCCTGCCCGCGTCGCCGGCGCTGAGTGCGGTCAGCGACAGGCCGTCCTCGCGCTGCGTGGCGCCGAAGCTGGCGCCGCCGTCGCGGCTTTGCAGCTGGACGCCGTCCAGCCCGACGGCGACGACGCGCTCGCCGACCTGGGCGAGCTGCGTGATCGAGCTCCGGGTGCCGCTGTCGACCGGCTGCCAGTGGCGCCCGCCGTCGCGGCTGCGGTAGATGGTGCCGCGCAGCCCGCCGACGAGCAGCGTGCCGTCGCCCAGCACGCAGCCGGTCCACAGCGATCCGTTGTAGCCGGTGCTGAGGTAGGTCCAGGTCGTGCCGCCGTCGTCCGAGCGCAGCACCGTGCCGCGCTCGGCGGCGATGAACAGCGCACCCTTGCCGTCGCCGAAGAGCGCGAACAGGTTGCGGTCGGCCTTGCCGCCTTCGGGCGGCGGCGGCAGCTTGATCGGGGTCCAGGTGTCGCCGCCATCGGCGGTGACGAGCAGCAGCGACCACAGTCCCGCCGCGACACCGTGGCGTGCGTCGCTGAAGTGCACGGTGAACAGCGGCTGGTCGACCGCCATGTCGCTGCGCTGCAGGCGCCAGGTCTCGCCCGCGTCGGTGCTGTGCAGGATCACGCCGCCGTGCCCCACGGCCCAGCCGTTGCTGGCGTCGCCGAACGCCACCGCGGTCAGCGTGAGCCGCGTGGGCACCGTCTTGGCCTGGCGGAACGTGCGGCCCTCGTCGTCGGACAGCAGGATCACGCCGTGGTCGCCCACCGCGACGGTGCGCCGCCCGGCCCGTGCCACGCCGAGCACCATCTCGTCGGCGGCGTAGGGGCGGATCTGGGCCGGCGACAGCAGCAGCGCCTGCGCCTGCTGCTCGGTCAGCGCCTCGGCGCCAACAGCGCTGGCGCAGCCGACACCGCAGATGCCACCCACCAGCACGGCGAGCAGCCAGGCGAGCGCGGGCGCTTTACGTCGTGGCATCGCCGGCGCTCCTCAGTGATCCAGGATGCCCGGCGCGTGCACCGGGCCGCGCCGCGGAAACAGGCGCTCGAGCCACACGGCCAGTGCCGGCAGCGCCGTCATCGCCATCACCAGGTTGACCATGAACATGAAGGCCAGCAGCTTGCCCATGTCGGCCTGGAACTTGAGTTCGGAAAAGGCCCAGGTGGCCACGCCCACGGCAAGCGTGATGGCGGTGAAGATGGTCGCCATGCCGACCTCGAGGATCGCGTTCTCGAGCGCCTTGACGATGGGCTGGCCCTTGGCCAGGTGCAGCTGCAGCCGGTTGTAGATGTAGAACGCATAGTCGACGCCGATGCCGACCGCCAGCACCATCACCGGCAGCGTGGCCACCGTGAGGCCGATCTCGAGCTCCTTCATGAACCAGTAGCCGACGAAGGTGCCCACCGTGAGCGGCAGGCAGCAGGCGATCATCGCGCGCAAGTCGCGGTAGACGGCGAATACCAGCAGCAGGATCACGGCATAGACGTTGAGCATCATCGGCAGCTCGCTCTTGGCCACCTCCTCGTTGATGGCCGCCAGCACGCCCGCGTTGCCCGACGCCAGCCGCACCTCGATGCCGGGCACGCGCTCGCTCTGGCGCAGCCGCTTGACGGCGGCGATGACCCGGTTGATGGTCGTCGCCTTGTGGTCGGTGAGGAACAGGTGCGCCGCCACCATGCTGCAGTCCTTGTTCGTGTAGCCGCGCAGGCGCCCGATCTCCAGCGTCAGGCCCGCGTAGTTGGCGGGGTCCAGCGGCACCACGTACATCTTCGGGTTGCCTTCGTTGTAGCCCTCGTTGTAGGTGCGCAGCATCTCCGAGTACGAGCTCACCGACTGCACCCCCGGCACGTGGCGCAGCGGGGCGACGAACTCGTCCTGGTACAGACCGAGCACGACCTTCTCGCACGAATCGGGCGGCGCCTCGAAGATCACCGTCAGCCAGTCCAGCCCGGCGTCGTAGTTGGCGGCGATCGCCGCGGCGTCGCGGTTGAAGCGCGAGTCGGCACGCAGTTCGGGTGCACCGGGCTGCAGCGTGCCGACGACGCGGTCGCGGCTTTGCCACACCGACAGCGCGAACACCACGGCCACCGCGGCCAGCACCAGCGCCGCGTTGCGCGGCACCGCGACGCGCGCCAGCATGCGCAGCCAGGCGGCGCGCCGCTCGCGCTCGAGCATCGCCTTGTCGGCGTAGCTCTTGGTGAACGTGAACAGCGACGCCGCCAGCGGCAGCATCACGAGGTTGGTGACGATCTTGTAGGCGACGCCGATCGAGGCGGTGACCGCCAGCTCGCGCACCATCGGGATCGGGATCAGCACCAGCGTCGCGAACGACACGAAGGCCGTCACCAGCGCCAGCGTGCCGGGGATCAGCAGCCCCGTGAAGCTGGCGCGCGCCGCCTCGTCGGTGCTGCGCCCGTGCGAGATCTCGCGCACGATGTAGTTGATCTGCTGCACGCCGTGCGACACGCCGATCGCGAACACCAGGAACGGCACCAGCACCGCGAGCGGATCGAGGCCGTAGCCGAGCAGTTTCAGCGTGCCGAACTGCCACACCAGCGACGCCAGCGAACAGGCCACCGGCAGCAGCGTCAGGCGCACCGACTTGCAGTACCAGTAGACGGCCAGCGCCGTCAGCAGCAGCGCCACCGCGCAGTACTCGAGCACGCCCCGGGCGCCGTCGGCGATGTCGCCGATCTGCTTGGCGAAGCCGATGATCTGGATCTCGAAGTTCGCGTCCTCGAACTTGCGCAGCCGGTCCTCGAGGATGTGGTTGTAGGCGACGTAGTCGATCTTCGCGCCGTCGGCGCCGAACTCGTTGAGCTCGGCCGTGACGAGCGCGCTCGTCTGGTCGCGTCCGACCAGCGTGCCGATGAACCCCCCCTGCGTGGCCGCGCGCCGGATCTCGCCGACGATCTGGGGCGTGAGCTGCCCGGGCGTCACCGTGCCCGGGATGACCGGATCGGCGCGGAAGCCCTCCTCGGTGATCTCGTTGACGTAGCTGTTGGGCGTCCACAGCGACTGCACGCCCAGGCGCGAAACGTTGGGCAGGAACATCACCGCCTGCGTCACGTCGTACAGGCGGGCCAGGCCGGCCTCGGTCCAGATCGTGCCCTTGCGGGCCTTCACGACCACCGTCAGGCGGTTCGCGCCCAGGACGTCGTCGCGGTACTTCTGGAACGTCTCGATGTACTCGTGCCCGATCGGCATCTGCTTCTCGAACCCGGCATCCATGTGCAGCTGCAGCGCGAACCAGCCCATGAGCGCCGTGAAGGCGACCAGCAGCGCGAGCACGGGGCCGCGGGCACGGAACAGCACCGCCTCGGCGCGCAGGATGGCGCGCGTCAGGAGGCCGCCGGCATCACCGGCGTGCGAGGGAGTGGACATGCAAGGAGCGCGCGCGCAACGCAGCGTGGGGGTGGGGACCGCGACCTCGCCGCGCCGCCGTCGGGCCGCGCGGCCGACAACGCCCGGCCGCGCGGGGGTCGACGCAGCTCAGAAGCCGCGCGTCACGTACAGGCCGAAGAAGTCGCGACTCCTGAGCGGCTGGTCGAGCACGCTCGAGCCGCCCCAGAACTTCGCCAGGTTCACGCCGACCTTCCAGTCCGACGCGTTCTGCACGAACGTGACGGCGAAGTTCGCCGATTTCGCGCCCTGCATGAACAGCCCCACGATGTTCGGCGTGCGCCCGTGCACGGCCTGCATGTAGAACACCTCGGGCGTCACCTGCCAGCCCGGGATGATCTTGCCGTCGTAGGTCCAGCTGAAATCGAAGGCGTAGCCCCACGATGTGCGATCGCCGACCGAGCGCGGGGTTCCGAATGCGGGATCGCTCGGATCCAGCAGCCCCCAGCCCCACAGACCGGCCGCCACCGGCACGCCCTGGTAGGTGCGCTTGAGGTTCGGATAGTGGATGACGACCGCCTCGGCCAGCAGCGTGGCGGTGTCGGCACCCAGGAGGTTCAGGATGCCGCCGTAGTCGCTCGGCGTCATGCTGAGGATGCCGGTCAGGTGGAACTGGTACTTCTTCTCCTCGACGTAGCAGTGGCCGCCGTTGACGCACAGGCCGCCGTCCACCTCGTTGGGCATCACCTGCAACGTGATCGGATCCTTCGGCCGATACGACAGCTCGGCGCCGACCGCCCAGTTGCCGACGGGGAAGTTCGCGCTGATGCCGAGCAGCTTGCGCCCCTCGAGGTAGCTCCAGTGCACACCGGGATCGCCCTCGCTCAGCGGGTCCGAAAAGCCCAGCACCGGCGCCTTGTCATGGTAGCGCATCGCGAACAGGCCGAGATTGATTTCGGTGCCGGCCGGCTGGTAGCGCAGCGCCATGCCGTACTGCCCCCTGTCGCTCGGCTCGCCCCGGGTCGGGATGTTCGAGCCGACCGCGGCGCCGAAGGCGGCCGCGCCCGTGCCGACCGTCGCCACCGAGAAGTAGCTGCCGATGGGCGGGAAGTAGTGGCTGTTCCAATGCCCCTGCACATAGGCCTCGATGTTCAGGCCGTGGCCGAGCCCGGTCGCAAAACTCAGGATCGGCGCCGGCAGCGCCACCTCCTTCAACTGCACCCCGGGCTGCGACAGCCGCATCAGGTCCATCGCGTTCGTCTGGTCGATGCCCCCGGGCAGGAACAGGCTCTCGCCCCAGCTGACGACCTGGTTGCCCAGGCGCACGCGCGCGCGCTCGCCGCCGAGGGCGAAGTCCTTGCTGACCCAGAAGTCGAGCAGCCGCGCCTTGAAGCGCAGCTGCTTGTCCGCGCCGCCCGGCTGCGATTCGCCGACGCCGCCTTGCAGGGCGCTGAGGTAGCCCGTGGTGTGCGTCGCCGAGGCGTCGGCGCGCCAGTTAACGCGGCCGAAGAACTTCCAGCCCTCGGGCATCTTCAGCAGCAGCTCGTGCAGGCCGTTGAGATAGGTCGTGAACGGCCGGCCGCGCCTGTAGTTCAGGTTGCCCTGGTCGTTGGTGCCGCCGCCGGCGTCGATGCAGCCCGCCGGTGCGCCGGCGCCGCTCGGCGGTGCCGCTTCGCCGCCGATGAAGCCGATGATGGTGTCGCAGGCGGGCTTGGACGTCCGGATGCCGGTGCCCAGCGTGAGCCACGAGTCGAAGTTGCCGCTGATCCCTCCGGACTCGAAAGTGAACGCGGCGGCAGGGCCGGTGCAGGCCAGGGCGACGGCAGCGCAGAGGAGGTGGGTCTTCATGGGTTTGCTCTGGGGTCTCGGGGTGCCGGTGGCGGGTCGGTCGGCGCTCAGCGTTCGCTGATCGCGCGCACGTTCTCGGCGCTGAAGTAGCTCGGGTTGAAGCGAGGTCCCCCGGCCTCGACCACCCAGCGCATGTCCTTGCCGCCGCCGACCGGGTTCATGTCGAACAGGTAACGCCCTTCGGCCAGGTTGTACTGGGCGAACGACGTCACGTCGCAGGTCCCGGTCTCGTACGACGGGATCAGATAGCCCTCGCGGTACTTGAACAGCTTGCCCTGCGCGTCGTAGTCGTCGGCGGCCATCACGCCCCAGCTGTCCTCGTCGAGATAGAAGGTGCGCTTGGGTGCGGTGTGGCGCATGCCGGCCTTCACCGTCGCCTCGATCACCCAGACGCGGTGCAGTTCGTAGCGCCGCGCGCTCGCCACGATGGCATCGTCGTGCGCGACGTCCTGGAACTTGGCCGTGAAGTCGTAGGCGCCGAACGCGTTGTAGCCGACGTACATCTCCTTCTTGCCGACGATCTTCCAGTCGAAGCGGTCGATCGTGCCGTTGAAGACCATCGGCTCGTCGAGCGTGTACTGGTTCTCGAGGCCGATCTGCGGCGAGTCGTACGAATAGGTCGGCATGCGGCGCACGCGGCGCTGGCCGGGGAAGTAATAGAACGTCTCGCTGCCGGGCTTGTCGAGGAAGAAGGTGACCGACAGCGCCTGGCCCGCCAGCGCCGGCGGCGAGTCGTACTGGAACAGCACGTAGTACTCGACCGGCGGGTACTTGCCGAGATCGTTCGAGCCCTTGACGCCCCACGGGTAGTAGAAGGTCAGCTCCTGGCCGGCGATGATCCAGTCCGTGCTGCCCTTGCGCGGCGAGACCGCGGTGTTGATGTGCGGGAACAGGATGCCCACGCCGCGATAGCGCATCTTCGCGTTCCACATCGCCTGCGTGCCATTGGCCGGGATCGGGAACGGCAGGCCCGGCACCACGGCGTCGGCGAGGCCCCAGCCGTCGGCCGCAAGCTTGGCCTTGGCGACGTTCTTCTTCGTGTTCTCGACCACGAAGTCGGGCATGCCGCATTCGCGGTGGCTCGCATAGACATCCATGCGGTAGCCCTTGATCTGCTTGATCACGGCCACCTGGCCGGCGGCGAGCTTGTCGGCGTACTTGTCGACGTTGGACGCGTCGATCGAGAACAGCGGCTTGTCGCCCTTGTGCTTCCAGTAGTCGACGCGCTTCTTGCCGTACTCCCAGCCCGGCATCGGCGCCGCGGTGCCGCTCCAGGCCGGGATGCTGCCGTCCTTGTTGGCGCCGGGCTCGGCGCCGGCGGGAGTCAGGTCCTTGCCCAGGCGGGCCGCGTCCTGCTCGCCTGCGCCCATCGCCGCGCCGGCGATGCAGGCGGCGGCAATGGCCACGGCGGACTTGATCTTGATCGACTTCATGCGTGCACCTCTCGTCGCAGTCAGGGTGGCAGCCGCCGCGCTAGCGATCGCGCAGCTTGCGGACTTCGTTGGGCGCGAGTGCGCGCTGGCGTGCGGCGGCCAGGTCCTGCGCGCTCACGCGATGCTCCGGTGCGACGCCGTTCAGCTCGCCCAGCACGTAGCCCAGGATCGCCACGAGCTGCCCGTCGGGCAGGCTGGCGAACGCGGGCATCGCGTCGTTGTATTTCTCGCCGCCGGAGACGATCGGCCCCATCATCCCGCTGACGACGAGCTGCGCGAAGTACTCGCGTCCCGACGCCTTGGCGGCGCGCGCGCCGAGCTCGCCGGCGAGCCTGGGCGCGAAGCCCGGGATTCCCTCGCCCTTGGCGGCATGGCAGACGGCGCACTGCTGGTCGTACAGCGTCGCGCCTGCGTCCTGCGCCGCGGCCACCGTGGCGGCCATGGTGGCCGCCACGGTGGCCGCCGCGCGCACGGCCGTACGCGGCCGCATCGGCTTCACGAGCCCTTCTCCGCCAGCCCCACCACCAGCGAGGTGGTGCAGTGGAACATCGTGCTGCTGCTGTTGGCCAGGCACCAGTTGATGTCGTTGTGCAGGCCCATGCGGTAGCCGGGCCGCTCGCCGATGTTGGTGTTGCACACGCAGCGCCCGCAGGCCGTCTTGCCGCAGCAGTCGTTGTAGCTGATGAGGTAGTCCTTGCCGTCCTTCGGGTTGTGGCAGGTGCCGACCCACGCCACCTTCGACGGTTCGGTGCCCGGCGGGCAGGTCGACATCGTGCCGCCGCAGCACGAGCACAGGAAACCGTCGACGCCGCAATAGCGCCAGTAGTCGCAATCCTGCGCCCCGGGCTCCTTCTTCTTGCCGCCCTCGGCGGCGCGCGCGATGCGGTCGAAGGGCAGCACCGGCAGCGTGAATGCGGCCCCCACCAGCAGGCGACCGACGCCGACCACGGCACCGCGGCGCGAGACGCGCTGCGCCGCGCGACGGCTCGTGCGCTCGAACAAGTCATCGAACCACTTCATCGTCCCACCCCCTGTCCGGCGACGTAGTCCTGCACCGAGGCCACGTTCAGCTCCTTGGCGGTGAACAGGCTCTCGAGCTGCTCGCGCGAGTTCACCAGCCCCTTGGCGCGCACCCGGCCCGCCTCGTCGAGCAGCACCGCGTACGGCAGCTTGCCGACGCGAAACGCCATGCCCAGCTCGCTCGACAGGACGTACGGGAAGGCCTCGAGCGCCGCGCGGCGGCGCATCGCGACGTGCGCCTGCGCCTCGCCGTCGCTGGCGAAGACGACGCGCAGCCAGCCCGCTTCGGCGGCCGCGATCGACTTGACGATCGGCAGCAGCTTCTTGCACACCGGGCAGGTGGGCGAGACGAAGAACAGCAGCTGGCTGTGCAGGCCGGCGGCACCGACGGCGAGCCGGCCGCCGTCGAGCGTGGGCAGCTCGAGCCGCGGCGCCGGATCGCCCACCGCGGGACCGGAATCGATCATCAGCGCGCCCATCGGCGCCACGCGTTCGTACAGGATGCCGATCTGGCGCGCGAGCGCGAACACCGCCACCAGCAGCGCGAGCACGACGACCCACAGCACGACGTTGGAGATGACGAGCGCGTCGGTCATGGCGTGCGGTTCCTCAGTCTGAGCAGCCGTGGCTGGTTGGCCATCAACTGGTTGGCAGCGGCGTACAGGCCCCACAGCGCCAGCGCGCCGGCAAGCACCGTGAGCCGATCGAGCCACACCAGCTCGCGCGGTGCCGGCGCGGCGACGGCAAGCAGCGCCGCCGCGCCGAGCACACCGTTGCGCAGCACCAGGCCCCAGGACAGGTGCGGCCCGCCCTCCGGGCCGCCGCAGCCGCAATCGATGTCGCGGCGCCCGCGCCGCAGATTGATCGCCACGGCCGTCGTCACCAGCGCCAGCAGCGCGAGCGCCAGCCAGGCACCGCCGGCACGCGTGGCCAGCGGCAGCAGCAACACACCGGCTGCCAGCTCGACGGCGAGCAGCAGCCAGGCCGCCGGCGCCGTCAGCGCGGCGGGCAGCAGCCGGTACTGTTCGACGGCGGCAACGAAACCCTCCATGTCACGCAGCTTGTGCCAGGCGCCGCCGAGCAGCACGATCGCCAGCGCCGCGGCGAACATCTGGGGCAGCGTCGGATCGAGCATTCAGCCCCCGGCGGCGGAACAGGCGCCCGTCATGGCCTCACGCGCTCACGGCAGCGCCAGCAGCGTCGGCGTTTCGCCCACGTCGCCCATGCGCGTGAGGTAGCGCGGCTTGGGTCCGGCGTCGTAGACGACGAAGCCGCCCTTGAGCGCATCGAGCGCGAAGAGCTTGGGCTGGGCGATCTGGCTGATGGTCATCGCGATCGCGTTGTGCCCGGGCAGGCGCGCCAGGCGCTGGTGCGTCTCGAGGTCGAAGACCCAGATCTCCTGCGCCGGGTTCTTGTGGCTGCCTTCGGCGCCGCCCGGATGCATGGCGACGAACAGGCGCTTGCTCGGGCGATGGATGGCCATCAGCTGGTAGCCGCCCGGGCGCCAGCGCTTGGCCTGGTCGGCCTTGTCGACGAGCGACCAGGGCGCCTCGACCTGGGGCGTTTCGCCGGACAGATCGGCGGCGTACAACCGGCCCAGGAACGAGACGAAGTAGTGACGGTCGCCGACGGCCTCGGAGTGCACGAAGACCGGGTCGGCATCCGCATCGAAGAAGCGCGCGCTGCGCTTGCGCGACTTGAGCGTGCCGTCGTCGTTGAGCTCGATCGCCTGCAGCGTGCCGTCGCCGCACAGCGTCGCGAAGCGGCTGCCGACAGTCTGCGACGGCACGATGATCCAGCAGCCCGGCGTGGCGACCTCGGCCGCGAACTTGCGCGCGCGCAGGTCGACCACGCTGACCGAGGACGCCGGCGTCGCGTTTTGCACCAGCAGCCAGCGGCCGTCGGAGGACACGCGCGCGAGCCCCTTGTACGGCAGCGCCTGCGCATGGCGCGGCGGGATCGGGATCTCGCCCTTGTGCTCGAGCGTCTGCGTGTCGTGGATGTCGACCACGTCGCTGCGCTCGCCGCGCGACAGCCGCGAGTAGTACGTGGTGGCGACGTACATCTCCTTGCCGTCGTTGGACAGCGTGCTCAGGCCGGCATAGCCGGTGGACAGCATGCCGAGGTACTTCAGCGCGTCGCCGTCGACGACGTGCAGCCGTCCGTCGACGATGTGCAGGAAGGAGATGTCGGTGATGTACAGCCGATGCGGCGTCGGCGCCGGCAGCTTGGCGACGGTCAGCGTCTCGTGCTGGAGCTGGGCCGACGCGCTGGCCGCCAGGCAGGCCCCGAGCCAGAAGATGAGCGCGCGCAGATGACGCATCAGGATCGCTCCTCGTTGTGCACCGCGATAGCGCTGCGTGGGCGTTGGCACGCCGGCGCAGCGCGATCGACCGCGCAGTCTAGGCAGGGATGGCCGGCGCTCGTTAGCCGAAATCGGCAAACCGGATCCGATTTGCCGACTTCTGCGGGTCTTCCCGGTCGTGGCGAAGATACCGGAGGCCGGGATCCATGACATCCATGATTGCCCGCAGCACCGTCGCAGGGCAGCATCGCGACCGTGAAGAGCAACGGTGCCGCGGCCCTACCGGGCGCCTCCACGGGGGGGCGCACGTGCGGGGCGAAGGCCGCGCCGGTACCGTACTCGCTGGAACGCCGCCGCACCCGCGACGTCGCCGAGCAGGCCGCCTGCCTGCGCGGCTGGGATCAGATCTACGAGCAGCTCACGCCCGGCCCCTTTGCCGGCAGCTTCCTCGAGATCCGCTTTCGCGGCATCCAGTTGTTTCGCGAAACCACCAGCCGGTCGGTGCACGAGGCCGGGCTGATGTGCACCGGCGACCATGCCTTCGGCGTGCCGGTCGCCATGCAGGGCCAGGGTTACTACTGCGGCCGACCGATCGGCGGCGACAGCGTGATGGCCATGCACGACGGCAACGAACTGGACCTGCGCGCGCCCGAAGGCTTCGACATCGTTGCCGTCTCGGTGCCGGTCGGGATGCTCGCCCGCCACGGCCACGATGTCGAGCACGAGCAGATCGGATCGGCCCTGCGCGCCACGCCCGTGATCGATGGTCCGCACCGCGGCGTGGGGCGCCTTCGCAGCTTCTTGCTCGAGGTGCTGGACACGCTGACGCGCAACCCCGCGCTGCTGCAGCACGCCGCGGTACAGACGTGCCTGCAGTACGCGCTCGTCTCGCGCATGATGCAGGTGGCTGCCTGGCCCACCGGCCAGGGGCGCGCGGTGCCCTCGCCCACCGCGCGCCATGCGATCGTCGCGCGCGCGCAGGAATACATGCGCGAGCACGTCGAGCAGCCGCTCACCGTCGAGGACCTGTGCCGTGTCCTTGGCGTGAGCCGGCGCACGCTGCAGTACAGCTTCCAGGAAGTGCTGCAGATCAACCCCGTGGGCTATCTGCGTGCCATGCGCCTGAACGGCGCGCGGCGCATGCTCCGGTGCGCCGACCCCGAACGCGCCACGGTGCAGGACATCGCCGCGCGCTGGGGCTTCTGGCACCTCAGCCACTTCGCCAGCGACTACCGGCGCATGTTCGGCGAGCGCCCCTCCGAGACGCTGCGCCACGCCGCGCCGCCGCCCGCCGCCTGAAGCGGCGAAATCGCTGCGGCAGACCGTCGACGGCCGCCGCCCGAGCGGCGTCAGCGCACGCCGAGCTTGAACGCGATCATGGCGCGCAGCTTGTTGGGCAGCACGGGTTTGATCAGCAGGTGGTAGTCGTGCGTCACCGCCTCGTCCTCGTGGCCGGCGAGGCTGCTGCCGGTGATGACGATGGCGGGCAGCCGGCGCTCGCGCCAGCGCGCGCGCGCAGCCACCAGCGCATCGATGCCGGTGCGCGCGCCGGGCAGTCGGTAGTCGACCAGCAGCAGGTCGGGCGCCTGCGCGCGCTCGGAGGCCAGCCAGGCCTCGAGCGCCTCGACCGTGTCGAAGGCGGCCACCGCAGCCCCCCAGGCCTGCAGCAGCACGACCAGCCCCTCGCGCACGGCGGCCTCGTCCTCGACGACGACGATCAGGCGCCCCTGCAGCGTGAGGCCGAGCGGCGCCTTGGTGCTGCCGCCGGCGGGCATGTCGATCGTGCGCGGCGCGCGGCCGACGGGCACGACGATCGAGAACACGGTGCCGCGGCCGATGCGCGAGCGCACCGCGAGCGGCGCCTCCATCAGCGCCGCCAGGCGCTTGACGATCGCCAGGCCCAGGCCCAGCCCCTTGCGCTGGTGCGCCTCGAGCGGGCGCTGGCTGTGCACCTGGTAGAACTCGTCGAAGATGCGCGGCAGGCCGGCCTCGGCGATGCCGATGCCGCTGTCCCACACCTGCACCAGCAGCCGCGCGCCGGTGCGCTCGGTGCGGCGGCGGCAGCTGACGAGCACGCCGCCGTCGTCGGTGTAGCGGATGGCGTTGCTCACCAGGTTGCGCAGCACGCGCTCGAGCAGCACCGGATCGGCCTGCGCGACGTGCTGCTCGCCGCGAAAGGCCAGCAGCAGGCCCTTTTCGAAGGCGATCGGCTCGAACTGCAGCCGCAGCCGCGCGAACAGCTCCTTCATGCGCAGCGGCTGCGCGTGCACCTCGACGCCGCCGGTGTCGATGCGCGTGATGTCCAGCAGCTCGCTGAACAGGCCCTCGAGCGCGTCGACGCTCTCGTTGATGCTGTTGACCAGCGACGCCACCTCGGGGTCGTGGCTGCGCTGGCGCAGCGCCTCGGCGAACAGGCCCATCGCGTGCAGCGGCTGGCGCAGGTCGTGGCTGGCGGCGGCGAAGAACTGCGTCTTGGCGCGGCTGGCGGCCTCGGCGGCGCGCCGTGCCTCGTCGGCCACGCCGATCTGCACGCGCAGCCGCTCGGCCAGCTCCTCGGTGCGCGCCTTGAGCGCAATCACCATGCCCAGCGCGCTGCCGTAGGTGCGCACCATCAGCACCGTCGACAGGAACAGGATGGTCGCGATCACCGCCAGCTGCACGTGCCCGGTTTCGCCGCTGTCGCTGGCGATGCGCACGATGACGGGCGCAAACACCACGGAGATGAAGCCGACGAACACGCGCGGCTGCGTGCCCAGCAACTGCACCGAGCTCACGCAGTAGCTGTACAGCACGAGGATGAGCCCCAGGCGCTGGTACGGCGCGCCCAGGCCCCAGAACAGCCATCCGGCCAGCCCCCACAGCGCGCCGTTGAGCAGCACCAGCGCCTGCCAGCTCGTGCGCCAGCGGCCCAGCGTCGCGTCGTCGACGCGCAAGTGGCGCACGAAGCGCAGGTAGTGCGCCAGCCGCAGCAGCCACAGCAGCGCCATCGCGCCGAGCCAGCCCAGCATCAGCGGCCGCGGCGCCAGGCTCCAGAACAGCCACACCACGACCGCCGCCCCGAGCGCGTAGCCGACGAGCGTGGCCGGCGTCTGCACGAACAGCGTGCGCAGGTGGTCGAGCTCGGCCCGCCCGGCCTCGGCGCGCGACGCGCGCCCGGGCGCCGGCGCGTCGGGATTCGGCACGCCCGGCCCCGGCGCGGCGGCAGCGGGTTCAGCTGCCACCGTAGCGGCGCGTCAGCGTCACGAAACCGCCCTGCCCCTGCGTCATCTGGCTGACGGCGAGCACGGCCTGCGTGCGCGTGTGCACGTTGAGCGCGCGCAGCACCGCAGCGACGTGGTCCTTCACGGTCTCCACCGACAGGTTGAGCTGGCGCGCGATCAGCTTGTTGGGCAGGCCCTGCAGCAGCAGGCCCAGCACCTCGGCCTGGCGCGGCGTGAGCCCCAGGTCCTCCAGCCGCGGCACCACCTGGTGCGTTTCGGCGCGCGCGCCGGCCTCGAGCAGCGTGCGCTCGCTGCCGTAGCCGCCGGGGCGCATGACGCCCGGCACCGTCTCGGCTTCGAGCCGCGCGCGCTCCTGCGCGAAATCGAGCCCCAGCAGCGCGGGCGGCACGTACATCGACCCCGACATCACCATACGCAACGCCTCGTGCAGCTCGGCGTGCGAGCTGCTCTTGGGCACGAAGCCCATCGCGCCCAGGTCGATGGCGCGGATGACGTCGCTCGTGCGCTCGCTGGCCGACACGACCACGACCGGCACCGCGGGCCAGGTCTGGCGGAACTCGGAAAGCACCGTGAATCCGTCGGCATCGCCGAGCGCCAGGTCCAGCAGCACGAGGTCGAAGTCGTCGGCCTCGCGCAGCGCCGCACGAGCCGCCGCCGCGGTCTCGGTGCCGAGCACCGTCACGTCGCCGCCGATGCTCTGGATCACCGTCTCGAGCGCCGTGAGGATGAGCGGGTGATCGTCGACCAGCAGGACTTTCATCGCGACTCCTGGCCCCGGCAGGCCGCGTGGGCCGGAGCATTGTGGGCGCTGCCCAGGGCCACCGGCAACCACCCGGGCGGGCGAATGTTCAGACGAATCGGCGCGAGACACTCTCGGCGATGCAGGCGGGCTTGCCGCCGGCCCCGAGCTCGACGGTGGTGCGCAGCGTGAGCTGCGCACCACCGGCGATCGGCTCGTAGGCGAGCAGCTCGAAGCGCCCGCGCAGCCGGCTGCCCGCCGGCACCGGGGCCGGAAAACGCACGCGGTTGAGGCCGTAGTTGACGCCCATCTTCACGTCGTCGATCGCGAAGCCGGTCTCGAACAGCAGCGGCAGCAGGCTCAGCGTGAGGTAGCCGTGCGCGATCGTGGTGCCGTAGGGGCCGCTGGCGGCACGAACCGGATCGACGTGGATCCACTGGCGGTCGCCGGTGGCCTCGGCAAAGCGGTCGATGCGGGCCTGGTCGACCGGCACCCAGTCACTCGTGCCGATCTCCTGCCCGACCAGCGCCTCGAGATCGGCCAGGTGTGCATAGCGCTTCATCGTCTCACCCATTGCATCGGCGGCACCCGCGGTGCCGCTCGCCCTCGTGGGCGGCTATGGTAGCCGCGTGCACCGGGCGTGGCGCGGCAGGCGGATCCGGGCACCCGCATGCGCCATCATGGCCGCCATCGCCGCCGCGGCCTCACGCCGTCGTCGGCGGCCTGCCACAATGACGCGCTTCACGGACCGCCACCCAGGCCAGCGCCATGCACGACGCCCACTGCTTCCTCGACGGCGAGTACCTGCGCGTCTCGCAGGCCAGGGTGAGCGTCCTCGACCGCGGGTTCGTGTTCGGCGACGGCGTCTACGAGGTGGTGCCGGTGTACGACAAGCGCCTGTTCCGCTTCGACGAGCACATGGCGCGCCTGGCGCGCTCGCTGCTCAAGCTGCGCATCCCCAATCCGGCCACGCGCGACGAATGGCTGGCGCGCTGCCGCGCGCTCGTGCGCGCCGAGGCGGCGAGCGACCAGGTGGTCTACATGCAGATCACGCGCGGCGTCGCGCCGCGCGATCACGTCATGCCCCAGGGCCTGGTGCCGACGGTGTTCATGATGACCAACCCGATGCGCTCGCCCTCGGCCGAGCAGCGCCACCAGGGCGTGGCCTGCATCACCGCAAGCGACTTCCGCTGGGAGCGCGGCGACATCAAGAGCATCAGCCTGCTGGGCAACGTGCTGGCGCGCCAGTTGTCGGCCGACCAGGGCGCCACCGAGACGATCATGCTGCGCAACGGCTGGCTCACCGAGGCGGCGGCCTGCAACGTGTGGATCGTGCACGAGGGCGCCCTGCTCGGCGTGCCCAGGAGCGAGCATGTGCTCGAGGGCATCCGCGTCGAACTGCTGCGCGAGCTGTGCGAGGACTGCGGCATCGCCTACAACCTGCGTCCGATCTCCGAGGCCGAACTGCGCAGCGCCGACGAGGTGATGCTGTCCTCGGCCACCAAGGAGGTGCTGCCGGTGACGCGCATCGACGGCGAGCCGGTCGGCCACGGCGCGATGCGCGGGCGGCCCGGGCCGGTGTACGCGCGGCTGTACGAGGCCTACCAGGTGGCCAAGCGCACGATGTCGATCTGAGCGTCCGTCCACAGCGTCCGTCCACAGCGTCCGTCCACAGCGCCCGTCCATGGAGCGCGTGCACAGAGCGCGTCGCGTGCGCCCCGCCAGAACTTCCGAAGCCACGAGTGCGACCATGCCCGGCACGTTGCCCGACATCCCGCCCGAGCAGAGCCTGATCGAGTATCCGAGCGCGTTCCCGATCAAGGTCATGGGGGCGCACGTCGAGGGCTTCGAGGCCGCCGTGGTGCAGGTCGTGCGCGGCTTCGACCCCGGCTTCGACGCGGCCAGCGTCGAGCGCCGCCTCAGCCGCGGCGGCAACTACCTCGGGCTGACCGTGACCATCACGGCCACCAGCCGCGAGCAGCTCGACGCGCTGTACCGCACGCTCAGCACGCACCCGATGGTCAAGGTGGTGCTCTGAACGGTCCGCGCAAACCTGCCC
>JAFECX010000233.1 GCA_018241895.1 Pseudomonadota bacterium
CAGACTGCGGCCGGCACAGCGCCGACGCCGCCGAGCCACGCCGGCGCGCTGCCGACGCTGCCGACGCTGCAGATCCGCGCCGGCGAGCGGTGGCAGCCGCTCAGGGTCGCCGGCGACGTGGCCGCCGGCGGCACGCCGCTCGTCGTCATGGACATCGCCGGCGCGCAGACGCTGTTCGGCATGGAAGGGCGCCTGACGCGCATCGATCTGCGGCTGGCGCCCGGGACCGATCACGCCGCGCTGCTCGCGCGCCTGGCGCTGCCTGCCGACGTGAGGGCAGCGTCAGGCGACGAAGGCGAGCAGCGCGCAAGCAGCCCGTCGCGCGCCTATCGCGTCAACCTCACCGTGCTGGCGCTGGTGGCGCTGTTCGTCGGCGCCTTCCTCGTCTACTCGGTGGTGTCGCTCGCCATCGCGCAGCGCACGCCGGCCTTCGCGCTGCTCGGCGTGCTCGGGCTCACCGCAGGCGAACGACGCGCACTCGTGCTCGCCGAGTGCGCGCTGCTCGGCCTCTTGGGCAGCGCGCTCGGGCTCGCGCTCGGCACCGCGATGGCGCTGGCGGCGCTGCGCTGGCTCGGCGGCGATCTGGGCGGCGGCTTCTTTCGCGGCCTCGCGCCGACGCTGCACGCCAGCGTGAGCGGCGCGCTCGTCTTCGCGCTGCTGGGCATCGCGTCGGCACTGGTCGGCGGCTGGTGGCCGGCACGCGCCGCGCAGGCGCTGGTGCCGGCCCAGGCGCTCAAGGGATTGGGCAGCGGCGTCGCCAGGCCGGCGCCGGCCTGGCCTGCGCTCGCGCTGCTCGTGCTCGGTGTGCTGCTCGCCTTCGCGCCACCCGTGGCCGGTCTGCCGATCGCCGCCTACCTCGCCGTGGCCGCGCTGCTGTCGGGCGGCGTGGCGCTGATCCCGGCGCTGGTCGAACTCGTGCTGGCGCGGTTGCCTCGGCCCCGGCATGCCCTCGCGCTGCTCGCCTGGCGACGCGCGCGCTGGCAGCGCGCCACCGCCACCGCCGCGGTGGCCGGCGTGGTCTCGAGCCTGGCGCTGTGCGTGGCGCTCACGGTGATGGTGACGAGCTTTCGCGACGGCGTCGCGCATTGGCTCGATGCGGTGCTGCCGGCCGACATCTACGCGCGCAGCACCGCGAGCGCGGCAGCCGCCGAAGCGGCGTGGCTGCCGGCGGATCTGCTGGCGCGCGCCGCCGCGCTGCCCGGCGTCGCGCGCGTGCGTGCGACGCGCGTGCGCGCCTTGCAACTCGCCCCCGGCCGGCCCGCGGTGACCCTGCTCGCACGCCCGCTCGGCGATGCCGCCGCCTCGCTGCCGCTGCGCGCGCCGCCACTGCCGCCGCGAACCGGACGGCCCGGTGTGTTCGTGAGCGAAGCGGTGGCGTCACTCTACGGCGTCGCGCCGGGAACGACGATGAGGCTGCCGCTGCCGGTGCGCCACGCGTCGACGCCGGGCGCTGCGCCGGCCACCGACGACACCTTCGTCGAGGCCGACGTGCGCGGCATCTGGCGCGACTACGCGCGCCAGTTCGGCGCCATCGCGATCGACCTCGCCGATTACCGCGCGCTCACCGGCGACGATCGCGTCAACGAGCTGGCGCTGTGGCTCGCACCCGGCACCGAGCCCGAACCGGTGCTTGGCGCGCTGCGTGCACTCGGTGACGGCGGCCCGCTGCTCGAGTTCGCGACGACGCGCGAGCTGCGTGCCGCCTCGCTGCGCATCTTCGATCGCAGCTTTGCCGTCACCTACTACCTGCAGGTGGTGGCGATCGCGATCGGCCTGGTCGGCATCGGCGCCAGCCTCTCGACGCAGGTGCTTGCCCGGCGCAAGGAGTTCGGCCTGCTCGCCCATCTCGGGCTCACACGCCGCCAGGTGCTGGCGCTGGTGTGCGGCGAGGCCGCGGCGTGGCTCGCGGTCGGCACGCTGCTCGGGGTCGCGCTCGGCATCGCGGTCGCCGTGGTGCTGGTGTACGTCGTCAACCCGCAGAGCTTTCACTGGACGATGGAGCTCGTGCTGCCGCCGACGCGGCTGGGGGCGCTGGCGGCCGCGGTCCTGGCCGCCGGTGTCGCCACGTCGGCGCTCGCCGCGCGCGGCGCCGTGGCACGTCGCGCTGTGCTGTCGGTGAAGGAGGACTGGTGAGCCCGCAGCGGCGCCGCTGGCTGCGCGCGCTGGCCGCGCTCGGTGCCGCCGGCCCGCACGCCGGTGCCGGTGCCGGAGCCGGTGGGGGTGGCGCTGCCGGTGGGGATGTCGTCGTGGCGCCGGACCGCGTGCAGCGCGGCCGTGCGCTGCGCTTCCCGCGCGACCACGGCGCACATCCCGATTCGCGCACCGAGTGGTGGTACCTCACGGGCTGGATCGGCACGCCGGCGGCGCCGACCCATGGTGTCCAGGTGACGTTCTTTCGCAGCGCGACAGGGCTGGCCGCGGCCAGCCGCAGCCGCTTTGCGGCGCGCCAGCTGCTGTTCGCGCATGCCGCGGTGACGGATCTGGCGACGGCGCGCCACCGCCACGTGCAGCGCATCGCGCGCTGGTCGGGCGCCGCCGATGCGCGCCCCGACGCCGCCGCACTCGACGACGCCGCGCTGCGCCTGGGCCCCTGGTCACTGCAGCGCACGGGCGCGCACTGGCGAGCGCACGTCGCCGAACCGGGCCTCGCGCTCGAGCTCGAGGCACGATGTAGCCAATCCGTCTTGCTGCAGGGCGAGGCGGGCTTCTCGCGCAAGGGGCCCGACGAGCGCCAGGCCAGCCACTACTACAGCGAGCCGCAGCTCGCATTGGGCGCGCGTGGCCGCGTCGACGAGCTCGCGTTCGCCGGCACGGGGCGCGCCTGGCTCGACCACGAATGGAGCGACGAGCTGCTGCACCCCGAGGCCGTCGGCTGGGACTGGATCGGCATGAATCTGTTCGACGGCGCCGCGCTCACCGCGTTCAGGCTGCGCCGCGCCGACGGCTCGGCGCTGTGGGCCGGCGGCAGCTGGCGCGAAGGCGGCAGCCGCAACCCGGCATCTGCGCCGGGACCGCAGGCCGTGGCGTTCGGGCCGCGGACGGTGGCGTTCGGGCCACAGCGCCGCTGGCGCAGCGCGCAGACGAACGCCGACTACCCCGTTGCCTGGCGCATCGAAACGCCCGCGGGCCGCTTCGGAGTGCGCGCGCTGCTCGACGCACAGGAGCTCGCCGGCGATCGCGTCTTCGGCGCCGTGTACTGGGAAGGCCTCGCCGAGCTGCTCGACGCGCGCGGCCATCGCATCGGCCTGGGCTACCTCGAGATGACCGGCTACGCCGGGCGGCTGCGGCTCGGCTGAGAGCGCGCGCATCGACGCTGGGTACGTGGGCTGCCGCAAGGCGCCAGAACGCCGGAACGCGCCACAACGTGGCGGAAATCCCGTCGATGCGCCAGGTTCAGGCCTTGGGCGCGCGCTGGTCGTTGCGCCGCGAGCCGGGCGCCGAGAAGCGGCTCACCTCCACCGGCGCCGCACGCACGCAGTTGCCGCCCGCCTGACGCGCGGCGTACAGGGCATCGCCGGCATCCTCGATCAAGGCCTGCAGGTGCAGGTGGGCGGCACGCAGGTGCGCGACGCCGATGCTCACGCTCGGCCGCAGGCGCTCGTCGCGCTGCCCGGCCGGCAGCATCTCGGCACGTTCGCGGATGCGCTCGGCCACGTCGAGCGAGCCGAGCGCGTCGGCCTGCGCGAGGAAGACCGCCAGCTGGCCCTCGCCGTATTCGGCCAGCGCATCGGCGGCGCGCAGCGTGGGTGAGATGTCGAGCGCGAGCGCGTTCAGCATCGCCGCCCCGCCCTCGTCGCCCTGGCGCTCGGTGAGACGGGCGTAGCGGTCGATCTCGACCAGCAGCAGCGCGGCGCCGCTGCCGTAGCGCCGCGCGCGCGCCCACTCGCGCTCGGCGAGCTCCAGGAAGCGCTCGCGCGCCAGCACGGGGCCGCTGGGCGCCGGTGCTTCGGGCGCCGGCTTGCTGCGCCCGGTGGCACGCGCCAGGCCGTACAGCAGCGCGCCGATCGGCAGCGCGGTGAGCGTCATGCCGCTCGCCGCGGCGACGGCCACGAGCCAGGGTTCGCGTATGCCGGCGGCGGCGGCCAGCAGGTAACCGACGCCGGCCGCCAGCACGATCGACGCCGCGGCCAGCAGCGCGGCAAGCAGCCCGAGCGGCATTCCCATGCGGGGACGGGTTGGAGCGGGCACGGCTGGACTCATCGAAGTCGTCTGGCCGCTATTCGACCACAACCGGGGCGCTCCGGTGTCACGCGCACCGCCACAAGCGTCACACACCCCCCGAAACCAGGGCCGCTGGAGGCCGCCCGCATAGACTTGCGCCCATGTCCGAGCATTCGACGCGCGCCGCCGCCAGCACGCCGCGCTCGCTGGGTGGCCTGCTGCCCTACGTGCGGCCCTACCGCGGCCGCATCGCGCTGGCCGGCCTGTTCCTCGTCGGCGCCGCGGCGAGCACGCTGGTCTTTCCCCTGGCTCTCAGAGGGTTGATCGACCAGGGCCTGGTCGCGGCCGACCCCGGCGCGCGCGTGCTCGCGCTGCGCAACCACTTCCTGATGCTGTTCGCCGTCGGCGCCGCGCTGGGCCTGTTCTCGGCCGCGCGCTTCTACATGGTGTCGTGGCTCGGCGAGCGCATCACGGCCGACCTGCGCAACGCGGTCTACGCACACGTCGTGCACCAGAGTCCGGAGTTCTTCGAGCACACGCAGACCGGCGAAGTGCTCTCGCGCCTGACCACCGACACGACGCTCGTGCAGACGGTGGTCGGCAGCTCGCTCAGCATGGGGCTGCGCAACACCGTGATGGGCATCGGCGCGCTCGTCGCGCTCGTCGTCACCAACCCGTGGGTCATGACGCAGGTGCTGGGCATCCTCGTGCTCATCGTGCTGCCCACGGTGTATTTCGGGCGCCGCGTGCGCAAGCTCAGCCGCGCCAGCCAGGACCGCGTCGCCGACTCCAGCGCCATCGCCGCCGAGGTGCTCAACGCCATTCCGGTCGTGCAGGGCTACGTGCAGGAACGGCGCGAGGCGGCGCGCTTCGGCGACGCCACCGAGCGCGCCTTCGACACCGCGATCAAACGCACCTGGATCCGCTCGGCCTTCACCGCCTTCGTCATCAGCGCCACCTTCGGCGCGCTGCTGTGGGGCCTGTACCAGGGCACGCAGGCGGTGATCGCCGGCACGATCAGCGCCGGCCACCTCGGTCAGACCGTGCTCTTCGTCATCATCCTGGTGAGCGCGGTGGCGGTGCTGAGCGAGGTCTACGGCGACGTGCTGCGCGCCGCCGGCGCCACCGAGCGGCTGATGGAACTGCTGGCCGCGCGTTCGCCGGTGGCCGAGCCCGAGGCACCGCTGCCGCTGCCGCCGGCGCGCGGCGGCTCGACGGTGCGCTTCGAGCAGGTCACGTTCCACTACCCGTCGCGGCCGCGCCACCACGCGCTGGCCGACTTCACGCTCGACGTGCGCGCCGGCGAGACGCTGGCCCTGGTCGGCCCCAGCGGCGCGGGCAAGAGCACGGTGCTGCAGCTGCTGATGCGCTTTTACGACGTGCGCTCGGGCCGCATCACGATCGACGGCGTGCCGGTGAACCGTGCGTCGCTCGCCGACGTGCGCGGGCGCATCGGCATCGTGCCGCAGGACAGCACGGTGTTCTCGACCTCGGCGCTGGACAACATCCGCTACGGCCGCCCCGCGGCGAGCGAGGCCGAGGTGCAGGCGGCGGCCAGGGCGGCCTTCGCGCACGACTTCATCTGCGCGCTGCCCGAGGGCTACGCGACGCACCTGGGCGAGCGCGGCGTGCGCCTGTCGGGCGGCCAGCGCCAGCGCATCGCGATCGCGCGCGCGATGCTCAAGAACCCGCCGCTGCTGCTGCTCGACGAGGCGACGAGCGCGCTCGACGCCGAGAGCGAGCGCATGGTGCAGGCCGCGCTCGAGGCGGCGATGCACGACCGCACGACGATCGTCATCGCGCACCGCCTGGCGACGGTGCTGCGCGCCGACCGCATCGTCGTCATGGACGGCGGACGCATCGTCGACAGCGGCCGCCACGACGAGCTGGTGGCGCGCGGCGGCCTCTACGCGCGGCTGGCGGCGATGCAGTTCAACCTCGAGACGGACGACGCCTGAGCGGCCGACGCCCGCGCGCGCGGCCGTCGACATAATCGGACCATGGACACGCGGCCCGTGCGCAGCACCTACGAGGACTTCATGCGCCATGTCTTCGAGCATGGCGTGGCCAGGGCCGACCGCACCGGCACCGGCACGCGCAGCGTGTTCGGCCACCAGATGCGCTTCGACCTCGCTGAGGGCTTTCCGCTCGTGACGACCAAGAAGGTGCACTGGAAGAGCATCGCGCTCGAGCTGCTGTGGTTCCTGCGCGGCGAGGCCAACGTGCGCTGGCTGCAGGAGCGCGGCGTGACGATCTGGGACGAGTGGGCGCGTGCCGACGGCGACCTCGGCCCGGTGTACGGCGTGCAGTGGCGCAACTGGCCCACGCCCGCAGGCGGCCACGTCGACCAGATCGCCGAGGTCGTGCGCCAGCTGCGCACCGACCCGCACAGCCGCCGCATCGTCGTCAGCGCCTGGAACGTGGCGGCACTGCCGCAGATGGCGCTCGCGCCGTGCCACGCGTTGTTCCAGTTCTACGTCGCGCCGGGCGCCGCGCCGGGGCAGCGCGGCCGGCTGTCGTGCCAGCTGTACCAGCGCAGCGCCGACGTCTTCCTCGGCGTGCCGTTCAACATCGCCAGCTACGCGCTGCTCACGCACCTGCTGGCGCAGCAGTGCGACCTCGACGTGGGCGACTTCGTCTGGACCGGCGGCGACTGCCACATCTACAACAACCACGTCGAGCAGGTCGCGCTGCAGCTGGCGCGCACGCCGTATCCCTTCCCCACGCTGCGCATCGGGCGCCGGCCGCCTTCGATCGACGGCTACGAGTACGACGACTTCGAGATCGTCGACTACCGGCACCATGCGGCGCTCAAGGCGCCGGTGGCGGTGTGAAGCTCTCGCTCGTCGCCGCCGTCGCAAGCGACGGCGCCATCGGCCGCGGCAACGAGCTGCTGTTCCGCGAGCCGGCCGACCAGCGCCACTTCCGCAGCACGACCATCGGCCACGCGGTGCTGATGGGACGACGCACCTGGGAGTCGCTGCCCGGGCGCTTTCGCCCGCTGCCCGAGCGGCGCAACGTCGTGCTGAGCCGCAAGGCGGGCTACGCGGCCCGCGGCGCCGAAGTCGTGCCCGACCTCGACGCCGCGCTGGCGCTGCTGGCAGCCGAAGACGTCGTCTACGTGATCGGCGGCGGCGACGTCTATGCGCAGGTGCTGCCGCTGGCCGACGAACTGCTCCTGACCGAGGTCGACCGCATCTACGACGGCGCCGACACCTTCTTCCCGGCCTTCGACCGCACGCAGTTCGTCGAGGTCGAGCGGCGCGGCGCGACCGCGGCCGACGGCACGCCGTACGCCTTCGTCACCTGCCGGCGTCGGCGCTGAGCAGTGCGCATGCGCACGGCCACGGCCGACTCGCGCCACGCGTGGACGCTCCCGGGCGCCGCGCTCGCCACAGACGGTCTGAGGACGAAGACATGCAACTCGCCACCTGGAACGTGAATTCGCTCGCCGTGCGCCTGCCGCAGCTGCTGTCCTGGCTCGAGAGCCATCCGGTGGACGCGATCGTGCTGCAGGAGACCAAGCTCGTCGACGAGCGCTTTCCGCACGCCGCGATCGAGGCCGCCGGCTACACGGCGCAATGCTTCGGCCAGAAGACCTACAACGGCGTGGCGCTGCTCACGCGCGGCGCGGCCAGCGACGTCGTGCGCAACATCCCGGGCTTCGACGACGCGCAGACGCGCGTCATCACCGGGCACTACGGCGGCCTGCGCGTGATCGGCGCCTACTTCCCCAACGGCGAGGCGCCCGGCAGCGACAAGTTCGCCTACAAGCTGCGCTGGATCGAGGCGCTGCGCGAGTGGCTGCGCAGCGAGCTCGCCGCGCATCCCGAACTCGTGCTGATGGGCGACTTCAACATCGCACCCGAGGATCGCGACGTCCACGATCCTCTGGCCTGGGCCGGGCAGATCCTGTGCACCGACGAGGAGCGCGCGCACTTTCGCGCACTCCTCGAGCTCGGCCTCGTCGACGCGTTCCGCCTCTTCGAGCAGCCGCCAAAGACCTGGAGCTGGTGGGACTACCGCAACCTGGCGTTCCGCAGGAACCAGGGTCTGCGCATCGACCACATCCTGGTCAGCGATGCGTTGAAGCCCAGCGTGCAGGCCTGCACCATCGACAAGCAGCCGCGCAAGAATCCGCGTCCGAGCGACCACGCGCCGGTGCTCGTGACGCTCGGGCGCTGAACGCCCGCGTGCGCGACGCTACTTCTGCGTGCCCCAGTTCTGCCGCAATTGCTTGCCCAGCGCGAGCATGAAGCGCAGCGTGTCCTGGGCCTCGGGGTCGCGCAGCATCTGCCACAGGCCGCCGAAGCCGCCCGCAGACCGCGGCGCGGCGCGGCTCGCCTTGGCGGCATCGTCGACCGCGCCGAGCAGTTCCTGCACCGTCGCCAGCCGCTCGGCCAGCGCCGGCAGCGTCGCGGCAATGCGCTCGAGCGCGCCGCTTTCGTGCAGGCCCTCGAGCATGCCGACCACGCGCTCGGCGCCGCCGCGGCTGAAGCGATCGAGCAGCGACAGGCCGCTGCCGAGCGTGTCGGTGAGGCGGCCGATCATCTCGTCGGTCAGCGCATCCTCGGCCGACGCGTACACGCGCGCCAGCCGTGCGAGGCGCTGCAGGTCGCCGCTGGCCACCAGCTCGGAGAGCACGGGTATCGCGCGCTCGAGCCCCGAGCGGTTGACCTGGTCGATCAGTGCCAGGCCGTCGCCCACCGCCTGCGTGAGACGGCCGACCATCTCGTCGGTGAGCGCGTCCTCGGCGGCGCGGTAGACGCCCGCCAGCTGTGACAGGCGATCGACGTCGCCGCTGGCGACCAGCTTCGTCAGCGCCGGCAGCGCGCGGCCGAGGCCGGCACGGTTGACCTGATCGATCAGGTCGACCGCGTCGCCCGCCGTGGCCGCCAGCCGCGTGACCATCTCGTCGGTGAGCGAATCGCGCGCCGCCGCGATCACGCGCTCGACCTCGACGTCGAGCGGGCGCACTCGTTCGGTGGGGGTGTCCATGTCCGCCTCCGGTGCCGGCGCTACAGCAGCCCGCGGGCCGAGATCCAGTACAGCTTGTTGTAGGCCATCTTGAACCAGTGCACGGCCTTGGTCGGCGGCTGCGGGTCGGGCGGGTTGAGGTAGTCGAACATCGCGTAGGTCGCGCGGTCCTTGCCGGCCTCGATGAAGCAGAACACCTTGCCGTCGTACTCGCGCACCGGTGCGCCGAGCTTGACCAGCGCGGCGATGTTCTCGCCCAGCACCTCGGCCTCGAAGTGCGCGGTCGATCCGGCCTTGCTGATCGGGATGTTGGTGGCGTCGCCGAGCACGAAGACGTTGCTGCGGCCTTCGAGGTTGAGCTGCGTGCGGTGGGTGGGCAGCCAGCCGCCTGCGCCCAGGTTGTTCTTCTCGATCACCTCCATGCCGCGGTGCGCCGGGATCGAGACCAGCAGGTCGAACGGCGTCTCGCCGCCTTCCTCGCTGCGGACGACCTTGGCCGCGCCGTCGACCTCCTTGAGGTTGAAGAAGGTCTCGTAGGTGATGCCGAGGCGGTCGAACTCGGGCGCCGCCCACTTGGCGACGTTTTCCAGCGAGTGCACGCGCCCGACCGGGTAGGTGTAATGCAGTTGGACCTTGTCACCGAGGCCGCGGTCCTTGAAGTAGTCGTGCATCATGAACGTGATCTCGAGCGGCGCCATCGGGCACTTGTGCGGCACCCCCACCGCGACGACCACGCGCCCGCCCTGGAACTCGCGCAGCGCCTTGAACATCGCGAGCGCGGTTTCCTCGGTGTAGAAGGTGTGCGAGTGCTCGGCCAGACCGGGAATCGACTCGCGCACCGGGCGCGAGCCGGTGGCGACAACCATCACGTCGTAGTCGTGGGTCTTGCCGCCCTTGGTCCTGACCTTGTTGTCGTCGAGCATGAACTGCTCGACCGGATCGACGTGCAGCGCGATGCCGGGCTCGAGCAGCGAGGCCTGGTCGCGATACAGCTCGTCGGGCGTCACGCGTCCGAGCGCCAGGTACAGCAGCCCCGGCTGGTACATGTGGCGTTCGGACGCCGTGAGCATCGTGATGCGCGCCTTGCCCGAACGCAGCTCGGGCGCGAGCCGGCGCGCGAGGTTGTTCGCCAGGATCGTGCCACCCATGCCGCCACCGACGATCAGGATCTTCATCACCCACTCCTTGGCGTTGCCGAGCCCGCGCGCACCGCCCTGCGGGCGGCCGGACAGGGCCCGGGCACTACTCGAACACTACTTGGCCTTCTTCACCACGATGTGCCAGACCCCGCCTTCCTCGCGCGTGCCGAGGAACTCGTGGCCCACCTTCTTCACCCATTCGGGGACGTCGGCCGCCGAACCCTTGTCGCTGGACAGCAGTTCGATCTCGTCGCCCACCTGGGCGAGCTTCATCCAGCCGATCAGTTCCATCAGCGGGCCGGGACAGAAGCTGCCGCGGGCGTCGACCACCTTGCGTTCGGCCATCTCGCGCTCTCCTAGAAACTCAGCAACTGGCCGCCTTGCGCGTCGTGCAGGAAGGCGGTGAGCCCCAGCGGCTCGGCCAGCCAGGGCAGCACGGCGCCGGGTTCGAGCTCCAGGACATCCATCGCCATCGAGCAGGGGTGCACCTTGGCGTCGCCGAGCTCGACCGCCTGCTCGAACAGAGTGCGAAACGGCGGCACCTTCTTGCCCGCCATGACGTTGCCGACCGGTCCTTCGGCCGGCGCCGGCCCCGCGCTGCCCTTGACGAACAGCGGCAGCGCGTTCATCGACAGCAGCACGCGCACGTCGTTGCCGCTCACCGCGCCGACCGAGGCCACCATGGCGGCCATCTGCAGTCGCTCGGCGCTACCCGCGACGACGATGATGCTGATCCTGTTCATGTCGGCCCTTTGCCCGGCCCACAGCGGCGAGTTGCCTGTGCGGCGCCCCGGCCCCAACGACGAATAGGGGGTTCTAGCACGCCCGCGCGGCCGTGAAAAGCGGTAATGCGCTAGGACGTGCCCGATCGCGGGGCGCTGCGCGGCGGCCGATCGCGGTGCGCGCGATCGCCGCTCAGTCGAGGCCGAGTTCGCGGATCTTGCGCGTGATCGTGTTGCGGCCGATGCCCAGCTTGAGCGCGGCCTCGACGCGGCGCCCGCCGGTCGCCTCGAGCGCGGCACGGATGAGCTCGGCCTCGAAACGCCGCGCAAGGCGCTCCCACACGCCCTGTTCTCCGGCCTCGAGGAGGCGGCGCGCCTCGCGTGCGAGGTCGGCGCTCCATTCGAAGCCCCCTTCGGCGTTGCATGCGTCAGGCGTCGTGGCGGCCGCCGCCCCGGCGCCTTGCGCGGCGCCGGCCAGCTCCGGCGGCAGGTCCTCGGGCTGCACGAGCTGCGTCGGCGCCATGACGGTGATCCAGCGGCACTGGTTCTCGAGCTGGCGCACGTTGCCCGGGAAATCGAACGCCATCAAGCGCGCCAGTGCCGCATCGGCGAGGCGTTTGGGTTCGGTGCCGAGTTCGCGCGCACTGGCGGCGAGGAAATGGCGTGCGAGCACCGGGATGTCCTCGCGGCGCTCGCGCAGCGGCGGCAGGCGCAGCCGGATGACGTTCAGCCGGTGATACAGATCCTCGCGGAACGCGCCTGCGCGCACGAGCGCCTCGAGGTCCTGGTGGGTGGCCGCGATGACGCGCACGTCGGCGGCCAGCGCCTGGTGGCCGCCGACGCGATGGAAGTGCCCGTCGGCCAGCACGCGCAGCAGCCGCGTCTGCAGCTCGAGCGGCATGTCGCCGATCTCGTCGAGGAACAGCGTGCCGCCGGCGGCCTGCTCGAAGCGGCCGCGGCGCAGCGCCTGCGCGCCTGTGAAGGCGCCGCGCTCGTGGCCGAACAGCTCGCTTTCGAGCAGGTCGTGCGGGATCGCTGCGGTGTTGATGGCCACGAACGGGCCGTCGGCGCGCGGGCTGTGGCGGTGCAGCGCGCGCGCGACGAGTTCCTTGCCGCTGCCGCTCTCGCCGGTGAGCAGCACGGTGACGCTGCTCTGGCTCAGGCGTCCGATGGCGCGAAAGAGGGCCTGCATCGCCGGTGCCTGGCCCAGCAGTTCGGGCATCGGCTCGAGGCCGCTGTCGGCCGCCTCGCCGCGCAGGCCCTCGAGCGCGGCGCGGCGGATCAGCTCGACGGCCTGCGTGACGTCGAACGGCTTGGCCAGGTATTCGAAGGCCCCGCGCTGGAACGCACCGACCGCGCTGTCGAGGTCGCCGAAGGCCGTCATGACGATCACCGGCAGGCGCGGCAGGCGGCGCTTGACTTCGGCCAGCAGCTCGAGGCCGCTGGCGCCGGGCATGCGGATGTCGCTCACCAGCACCTGCGGCTCGGCGCCGGCGTCGAGCGCATCGAGCACCTCGCGCGCGCTGGCGAAGCTGCGCACCGCGAGCTGCTCGCGCGCGAGCGCCTTGTCGAGCACGAAGCGGATCGATCGATCGTCGTCCGCGACCCAGATCGGCTTCATGATGGCGGCAGGCTCGCGTTTCGGTGCGCGCCGGGCCTCACGGCAGCGGAATGCGCACGGTGAACACGGTGCGCCCCGCGGCGCTGTCGCATTCGACCGTGCCGCCGTGCTGCTGCACGAGGGTCTGCGCCAGCGTCAGCCCGAGTCCGCTGCCGCCGTCGCGCCCCGAGACCAGCGGCTGGAAGATGCGCTCGCGGATTGCCTCCGGCACGCCGGGCCCGTTGTCCTCGACCTCGAGCTGCAGCGCCAGTCGGTGGCGCTGGCGCCCGAGCGTGACCTGGCGCGCGATGCGCGTGCGCAGCACGATCACCGCATCGCCGGCCGCGATGCGCGCCGCCAGCGCCTGCGCCGCGTTGCGCACGAGGTTCAGCAGCGCCTGCACGAGCGCCTCGCGGTCACCGCGCAGCTCGGGCAGCGAGGCGTCGTAGTCGCGCCGGATCTCGAGGCCGCGCGCGTGCTCGGCCAGCACGAGCGCGCGCACGCGCTCGCAGATCTCGTGGATGTTGACGTCGCCCAGAACCGGCGCGCGGCGATGCGGCGCGAGCAGCCGGTCGACCAGCGCCTGCAGCCGATCGGCCTCGTGCACGATGACGGTGGTGTACTCGGCGAGGTCGGGCGTCGCGAGTTCCAGCGCCAGCAGCTGCGCGGCACCCCGGATGCCGCCCAGCGGATTGCCGATCTCGTGCGCCAGGTTGCGCACCAGCGCCTGGTGCGCCTGCACGAGATCCTGCGCGCGCTCCTCGCGATCGAGCCGCGCCTGCTGCTCGATCTCCACCATCTCGACCAGCACGCAAGGCGCCGGCTCGCCGCGCTCGATCTGGCTCACGATCACGTGCACCGGCAGTTCGTGCGTGCCCGGCGCGTGACGCCGCAGCTGCGCCTCGAAACGGCTGCGTGCGGCACGGTTGTGGGCGACGCGATCGAGCGCGGCGGCCAGCGGCGCAGCATCGACCAGCCAGTCGAGCGCGCTGGCCTGCACCAGCAGGCGGCGCGGCAGGCCGAGCGCGCTCTCGAGCGCGGCGTTGGCGTCGAGGCAGCGGCCGTCCGGCCGCACGAGGGCCACCATGGTGGACAGCAGGTCGAGGGCCGCGCGGCCGCCGGCGTCGAGCCCGGCGTTCATCTCGTCGGCGTGCGGCGCAGACGGGCTCAGGGCGGCAGCTTGCCGAGCTCGCGCCGGATGGCCGCGATGTCGGCCTCCTTGCGCTGGATGGCGGCGCGCATCCCGGCCACGCGCTCCTGGTAGCGCGCGTAGTTGCGTTCGCTGCCCAGGCGCTCGGGCTCGCCGTTGTTGTACTCGCGCTGCAGCGCAGCCAGGCGCTCCTCTTCGCGCTTGAGCTCGTC
>JAFECX010000234.1 GCA_018241895.1 Pseudomonadota bacterium
AAGCCGGGAAGCCTATGCCTCGTTGGGTCACTCAGGACACCTCCCCGGTGTCCGCGATCAAAACGGAATGCTGTCCGCCTTCAGCGTGGAACGGTGTCCGCCATCACCGCGGAATGCTGTCCGCCTTCAGCGTGGAACGGTGTCCGGGATCGCGCGGAATACGCAAAGAGCTACCAGGCCCTGTGCCAGCACTATGGCCTGCGTCCAACCCGCAACAACACCGGCGTCAGCCACGAGAACGGTGCCATCGAGGCACGCCAGGGCAGCTTGAAGACGGCCCTGGAGCAGGCGCTGCTGCTGCGTGGCAGCCGCGAGTTCGCCGACCTGGCCGCCTACGAGCAGTTCGTGGCCGAGACGGTACGCCGGCTCAACGCCCGCTGCGCCCGCGCATGGGAGGCCGAGCGTGTGTGTCTGAAGCCGCTGCCGGCACGCCGCACGACCGACTTCGAGGAGGTCGATGCCCGGGTGAGCAAGTTCGGCGTGTTCACCGCCAAGAGCGTGCTCTACAGCGTGCCCTCGCGGCTGGCCGGCCATCGGCTGAAGGTGCGGCTGTACAGCGCGCACCTGGAGGCCTGGCTGGGCGGCGTGAAGGTCTTCCAGTGCGAGCGGCTGCATGCCAGCGCCACGGATCGCCACCCCCGGCAGATCGACTGGCGCCACATGCTGCCCAGCCTCAAGCGCAAGCCCGGCGCCTTCGCCCGCTGGGTGCTGCGCGAGGCGATGTTCCCGCGCAGCGAGTACGCCCAGGCCTGGGAGTGCATCAGCGCCCGGTTGCCCGAGCGGGCGGCGTGCCGGCTGATGGTGGAGCTGCTCGACCTGGCCGATCGCAGCGGCGCGGTGGCCGAACTGGCCCAGGTGCTGGCGGCGCTGCAGGTGCAGGGCGAGTTGCCCGACATCGACGCGCTGCGAGAGCGCTTCGCGCCCCGGCAGCCGGCGATGCCGGTCGTCGCGGTGGAACTGCCCGCCACCTCGGTGTACGACGAACTGCTGGAGGCCGCATGAGCACCGCCGCGGCCACAACCAACACCGGCGACGCCCCCGGCGCGGCCGTGCCGATCATGCTCACCGAGCTGCGGCTGCCAACCATCAAGCGGCTGTGGGCCGAGATGGCCGCGCAGTCCAACCGCGAAGGCTGGAGTGCCGAGCGCTTGCTGCACACGCTGCTGGGCCACGAGATGGCCGAGCGCGAGACGCGGCGCCTGGCGCGCGCGCGGGCCGACAGCGGGCTGCCGCCGGGCAAGAGCCTGGCGCAGTTCGACTTCGCCGCGGTGCCGGCTGTCTCCAAGGCGCACGTGATGGCGCTGGCCGAGGCCGACTCGTGGATCGGCCAGGGGCACAACTTGCTCGCCTTCGGCCCGACCGAACACGCGACATGATGCTCACCTCGCCACGTCATTGAAGTTCAAGGGAAATCTGCCGGGGATCTTCTGGTAGCGGGCGGCTGCCAGGGGCCGCGACCGCTGCACGGACCTCGGGACGCTGT
>JAFECX010000235.1 GCA_018241895.1 Pseudomonadota bacterium
CAGCGCCGCGGCCCTCAGCTCACTTGCGGCCCGCCTCGCCGTCGGCCGCGCCCAGCAGCGGCACCGCGCTGTCGCCGCCGCCCAGCAGCCCGCTGCGCGTGTAGACGCCGAGCTTGTCGCGCGTGTCGGCGATGTCGAGCGCGCGCATCGTGAGCTGGCCGATGCGGTCGGCGGGCGTGAAGGCGCCGGCGCCGCTTTCCATCGTCAGCCGCTCTGGGTGGTAGGTGAGGTGGGGGCTTTGCGTGTCCGCGAGGCTCCAGTCGTTGCCGCGGCGCAGTTCGATCCACACCTCGCCGCTGACGGCACGCGCCACCCAGCGCTGCGCGCTCTCGCGCAGCATCAGCGCCTGCGGATCGAACCAGCGCCCGTGGTACAGCAGCTTGCCCAGGCGCCGGCCGTTGGCGCGGTACTGCTCGATGGTGTCCTCGTTGTGGATGCCGGTGACGAGGCGCTCGTAGGCGATGTGCAGCAGCGCCATCCCCGGGGCCTCGTAGATGCCGCGGCTCTTGGCCTCGATGATGCGGTTCTCGATCTGGTCGCACATGCCCAGGCCGTGGCGCCCGCCGATGCGGTTGGCCTCCTCGAACAGCTCGACCGCGCTGGCGAAGGTGCGGCCGTCGAGCGCCACCGGCACACCCTCCTCGAAGCGCACCGCCACCGTCTCGGCCTTCACCTCGACCTCGGGGCGCCAGAACGCCACGCCCATGATCGGCTGCACGATCGTCAGGCCCTTGTCCAGGAACTCGAGGTCCTTGGCCTCGTGCGTGGCGCCCAGCATGTTGCTGTCGGTGGAGTACGCCTTCTCGACGCTCATCTTGTAGTCGAAGCCGTGCGCGACGAGGTACTCGCTCATCTCCTTGCGCCCGCCCAGCTCGTCGATGAAGCGCTGGTCGAGCCAGGGCTTGTAGATGCGCAGCTTCGGGTTGGCCAGCAGCCCGTAGCGGTAGAAGCGCTCGATGTCGTTGCCCTTGTAGGTGCTGCCGTCGCCCCAGATGTCGACGCCGTCCTCGCGCATCGCCACCACCAGCGCGGTGCCGGTGACGGCGCGCCCGAGCGGCGTGGTGTTGAAGTAGGTCTGGCCGGCGGTGGCGACGTGGAAGGCGCCGCTCTGGATCGCGGCGATGCCCTCGGTGACGAGCTGCGCGCGGCAGTCGACCAGGCGCGCGATCTCGGCGCCGTACAGCCTGGCGCGACGCGGGATGTCGTCGTAGTCGCTCTCGTCGGGCTGGCCGAGGTGGGCCGTGTAGGCGCAGGGGATGGCACCCTTGGCGCGCATCCAGTGCACGGCGGCGCTGGTGTCGAGGCCGCCCGAGAAGGCGATGCCGACGCGCTCGCCGGCGGGAAGGGACTGGAGGATGGCGTTGGACATGGTGCTGCGGGCTCCTGCGAGCGGCGATTGTCGCAAGGCTCGGGGTCACCGCCCAAGCGTGGAACCCGCAGCGACGCTCGTCTTCATGCCGCCGGCACGCACGAGTGGCCGGGCGGCGCGCTGGCCGCCGGCCGCCGGCCAGCCCCGGATGGCGCCGGCGCTGCAGGCGCGAGGCAAGGGGCGGCGACGTACCGCCGCGTGCGGCAGCGTGCAGCGGCGCAACGCCGCAGCGCCGGCAGTGCCATCATCGCCGCATGGACGACGCCAACGAGCTGCAACGCTTCGTGCTGGCGCAGGCGCCCGTGTTCGACGACGTGCTGGCCGAACTGGCCGCCGGCGCCAAGCGCAGTCACTGGATGTGGTTCGTGTTCCCACAGCTGCGCGGGCTGGGGCACAGCGCGACGGCCGAGCACTACGGACTGGCGTCGCTGGCCGAGGCCCACGCCTACGCCGCCCATCCGCTGCTGGGTGCGCGGCTGCGCCGCTGCGTCGATCTGTTGCTGCAGGCACGCAGCAGCGACGCGCGCACGATCCTCGGCCCGGTCGACGCGCTCAAGCTGCACTCGTGCCTCACGCTGTTCGCGCTCGCCGTGCCCGAGGAACCGCGCTTTCGCGCCGGCCTCGAGCGCTTTTGCGGCGGCGTGCACGATGCGGGTACGTTGCGGCTCCTCGGACCACGCTGAGCCGCAGCCGCCGGCACGCCGCCTGCCCTGCGGTCAGCGCCTTCGCTGCCGGCGCGATGGCGGCGCCCTGGATGCCGCGTCGCGCGCGCCGCCCGCCGCGCCGCGCCCCTCCACGCTCACGCCAGTGCCTGCGCCGCCATCACCTCGACGCGCACCTGCTCGGTCAGCTCGGCCTTGAGCTCGGCGAACTCACGCGAGGTCTTGATCGAGTAGTGACGCGGATAGGCGAGCGGCACTTCGCGGTCGAGCTTGATGCGCCCCGGGCGTGCGCTCATGACGACGACGCGGCTGCCCATGAAGACGGCTTCGTCGATGTCGTGCGTGACGAAGAGCACCGTCTTCCTCTCGGCCTCCCAGATGCCGAGCAGCAGCTCCTGCATCAGCTCGCGCGTCTGGTGGTCGAGCGCGCCGAACGGCTCGTCCATGAGCAGGATGCGCGGGTCGTTAGCCAGCGCGCGCGCGATCGCCACGCGCTGCTGCATGCCGCCCGACAGCTGCTTGGGGTAGTGCGCGTCGAAGCCCGCGAGCCCGACCTTGTCGAGAAAGCCGTGCGCGACGTCGAGCTGCCGCGCGCGCGCGAGCGCGCGCTCGCGCAGGCCGAAGCACACGTTGTCGATCACCGTGAGCCACGGAAAGAGCGTGTAGCTCTGGAACACCATGCCGCGGTCGGCGCCGGGCCCGGCAATGCGCCGCGCGTCGAGCAGCACCTCGCCCGCGGTGGGACGGTCGAGGCCGGCGACGATGCGCAGCAGCGTGCTCTTGCCGCAGCCGCTGGGCCCGAGGATGGTGATGAAGTCGTTCTCGGCCACCTCGAGGTCGGTGGCGTGCAGCGCGAGCGTGGCGTCGAAGCGGCGCTCGACGCCGCGGATGGCGAGGATGCCCATGTTCAGCGCGCCAGCTGCGCCCACGGGAACAGGCGCTGGTTGAGCCGCTTGAAGCCGAGGTCGCTCAGCAGGCCGATGACGCCGATGACGATGATGCCGAAGATGATCTGGTCGGTGGCCAGCAGCGCCTGGCTGTCGGTGATCATGTGGCCGATGCCGCTCGACGCGCCGATGAGCTCGGCGACGATGATGTAGGTCCAGGCCCAGCCGAGCGCCATGCGCAGGTGCTCGGCGATCTCGGGCGCGGCACCGGGCACGAGCACGCGCCGGATCAGCGACGCGTCCTTGACGCCCAGCGTGTACGCGGCCTCGACCAGGTCGCGCCGCGTGTTGCCCACCGTCACCGCGATCATCAGCACCAGGTTGAAGAAGCTGCCGATGAAGATGAGCGCGAGCTTTTGCGCCTCGCCGATGCCGGCCCACAGGATCAGCAGCGGGATGAAGGCCGACGCCGGCAGGTAGCGCGAGAAGCTGACGAAGGGCTCGAAGAACGCCTCGACCGGCTTGTACGCGCCCATCATGATGCCCAGCGGCAGCGCGATCACCGCCGCGATCACGAAGCCGCCGACCACGCGCCACACCGTCATGCCGATGTCGTGGCCGAAGTTCATCTGCGTGAGCAGCGTCCAGCCCGAGCGCAGCATCGTCAGCGGATCGGCGAGGAAGGTCGGCGAGACGAGGCCGCCGAACGTCGCCGCCGCCCACAGCCCGACGAAGACGACGAAGAACGCGGTCCCCAGCACCACACGCAGGCCGGGGCCGATCGGGGTGAGCGGCTTCATGCGCGGCGCGCGGATCACTTCAGGTAGCGCGTGTCGGCGAGCTTGCCGAGGTCCGGAATCGCCCGGATGACGCCGGCCTGCAGCAGCAGCTCGGCGGCCATCTTGTTGAACTCCGCGAACTCGCCGCCGGTGAAGAACTTGCGGTTCGCGTCCTGGTCCTGCCAGCGCAGGAAGCTCTGGCTCTTTTCGAACTGCTCGGCGCTCTGCTTGACGACGGCGCCCATGATCTCGAAGCTCTTCTTCGGATCGGACTTGATCATCGCCAGCGCGTCGAAGTAGCCGTCGGTGAGTGCCTGCGCCGCCTTCGGGTTGTCGGCCAGGAACTTCGGGCTGCAGCCGAAGCTGTCGATGATGAGCGGGTAGTCGAGCGTGGTGGCGACGATGCGGCCGGCCTCGGGCTTGTCGCGCACCGTCGAGAGGTAGGGCTCGTACGTCATCGCCGCATCGATGCCCGCGGTGTTGGTGACCATCGCGCTGGCCGCCGGCTGCGGCTCGAGGTTGACGACCTTCACGTCCTTCACCGTGAGGCCGTTCTTGCTCAGCATGCCCGCCATCAGGAAGTACGGCGAGGTGCCGGGCGCGCTGGCGGCGATCGTCTTGCCCTTGAGGTCCTTGATGGATGCGATCCCCGGCTTGACGACCATGCCGTCGGCGCCGTAGCTCTTGTCGAGCTGGAAGATCTGCGTCGTCGGCACGCCGTTGGCATTCCAGACGATCCAGGTCTCGACCGTGGTCGCGGCGCACTGCACGTCGCCCGAGGCGATCGCGAGGTGGCGGTCCTTCTGCGGGATCATCTTGATCGTCACGTCCAGGCCGTGCTTCTTGTAGATCCCCGCGTCCTTGGCGAGCGACAGCGGCGCGAATCCGGTCCAGCCCGAGATCGCGATCGCAACCTTGGTGTCCTGCGCCATGGCGCCCAGCGACAGGCCGGCGGCGCACAGCGCCACGCCGAGGGGAAGCTTCTTCATGTTCACTCGCTCCTGGTGGTGGGGGGATTCGTGCAGGCGCGAATCATCGCCCAACTGGCGCGCCCCCGGCGTCTGGCGCGCGCGCGCGCCGCAAACCGAGCGGGCGGCGCACTGCCGGCCGCCGGGCG
>JAFECX010000236.1 GCA_018241895.1 Pseudomonadota bacterium
GCCTCGGCGGCCGGCGTGCCGGCACCCGCGACCGCACAAGCCGTGCCTGGCGCCGCCGGGCCTGCCGGCGTCGCGGCGACCTCCCCTTCCGGATCGGCGACGGCGCTGCCGGGCGAGAAGGTCACGATCACCACCGATCTCGTCAAGGCCACCTTCGACAGCATCGGCGGCACGCTCGTGCACCTGGAACTGCTGGCCTACAAGGACCTCGTCGACCCGACGCGCCCGGTGGTGCTGTTCGACCGCAGCGACAAGCGCGTGTACCTCGCGCAGACCGGCCTCATCAGCGCCCAGGGCGGCGTGACGCTGCCCAACCACCTGACGCCGATGCGCGTCACCAGCAGCGAGCGCGAGCTCGGAGCCGGCCACGACACCCTCGTGCTGCGCTTCGAGTCGGCCGCCGAGGGCGCCGTGCGGCTCGTCAAGACCTACACCTTCCGGCGCGGCCAGTACACCGTCGGCGTGCGGCACGAGATCGTCAACGACGGCGCCGCCGCGGTGGCGCCGCAGTTGTACCTGCAGCTCGCGCGCGACGGCGCCAAGCCCGAGGGCGAATCGAGCTACTACTTCACCTTCACCGGCCCGGCCATGTACACCGAGGAAGGCAAGTACAAGAAGTTCGACTTCAAGGACATCGCCAAGGCCGGCGCGCAATCGCACGGCAGCGCCGACGACGGCTGGATCGCGATGGTCCAGCACTACTTCGTCTCGGCCTGGCTGCTGCCCGACGCCAGGCCGCGCGATTTCCGCACCGACAAGGTCGACACCCCCGGCATGCCCGAGTACTACACGATCGCCATGGTGCAGCCGCTGGGCGAACTCGCCCCCGGCGCGAGCAGGACGATCGACGCGACGCTGATGGCCGGCCCGCAGGAGGAGTACAAGCTCGCCGCGCTCGCCCCCGGACTCGACCTCGTGAAGGACTACGGCTGGCTCACGCCGCTGGCCAAGCCGCTGTTCTGGCTGCTCGACAAGCTGCACAAGGTGCTCGGCAACTGGGGCTGGGCGATCGTCGCGCTGGTGGTGCTGCTGAAGATCGCTTTCTACTGGCTCAACGCCAGCGCCTACCGCAGCATGGCCAAGATGAAGGCGGTGGCGCCGCGCGTCACCGAGCTGCGCGAGCGCTTCAAGGACAAGCCGCAGCAGATGCAGCAGGAGATGATGCGCATCTACCGCGAGGAGAAGGTCAACCCGCTCGGCGGCTGCCTGCCGATCGCGGTGCAGATGCCGTTCTTCATCGCGCTGTACTGGGTGCTGCTGTCGACCGTCGAGATGCGCCAGGCCTCGTGGTTCTACATCACCGACCTGGCGCAGCCGGACAAGCTGTTCGGCGTGCTGCCGTTCATCCACATGCCGCTCGGGCCGCTGCCGCTGCTGATGACCGCGAGCTCGCTGTTCCAGGTCTGGCTCAACCCGCGTCCGCCCGACCCGATGCAGGCGCGCATGATGTGGCTCATGCCGCTGGCCTTCGGCTTCATGTTCTTCTTCTTCCCGGCCGGCCTCGTGCTGTACTGGCTGACGAACAACCTGCTGTCGATCGCGCAGCAGTGGGTCATCAACCGCAAGCTGGGCGTGATCGGCAAGTAGTGCGCTGCAGCACGGCCCGCGCGGCGCCGCGCAGGCGCCACGGCCGTGCCCGCGGCGTGAGCGAGATCACGCAGACCGGGGTGGCCCCCGGAATCCGGGGTTGAGCTCGGGCCCCGGCGTGCCGACAGTCGTCGTATGCGGGATGACCCGGCCCTCACCGGCCGGCTCGGGAGCATCCAGCGGGCGTCGGGCGTCGGTGTTGTCCAGCCGCCGCCAGCCGACCGCCGCTCCACCCGCGCCATTCACCCGCGTCATTCACCCGCGCCATTCATCCGCGCCATTCATCCGCGCCATTCATCCGCATGGGCGGCGGCCAGCCGCCCCCCGCGCCCCGGCCGGCCGGCCGGCCGGTTCGGTGGCCGGCGGCGCGCCACAATGCCGCGCAGCACATGCGCGCCGCGTTCGAACTGGGCCGCTCGGCCGATCCCATCGTCGCCATCGCCACGGCGGGCGGGCGCGGCGCGGTGGGCATCGTGCGCGCCTCGGGACGCGATCTGACGCCGCTCGTCGAGGCCGTCTGCGCCCGCGTGCTCGAGCCGCGCCGCGCGACGCTGCTGCCCTTCGTCGGTGACGACGGCGCCGCGCTCGACCGCGGCATCGCCATCCACTTTCCGGCGCCGCACTCGTACACCGGCGAGGACGTGCTCGAGCTGCAGGCGCACGGCGGCCCGGTGCTGCTGCAACTGCTGCTCGCGCGCTGCCTCGGCGCGCTGCAGCGCGCGTTCCCGAGCGCGCGCCTGGCGCAGCCGGGCGAGTTCACCGAGCGCGCCTTCCTCAACGACAAGCTCGATCTGGCGCAGGCCGAGGCGGTGGCCGATCTGATCGACGCCGGCACCGAGGCCGCGGCGCGCTCGGCGGCGCGTTCGCTCGCGGGCGAGTTCTCGCGCGAGATCGCCACGCTGGCGCGCGAGACGATCGAGTTGCGCACGCTGGTCGAGGCCACGCTCGACTTCCCCGAAGAGGAGGTCGACTTTCTCGAGCAGGCGCATGCGCACGAACGGCTGGCCGCCATCGACGCCGCGGTGCAGGCGGCGCTGGCGCGCGCGCGCCAGGGCGTGCTGCTGCGCGACGGCCTGAACGTCGTCATCGCCGGGCAGCCCAACGTCGGCAAGAGCTCGCTGCTCAACGCGCTGGCCGGCGCCGAGCTGGCCATCGTCACGCCGATCCCCGGCACGACGCGCGACCGCATCGGCCAGACGATCCAGATCGAGGGCGTGCCGCTGCACGTCGTCGACACCGCGGGGCTGCGCGCCGACGAGCAGGCCGCCGACGAGGTCGAGCGCATCGGCATCGGCCGCAGCTGGCAGGCCATCGCCGCAGCCGATGCGGTGATCTTCCTGCACGACCTTACGCGCGCGGGCGACGCGGCCAGCCGCGCCGCCGACGCCGAGATCGCGGCGCGCCTGCCCGCCGGCGTGCCGGTGCTGGAAGTCTTCAACAAGCTCGACGCCGCAGCGCCCGGCGCATTGCAACGGCTGGCGCCCGACGCCCTCACGCTGTCGGCGCGTACCGGCGACGGCCTCGATGCGCTGCGCCGGGCGCTGCTGCACGCCGCCGGCTGGCAGGCCGCGCCCGAAGGCGTGACGATCGCCCGCGCACGCCACGTCGAGGCGCTGCGCCGCACGCAGACGCACCTGAGCGAAGCGCGTGCGCACGCGGCGCAGGGCGCCGCCGCACTGGAGCTGCTGGCCGAGGAACTGCGCCTGGCGCATCAGGCGCTGGGCGAGATCACCGGCGAGTTCGGCAGCGAGGATCTGCTGGGGGAGATCTTCGGGCGCTTTTGCATCGGCAAGTAGGTGCGACCCGCGCGCCCGGTCTTCTCGGGCCGTCGCCCACTCCTGCGACAGCAGCGCCGCCTGTTCCAGCACCGTCTCGGTCGCCTTCTCCTGCCTGTCCGGCGGATAGCCGAACTTGCGCGGGATGCGCTTGACCGGCACGCGCAACTGCGCGCGCACGTTTTCGCGCAGCGTCCAGTCGATGGTCACGTTGGCACGCACGGTCTGCACCAGCCCCTGGGCGATGGCGCGCAGGGGCTGGTTGCGCGTCACCGCATCGCGAGCCCGCACGCGCGGGCGCCCAAGCCGGCCTCATCTTCGGCAAGCCGGCGGCCGCGTCGCCGGAGATCCGCGTCGCGTTCATCACGCCGAGCGAAAGATCGGCACATCAGGCGTTCAACCCGAGGAGCGCGCTTCCTACCGGAAGCGGCCTCGGCGGCCATGCCGCGTGCCGCGGCGGCCAGCGATGCAACAACGGCACGAAGCGGCAGTGGTGTCCCGCGTCCCTCGCAGTTCCCGCCTCGCCTCGGCGGTCGGGACGGACAGAAACACTGACCTGAAACGACGACACCGCAAGACGACGGCTACGCCCTGAAGATCAACCGAACGGAGAAGACCGACGAGCAAGCGAGCCAGTTCATGGGCGACCCGGTGCGGTCGCCGGCTCGATCACACGCGCTTGACGGCGCGCGGTTCGAACGGGCCGTGGCCCATTCCTGCGACAGCAGCGCCGTTTGCTCGAGCGCGGTCTCGGCGCTCTCCTGCTGGGCCGGCACGTAGCGTTCGCTGAAGACCCGCCGACTGCGGTGCGCCTCGTCGGCGATGACGACGACGACGCGGCCGCTGCGAGATCAGTGGGTGCCGACCCCCCTACTCCTTCCAGGCTTGCGCACCCAGCTGCAGTTCGTTCAACTCTACCCGGGCCTCGCGCCACGTTGGATAGTGCTCGTTCAGCAGCGCCACGAAGCGCTCGCCGTGGGTCGGTGCGATCAGGTGCATGAGCGCAAAGATGAGTCAACCGGGGATCATCCGTGCAATCACGGAATGCGTCTCCAGAGTCACGCGCTTTTGCATCGGGAGGGACGCCGGCAGCGGTACCCCGAAGCGCAGGCACACCATACCGATCGACGACCGCGAAACCCGGCGATCGAAGCACGCAGCGGCCGAGCCTGGGTGCGGCCGCGCCGGCGCCGCTGCGCCATGTGTCCTTCAGGTCGCCTTCGTGCCCAAGGCGAACGCGTCGGCGCGGCGCCCCGGCCCATGTCAATGCCCGCCGAAGTCGACCAGCGTGTACACCGCCAGCCCGCTGGCGCGCAGGCGCTGCGAGCCGCCGAGCTCGGGCAGGTCGACGATGGCTGCGCCTTCGATCACGGTGGCGCCCAGCCGCTCGAGCAGGCGCCGGCCGGCCATCATCGTGCCGCCGGTGGCGATGAGGTCGTCGATGAGCACGACGCGGTCGCCGGGCGCGAGGGCATCGGTGTGGATCTCCATCGTCGCGCTGCCGTATTCGAGCTCGTAGGTCTCGGACAGCGTCGTGTAGGGCAGCTTGCCCTTCTTGCGGATCGGCAGGAAGCCCACGCCCAGTTCGTACGCGAGCACCGAGCCGATGACGAAGCCGCGCGCGTCCAGGCCGGCCACGGCGTCGGGGCGCGGGCTGAAGTAGCGGTGCACGAACTGGTCGATCAGCACGCGAAAGGCGCGCGGGTCGGCCAGCAGCGGCGTGATGTCGCGGAACATCACCCCCGGCTCGGGCCAGTCGGGCACGGTGCGCACGAGCGAGCGCAGGTGCTCGGTCGGCGCATGCACGTGGGCGGCGGATGCTGGGTCGTCGTTCATCGGGTTCCTCGTGGCGCGGCCGTGCGCTCGTGACCTGGACGGCCGCCGTTGCCCCCGGGCGCGGGGTTTTCAGGCCTGGCCGAGCAGCCGCGCCTCGGCCAGCGCGAGCGCCTCGGGCTGGCCCAGCAGCACCAGGGTGTCGCCGCCGCCGAGCACGAGCGTGTCGTCGGCGGTGATGACGCCGCCCGCGGCGCGGCGCACCGACAGCACGTGCACCCCCATCGCCGGCAGCGCCAGGTCGTCGAGGCGGCGGCCGGCGATGCGCGCGGCCTCGGGCAGCGTCACGCTGCTCAGCCGCGCCTGCTGGCGCTCTTCGATGGCGTCGTCGTCGGCGCCGTGGAAGTGCCCGCGCAGCAGGCCGTAGCGCGCGTCGCGGGCGTCGCGCAGGACGCGGATCACGCGCTTGACGGGCACGCCGATCAGCGCCAGCGCGTGCCCGGCGAGCATCAGGCTGCCCTCGATGGCGTCGGGCACGACCTCGGTCGCGCCGGCCGCCTTGAGGCGGTCGAGATCGGCGTCGTCGATCGTGCGCACCACCACCGGCACCGCCGGCGCATGGCTTTGCACCAGCGCCAGGATCTTCAGCGCCGAGGGCGTGTCGTGGTAGCTCACCACCAGCGCCGCGGCGCGCGCCAGGCCGGCGGCCATCAGGCTGGGCAGCCGGGCGGCGTCGCCGAAGACCACGCTCTGGCCGGCCGCGGCGGCCTGACGCACGCGGTCGGGGTCGAGGTCGAGCGCCATGTACGGGATGCGCTCCTTGCCCAGCAGCCGCGCCAGGTTCTGCCCGCTGCGGCCGTAGCCGCAGATGATGACGTGGCGTTCGGTGGCCATCGCCCGCCTGGCGATCGCCGTCACCGCCACCGACTGCATCAGCCAGTCGCTGCTGCTGAGCTTGTTGACGATGCGGTTGCTGTACAGCACGACGAAGGGCGTGGCCAGCATCGACAGCACCATGCTCGCCAGCACCGGACTCACCCACTGCGGCGCGACCAGCTCGCGCTCGGCGCCCAGCGTGAGCAGCACGAAGCCGAATTCGCCCGCCTGCGCGAGGTACAGGCCGGTGCGCAGCGCGACCCCGGGCGTGGCGCGCGTCAGATGTGACAGCGCGGCGACGAGCGCGAACTTGGCCAGCACGGGCAGCGTCGTCAGCAGCAGCACGAGGAACCAGCGCTCGATCACCGGGTGCCAGTCGAGCTTCATGCCGATGGTGATGAAGAACAGCCCCAGCAGCACGTCGTGGAAGGGCCGGATGTCGGCCTCGACCTGGTACTTGTATTCGGTCTCGGCGATCAGCATGCCGGCGACGAAGGCGCCCAGCGCCAGCGACAGGCCGGCGTAGTCGGTGAGCCAGGCCAGGCCGAGTGTCACGAGCAGCAGGTTGAGGATGAACAGCTCCTCGCTCTTCCTGCGCGCCACCAGCGTCAGCCACCAGCGCATCACGCGCTGCCCGCCCACCAGCAGCACCGCGAGCAGCGCGGCGGCCTTCGCGAACGCCAGGCCCATCTGCCACGCCAGCTCCTCGGGCGGCGCGTGCAGCGCCGGGATCAGCACCAGCAGCGGCACCACGGCCAGGTCCTGGAACAGCAGTACGCCGAGCACGCGGCGGCCGTGTTCGCTGTCGAGCTCGAGCCGCTCGGCCATCAGCTTGACGACGATGGCCGTCGAGCTCATCGCCAGCGCCGCGCCGAGCACGACCGCGCCTTGCCAGCTCATCTGCCAGCGCGCGCCGAACAGCGCGCCCGCGGCCCAGTCGAGAACGAAGTTGCCCAGGATGGTGCCGATCATCGTCAGCACCACCTGCGCCAGGCCGAGCCCGAACACCAGCGTGCGCATGCTGCGCAGCTTGGGCAGGTTGAACTCCAGCCCGATCACGAACATCAGGAACACGACGCCGAACTCGGCCAGGTAGCGCACGTTGGCGCTGTCCTGCGCCAGCGCCATCGCGTTCGGGCCGATGAGCACGCCGACGACGAGGTAGCCCAGCATCGGCGGCAGCCTGAGCGAGCGGAACACCACGACGCCGAGCACGGCGGCGACGAGGTACAGCAGCACGAATTCGAGCGTGGTGGCCAAGTTGCGGGCGCGGTCGTGGCGGCCGTGCGTGGCGTCCCTAGAATCCCCCCGATCGTAATTGCCCATGGCCGCAGCTCCCGCCTTCGATGCCGCACGCGCGCTCGCGCTGGCGGCACGCACGTTCGAGATCGAGGCGCGCGGCCTGCTCGCGCTGGCGGCGCGGCTGGCGCCGGGTGCGGACGGCGGCGCGGACGCCCAAGGCGCTCAGCGCGCTGCGGGTGGGGAGCGCGAGCCGTTCGCGCGCGCCGTCGCGGCGCTGCTCGGCTGCCGCGGTCGCGTCGTCGTGATGGGCATCGGCAAGAGCGGGCACATCGGCCGCAAGGTCGCGGCCACGCTGGCCTCCACCGGCACGCCGGCCTTCTTCGTGCATCCGGCCGAGGCCCTGCACGGCGACCTGGGCATGGTGCAGCCGGCGGACCTGGTGCTCGCCTTGTCCAACAGCGGCGAGAGCGACGAGCTGATCGCGCTGCTGCCCGCGCTGCGGCGCGTCGGCGTGACGCTGGTGGCGCTGACCGGGGCGCGCGCGTCGACGCTGGCGCAGCACGCCGACATCGTGCTGAGCAGCGCGGTGGACGAGGAGGCCTGCCCGCTCAACCTCGCGCCGACGGCAAGCACGACGGCGCAGCTGGCGCTGGGCGACGCGCTCGCCGTGGCGCTGCTCGACGCGCGCGGCTTCAAGGAGGAGGACTTCGCGCGCTCGCACCCCGGTGGCGCGCTCGGGCGCAAGCTGCTGATGCACGTGGCCGACCTGATGCGCCGCGGCGATGCGGTGCCGCGCGTCGCGCCGATGGCGCCGTTCGGCGAGCTGCTGCGCGAGATGACCGGCAAGGGGCTGGGCTTCACGGCCGTCGTCGACGAGGCCGGGCGCCCGATCGGCATCTTCACCGACGGCGACCTGCGCCGCCTGATCGAGCGCGGCGCCGAGCTGCGCGGCCTGGCCGCCGCCGACGTGATGCACCGCGGCCCGCGCGTCGTGCGCGCCGAGGCGCTGGCCGTCGACGCCGCCGCGGTGATGGAGGAGCACCGCATCACGAGCGTGCTCGTCGTCGACGAAGACGCGCGGCTGGTGGGTGCGCTCAACAGCAACGACCTGATGCGGGCGAAGGTCATCTGAGGGCGACGACGCGATGGCTGCGCTGCGCTTTGCTCCCGAGGTGCTGCTGCGAGCGCAGGGGGCCGGCTGCGGCGTCAGGGCGGCGATCTTCGACGTCGACGGCGTGCTCACCGACGGCACGCTGTACGTCGGCGAGCAGGGCGAAGCGTTCAAGCCGTTCTCGGTGCTCGACGGCCACGGCCTGAAGCTGCTCGCGGCGGGTGGCATCGAGCCGCTGGTCGTCACCGGCCGCGACTCGCCGGCGGTGCGACGGCGCCTGGCGGAACTGGGCATCACGCACGCGGTCTACGGTGCGGCCGACAAGCTCGCGGCGGCGACACGGCTGCTGTCGGCGCTGGGGCTGGGCTGGGGCGAAGTCGCGGCGATCGGCGACGACTGGCCCGACCTGCCGCTGCTCGAGCGTGCCGCCTTCGCCGCCGCGCCGCCGGGCGCGCACGCCGAGGTGCGCGCCGCCGTGCACCACGTCACCGCGGCGGCCGCCGGCGCCGGTGCGGCGCGCGAGTTCTGCGATCTGCTGCTGATGGCCTGCGGCCGCTACGCCGCACTGCTCGACGCTCAGCGCAGCGGCGGCGGACGCACGCTGGACGCACGCTGAGCGCGCGCATGGGTCCGGCGAGCGCCGCGCGGCCGCCCCGAAGGCGCTCGCTCCCCCTTGGGGGGACGGCCCGCAGGGCCAAGGGGGCGAAATGAGCGCCGCGCGGCCGCCCCGAAGGCGCTTGCTCCCCCTTGGGGGGACGGCGCGCAGGGCCAAGGGGGGCTGAGTGAGCATCGAGCTGCACCTGCCGGATCTGCCGGAGATCCCGATCTCACTCGGGCCGCCTGCAGCGCGCGCGCGGCTGCCCTGGAGCGTGCGCCTGCGTGAGGCGGCCTCGGCCTACCTGCCGCTGCTGCTGATGCTCGCGCTCGCGCTGGCCACCTGGTGGCTGGTCAAGCACACGCCGCTGCCGGCGCCGCCGGCGGCCGAACGGCCGCCGCGCACCGAGCCCGACTACGAGATGCGCGGCTTCGCGCTCGAGCGCTTCGGCGCCGACGGGCGTCTCGTGCTGCGCATCGAGGGCGCGCGCATGCGGCACTATCCGGACAACGACCTGATGGAGATCGACGAGCCGCAGATCCGCGCCATCGCCGCCGACGGCCGCGTGACGCTGGCCAGCGCCAGGCGCGCGCTGGGCAACGGCGACGGCTCGGAGCTGCAATTGCTGGGCGATGCCGCGGTGACGAGCACCGATGCCGCCGGGGCGCCGCTCAGCATGACGAGCGAGTTCCTGCACGCCTTCCTCGTCCTCGAGCGCGTGCGCACGAACCGGGCGGTGACGGTGCGCATCGGCAGCTCGCAGATCGTGGCCGCCGGGCTCGCCTACGACCACGCGCTGCGACGGCTGGATCTGCAGGGGCCGATGCGCGCGGTTTTCGAGCCGCAAGGCCGGCGTCGATGAACGCCGCGGACGGCACCGATGCGCGCGCGCCGCTGGCCTTCGTCACCGGGGCGTCGAGCGGCATCGGCCAGGCGCTGGCGGCCCGCTACGCACAGGCAGGCTGGCGGCTGGCGCTGGTGGCGCGGCGGCAAGACGAGATGAGCGCCTGGGCTCGAGCCCAAGGGCTGGCCGCCGAGCGCGCGGTGAGCTACGGTGCCGACGTGGCGCAACCGGACGCGGTCATCGCCGCTGCCGGGCGCTGCCTGGCCGCGCAGGGCGTGCCGGACGTGGTGATCGCCGCCGCCGGCATCAGCATCGGCATGGACACCGCGGTGCGCGAGGATCTCGAGGTGATGCGCGAGACCTTCGCCATCAACAACCTCGGCATGGCGGCGACCTTCCATCCCTTCGTCGCACCGATGCGCGCACGCGGATCGGGCACGCTGGTGGGCGTCGCCAGCGTGGCGGCGATCCGCGGCCTGCCGGGGCACGGCGCCTACTGCGCGAGCAAGGCCGGCGTGGTCGCCTACTGCGAGAGCCTGCGCGGCGAACTGCGCGGCAGCGGCGTCGCGGTGCTGACGCTGGTGCCCGGTTATGTCGCCACGCCGCTGACGGCGCGCAACCCGTACGGCATGCCCTTCCTGCTGAGCGCGGCGCAGTTCGCCGATCGCGCGTACTCGGCGATCGCGCGCCAGCGCAGCTACGTCGTCATTCCCTGGCAGATGGGGGTGGCGGCCAAGCTGCTGCGGCTGCTGCCGAACCCGCTCTTCGATCGCCTGCTGGCCGGCCGCGCACGCAAGCCGCGGCGGCAGCAGTGAGAGGCCGAGTAGCCAAGAGGCCGAAAAGCCGAGAAGCCGAGAAGCCAGGAACGACGAAGGCGCCGGGCTTGCGCGCCGGCGCCTTCAGGATCGCGCGCCCGGGACGGCGCCCGGACCGCCGATGCGCTCAGTAACCGCCCTGGCTGCCGTAACCACCGCGGCCGCCACCGCCACTGCCGCCGCGATTGCCGTAAGGGCTGCGGCCGCCGCCGCCACCACCACCACCGTAAGGGCTGCGGCCACCGCCGCCACCACCGTAACCGCCGCCGCCGCCGTATCCACCGCCCCCACCGCCGCTGCCGTAACCGCCGCCGCCGCCCCCGCTGCGGTAACCGCCCGGCCGGTCTTCGCGCGGACGCGCTTCGTTGACGACGATCGGCCGGCCTTCGAGCTGCTGGCCGTTCATGCCGTTGATGGCTGATTGGGCCTCGGCATCGGACCCCATCTCGACGAAGCCGAAGCCCTTCGAGCGGCCGGTCTCGCGATCCATCATGACCTTGGCCGAGGTCACGGTACCGAATTGCGCGAACGCCTGCTGCAGCGAATCGTCACGCACCGAATAGGCCAGATTGCCTACGTATAGCTTGTTTCCCACGGGGAGCCCTCAGAAAGACGAAAGAACCATGCGGAGCTCAACCCGGCGAGAAAACCCAAGGCGCGGCTGCACGACACAGACCCGCGTAATGTCAACCCAGCCCGCCCGCGTGTAAAGCCCTGATGTCGAAAGTGTTGTTTTTCGCACCTGCGGGAAAACCCGCGTCGGCGTGATCCGCCGGCCCCGGATGACTCGCTGCCCCGGGTTGCGCCCGCCCGGCCCTACCATCTCGGTCGTGGATCTGCTCAAGCCGCTCGTCGCCCTGCTGGCGATCGTCAATCCGATCGGCGTGGTGCCGTTCTTCATCAGCTTCACGCAGACCTTCGACGCGGCGCAGCGGCGTGAGACGATCCGCGTGGCCTCGTTCTCGGCCTTTGCCGTGATCGCGGTGAGCGCGGTGGCCGGGCTGCAGATCATCCAGTTCTTCGGCATCTCGCTCGCGTCGTTCCAGGTCGGCGGCGGCGTGCTGCTGCTCATCAGCTCGCTGGCCATGCTCAATGCGCAGCCGGCCGAGACCAAGCCCGACGACGTCACCGAGGGCCGCCAGAAGATCGATGCCGGCGCCAGCATCGCCGTCGTGCCGCTGACGATCCCGCTGCTCACGGGGCCGGCGACGATTTCCACCGTGGTGATCTACGCCGAGAAGACGAGCCACGTCTGGCAGCTCGGCGTGCTGGTCGGCTACGGCGTCGTGATCGGCGCGGTGACGTTTCTCGCCTTCTCGGCCTCGGGGCGCATCGCCCGGGTGCTGGGCCGCACCGGCATCAACGTGATGACGCGCCTCATGGGCCTCATCCTGGCGGCGATGGCCGTCGAACTGCTGGCCGACGGGCTGACCAAGCTCTTTCCGGTGCTCGGCTCCACGCTGGCGCGCTGACGCAGCGATGACGGGCGCCGCTGTGTCGCGGCGATGGCACATCGCGGACACGGACGGGTTGATCCCGATGGCGCGCGCGCCGGCGCTGACTACATTGCGCCCACTCGACGCGTCGCCGCAGCCTGCGCGGTGGCGCCAGGTCGGGGGTCCGAGGAGACAGCACGCCGCCACGAAGCGGCCACGCAGGAACGACAAGACAACGACAGACACCGGCTGCGCGGCGCGTTGCGCTGCAGGCCTTGGGGCGCCGCGCAGCCGGCGCCTCTCTCTTTTCGGGCGCCGCGCAGCCGGCGCCTTTCTCTTTTCGGGCGCCGCGCAGCCGGCGCCTTTCTTTTTGCCGCGCGCCGCGCAGCCGGAGTCCTTCTCTCCGGGGCGGGACAGGGAAGCGGCAGCCGCAGCACTGAGCGGCAAACACCGCTCAGTTGTCAGCGCTGTCCCGCGGGCGTGGCGCTACGCTTGGCGCCACTCCATGCCCAGTCCAGCCATGTCCGTGAACCCCGAACTGCGCGCGCTCGACATCGACATCCCGACCCAGCCCGAGGCGCTGGTCAAGCTGTCGCTGCTGCTGGCCGACGACGAGATCAACCTGGCGGCGGCAGCCGAGCTGATCGAGACCGACATGGCGCTGGCCGCGGCGGTGATGAAGGCGGTGAACTCGTCGCTGTACGGCCTCAAGGGCCGCGTGCAGAGCGTGCACCAGGCCATCACGTACCTGGGCATGCGCGAGGTGGCCGCCATCACGTTCGAGATGGGCTTGCGCGCGGCCTTCCCGCCGGCGCCCGAGCTCGAGCCGCTGTGGCAGCGCGCGGCGCTGCGCGGGCTGCTGATGGGGCGGCTGGGCCAGCAGCTGGCACTCGACGCCTGGGGCGCGCACTCGGCGGGCCTGTTCGAGGAATGCGGCAAGGCGGTGCTGTTTCGCCATTCGTCCGACCACTACCGCCCGATGCTGCGCGCCGCCGACAACGACACCGAGCTGGCGATGCTCGAGCGGACCGGCTTCGGCGTCAGCCACGACGCGCTGGGCGGGGCGCTGTGCGAGAGCTGGGGCCTGGCGCCGGCGGCGGCGGCCAGCGTGCGCCAGCACGTGCTGGCGCAGGCCGGCGGGCCGCTGCCGACGCCCGAGGACCGGCGCGACATCTGTGCGCTCTCGGTGGTGGTGCACGCGCTGATGCATGCGCCCGACACGCTGGACGCCGCAGCCGAGCGCGTGGCCGCGGAGGCCGGCATCGAGGCGCGACTCGTGCTGCGCTCGGCGCGCCAGATCCAGGAGCAGCTCGCCGAGGCGCTGCAGCACGGTCGCGCCGCGGCGTGAGGCGCGAGCGCGCAGCGCGGCGGCTACGGCGTCGGGCCTGACCCCGCCGGCGCCAGCGCCGGTGCCGGCACGGGTGGCGCCGCCGATGCCGAAGCCGAGGGGCTCGGCAGCACCACGCCCGGCCCGAGCGGGATGTCCTCGGCCTCGGTCGCGCCGGTGACGAAGTAGCGCGTCTCGCCGAAGCACGAGGTCGGCAGCCCGACCTTCTCCTCGAAGTGCAGCGACACGCGCTTGCCCATCAGGCGCGCGATGCGCGCGGCCACGGCGTCGTCGTGCACGGTGAAGAAGAACTTCTCGGTCGTCGAGCCCGGCAGCGAGACGAGCGCGAGCTCGCCCTCCCAGGTCTTGCACAGCCAGCCGCGCTTGCTGAACTGCTGCACCCAGCCGGCGCGCTCGCCGCTCGAGTAGCTCCATTGCCAGGCCAGCCACAGCCACGCCGCCACGAGCGCGGCCAGCACGAGCAGGGGAAGCACGACGTACTTGAACAGCGATCTCATCGCACTCCCGCTACCGGTACTTGGTGTTGGTCTTGAAGGCCGTGAAGACGCGCGTCTGCACGCGCCGCGCATCGTTGGGCAGCGTCTGCGGCATCGCCATCTTCGCCAGTTCGGCCGCGCTCGGGAAGACCACCGGGTTGTTCGCGATCGAGGGCTTGACGTAGGGCTTGGAGTAGGCGTTCGGGTTGCCGTAGAAGACCGTGTTGGTGAGCGCCGCCGCCACCTGCGGACGCAGGATGTAGTCGATGAAGCGGTAGGCGTTCTTCACGTGCTTCGCGTCCTTGGGGATGGCCATCGTGTCGAAGAACAGCGTCGCGCCGCGCGGCGGGATCAGCGCCTCGAACTTCTGCCCCGTCTTGCCGTCGAGGGCGCGCTGGTTGCCGATCAGGAAGTCGCCCGAGTAGCCCAGCGAGACGCACAGCGAGCCGTTCGCGTACTCGCTGATCGGCCCGGGCGACGAGATGCGCGTGATGTACGGCCGCGCCCGGGCCAGCACCTCGTAGGCCGCGTCGTAGTCCTTGGCGACGCTGCTGTAGCCGGGCTTGCCGGCGTACAGCATGGCCACCGGCACGACCTCGCTCGCCGAGTCGAGCACGTGCAGGCCGCAGCTCTTGACCTTGCTCGCGTACTCGGGCTTGAAGACCAGGTCCAGCGGGTTGTCGGGCATCGGCAGGCCGCCCAGCGCTGCCTTGACCTTGTCGGGGTTGATGCCCACGGTGACGAAGCCCCACATCCAGTCGACGAGGTACTTGTTGCCCGGGTCGGCCTCGGCCAGCTTTTCCAGCAGCGCCGGATCGAGGTTCTTCCAGTTCGGGATCTGCGAGCGGTCCAGCGGCAGGAACAGGCCCGCCTCGATCTGCCGCTTGGCGAAGTGCGCCGAAGGCACCACGATGTCGTAGCCGGTCTTGCCGGCGACCAGCCTGGCGTGCAGCGTCTCGTTGGCGTCGAACAGGTCGTAGCGCACCTTGATCCCGGTCTCCTTCTCGAAGTTGGGGATCGTGTCCGGCGCGATGTAGTCGGCCCAGTTCAGGACGTTGAGCACCTTCTCTTCGTCCTGTGCCGGCGCCGGCGGCGCCGCGAGCACGGCGGCAGCGAGCAGGGCGAGGGCGCAGGCGAGGCGGCGCGGGCGGGCCATGGGGTGTGTCCTTTGCTTGCCTGAGCGGGGCCGTGACGGGCGATCGACGGCTCACGCCGTATTGTGGCCGAGCGTTTCGGGGCGACGGCCGAACATGCCCCAGCCTTCCATCGCGAGCACGGGTTCGCCGTGCTGGTTGCGCAGCTCCCAGCGCGTGCGCACGAGACCCACACCCGGGCGGCTGGCCATCGGGCGTGCTTCGAGGATCTGCAGGCGCATCGACAGCACGTCGCCCGGAAACACCGGCTTGAGCCAGCGCAGGTTGTCGATCCCTGGCGAGCCGAGGCTGGCGGCGTCGAGCAGGTACTCGTCGCACATCATGCGCATCGCGAGCGCCGCGGTGTGCCAGCCGCTCGCGCACAGGGCGCCGAACATCGACTCGCGCCCGGCGGTCTCGTCGAGGTGGAAGGGCTGCGGATCGAACTGGCGCGCGAACTCGACGATGGCCTCGCGGGTGAGCGGCATGGCGCCGAACTCGCGCGTCGAGCCGACGGCGAAGTCTTCCCAGTACAAGCGCTTGGGTGCGTGGGGGCGGGTCGTGGGGGCCGGGGGCGTCGTGCGGGTCGTGTCGGCAAGGCTCATGCGTCGAGGATAGCGGCTGGGGCCGCGGCCGCGCCTGCGATGGCGGGCCACGGTCCGCCGCCTTAGGATGCGCGCCATCGTCCACCGTCCGGCCACCGCCGGCTGCCGCCATGACCGTGATGCTGCTCGGCCTCGTGATCTTCCTCGGCGCGCACTCGTCGCGCATCGTGGCCGAGCCGTGGCGCGAGCGCGCGATCGCCCGGCTGGGGCCGAACGGCTGGAAGGGCGCGTACTCGCTGGTCAGCCTCCTCGGCCTCGTGCTGATCGTGTGGGGATTCGGCATCGCGCGCGCGCAGCCGGTGCTGCTGTGGCTGCCGCCGGTGTGGACGCGGCACGTGGCGGCGCCGCTCGTGCTGATCGCGTTCGTGCTGGTGGCGGCGGCCTACGTGCCGGGCAATGCGCTGAAGGCCCGGCTGCATCACCCGATGCTGCTCGGCGTCAAGGTCTGGGCCTTCGCGCACCTGCTGGCCAATGGCCGCCTGCACGACGTGGTGCTGTTCGGCGCCTTCTTGTTGTGGGCCGTGCTCGACTATCGCGCCGCCAGGGCGCGCGACCGCGCCAGCAGCGCGGTCTACGCGCGCGGGCGGATGGTGCCCACCCTCGTGGCCGCCGCCGTCGGCGTGCTCGGCTGGGCCGTGTTCGCGTTCTGGGCCCACCGGCTGCTGTTCGGGGTGGCGCCGTTCGGCCCCTGAGCGCCGGCCGGGCCCGACATCGCGCCCGGATCGGCTGACGCCACGCCGGCCCGGCCCGCTCTCGCCTGTTCTGGCCCGGTGCCGCCCGGTTGGGCCCGTTCTGGTCCGTTCTGCTCCGTTCTGGTCCGCTCAGGACAGCAGCGGCGCCACCAGCGCCTCGCCTTCGGCGCTGCTGCGGTTCACGGCGCGCGAGACGGGCCAGGCCTGCAGAGCGTCGGGCGGCGGAGGCGCGAGCAGCGGTCCGATCGCCGCGGGCTCCTGCACGTCGCGCGCGAGCCAGTGCGCCCAGGCCGTGCGCTCGACCAGCACCGGCATGCGATCGTGCACCGGCGCCATCAGCGCGTTGGCGGCGGTGGTGAGAATGCAGCAGCTCAGCAGCCACTGGGCGTCGGGCGCGGGGCGCCAGGCCTCGAACAGGCCGGCCAGCGCGAGCAGCGAGCCGTCGCGCGCGCTGAAGTACCAGGGCTGCCTGCCGCCCGCCGCGGCCTGCCATTCGTAGAAGCCGCTGGCCGGCAGCAGGCAGCGCCGGCGGCGCACGGCCTGGCGAAACGACGGCTTGTCGAACGCGCTCTCGCTGCGCGCGTTGACGAGCCGATGGCCGATGGCGGCGTCCTTGGCCCAGGAGGGCACCAGGCCCCAGCGCATCAGATCGGCCACGCGCTCGCCTTCGCGCGTCTCGTAGACCACCGGCACCGGCGACTGCGGCGCCACGTTCCAGCGGCTGGGAAAAGGCGGCACGCGCAGCACGGAGAAGCCCGTGACCAGCGCCTGGGGGTCGTAGGCGACGACGTAGCGCCCGCACATGCGGCGCATCTTAGGCGCGGCGCCGTGCGGCGCCGTGCGCAGCACCGCCGTGCGATCGCGCTCGCGCTCGCGCGCGCTGCGGCGCTGCGGCGCTGCGGCGCTGCGGGCGGCATCACGGAGCGGAGGCCGGCGTGGAGCCGGCGCACCCGCCGCAGCCGCAGGACCCCGCAGACCCCCGGTGGAGGGCGGCGCGCGCGCAGGGGGCCCGGATCCCGCCCAATGGGCGATGGCGGGCGCCGCGCCGCGGCTCGACCATGGGCGCCATCGTGAAGCGGCAGATGGAGGGCAGCATGGTCGACTGGCTCATGCAGCGCAGTGCAACGGATCGCCGGCGCCGTCGCGCGGCGCGCAAAGGAGCCCGCACGGCGTCATGTGCGCCCGACGCCGCCGGCGGTCCAGCGCCGGAGGACGGGCCTTGCGGTTGCGGCTGGTTCGATTCCAGCCACGATCTGCGTGCCGGACTTGTCGTGCGCGAGCACGGAAGCGAGGACGCGGCATCCGAATCGGTCGGCCCCGCGCGGTGACCGCAACCGCAGCGGTGCGAGTGGCGCGGCGCGAATGGGGCATGATGCCGAGCGCATGCACCCCAGCCCAGCCCCGATGACGCTGGCCGAGTGTCGTCGCCGGCGTTGCGGCGCGGCGGCCGGGCACATGGCCGCAGACGCCGCCGCAGGCGCAGGCCCACGCCCACGCCCACGCCCACGCATGGCCGCGCTGGTGGCCCCGCTCGTGGCCACGATCATGCTGGCCGCGCTCGTCCTGCTCGCCGGCTGCGGCGGCGGCGGCGCCGACCGCACGAAGGCGCATGTGCGTCTGGTCAACGCCAGCGGCGGCTACGCCCGGCTCGACGTGCAGCAGGGCGGCGCAGTGCGTCAGTCGGCGCTCACCTACGGCCAGTCCGCGGACTACGCCGATTTCGACCGGGGCCGCTCCGACGTCACGCTGCGCGCCACCGGCTCGGCGAGCGCGCTCGCGACCCTGCAGCCGACGCTGGACAAGGACCGCCACTACACGCTGCTCGCCTATGGCAGCGCCGGCGCGCTCGCCCAGGTTCTGCTCGACGACAACGAGGGCGCTGCAGCGAGCGGGCAGACGCTGCTGCGGGTGATCAACGGCGCGCCCGACGCCGGCACGCTGGACGTCTACGTCACCGCGGCCGACGACAGCCTGGCCGCCGCGGTGCCGGTGGCGTCGGCGGCGGCCTACGGGGCGCTCGGCGGCTATGTGCCGATCGCGAGCGGCAACTGGCGCCTGCGCGTGGCAGGCGCGGGCAGCCGAAGCGATCTGCGGCTGGACGCGCCCGACCTCGCGCTCGGCAGCCGGCAGCGGATGACCCTGGTCGTCACCCCGGGTGCGGGCGGCGTGCTCGTCAACGCGCTCGCGCTCGTCCAGCAAGGCGGCATCGCGCGGCTCGACGGCACGCAGGCGCGCGTGCGCGCCGTGGCCGGCGTGGCCGGCGCTGCCGTGGTGAGCGCGGGCCTCGGCGGCGTGCCGCTGCTGGCCGGCATCGGCACCCCGGCGGTGGGCGGCTACCAGCGGGTGGGCGCGGGGGCGGTCAGCCCGGTCGTGAGCGTTGCCGGGGTGGCCGCGCCGGCGCCCGCGACGACGCTGGCGGCCGGTGCCGACTACACGCTGCTCGTCCATGGCGACGCGGCAGCGCCGCGCGTCGCGTGGATCACCGACGACAACCGGCTGCCGAGCGTCGGCGGCCAGGCGCGCATGCGGCTGGTCAACGGCTTGGCCGACGCCGGCACGGCGCTGGCGATGACCGTCGACTATCTGCCGATCGCCGGCGGCGTGGCGGCCGGCACGGCGTCGGACTACGGTCTCGTCGACGCCGACACGTCGGCACAGATCGCCGTCAATGCCCTGGGCGCGGCGCAGCCGCTGATGAGCGCCGCCGACCAGGCGCTGGCCGCCGGCTCCGTCTACAGCGTGTTCGTCGTCGGCGCTGCGGCGGCGCCGACGGGCATCCTGCGCCGGGATCGCTGACCCGGGTGCTCAGCCCAGGCGCCCGCTGCGGTAGTCCTCCACCGCCTGCAAGATCTCGTCGCGCGTGTTCATGACGAAGGGGCCATGCTGCGCGATCGGCTCGCCCAGCGGCCGGCCGGCGATCAGCAGCGCGCGTGCGCCTTCGGCGCCGGCGGCCACGCGCACGCCGTCGCTCGCCGGCGCCGCGGCGAGGATGCCCATGTGCCGCGTCGGCACCGGCGCCTCGCCGATCGCGACGGCGCCGCGGTAGACGTAGACGAGGGCGTTGTGCGACGCCGCCAGGGGCTGCTCGAACACGGCGCCGGGCGCGAGGTGCAGGTCGAGGTACAGCGGCTCGGTGCCCTCGCGCTGCATCGCCCCGGCGACGCCGTGCGTGCGGCCGGCGATCACGCGCGCCGTGACGCCCTCGCCGTGCCACTCGGGGATCTCCTGGGGCCGGATGTCGCGGTACCAGGGCTCGCTCATCTTGCTGCGCGCAGGCAGGTTGAGCCAGAGCTGGAAGCCCTCCATGCGCCCGTCCTGCTGCTCGGGCATCTCGCTGTGCACGACGCCGCGCCCGGCCGTCATCCACTGCACGGCGCCGGCGCTCAGCAGGCCCTCGTGGCCGGCGCTGTCGCGGTGACGCATGCGCCCCTCGAGCATGTAGGTGACGGTTTCGAAGCCGCGGTGCGGGTGATCGGGAAAGCCGGCGATGTAGTCGTCGGCGTCGTCGCTGGCGAAGGCGTCGAGCAGCAGGAACGGGTCGAGCCGCCGCTGCAGGTCATGCGTGAGCACGCGCGTGAGCCTGACGCCCGCGCCGTCGCTGGTCGCCTGGCCCCGCACGAGGCGTTCGAGGGTGCGCGGCTGCGCAAGCGCCGCGGGCCGATGGAGGGCAGTGGTGTTCATGGCGGCCAATGTAGGACGCGCGAGGCGGCAATGGGTTGCGCAGGCTTGCATGCAGCGTTCGGCCGACTTGGAGCCTCGAAGCCGCCCCCGAACAGCGGCTGCGGCGTGGCGCTTGCCGCTAAGCTGCACGGCCGGCCGCGGCGTCGGGCCGCCTCACCGGTGACAGCGGGAGACGGCGCGAGCGCGAGGCGAGGCGCGAGGCGAGGCGCAGGGTGAGGCGCAGGGTGAGGCGCAGGGTGACGCGCGGGGCGGGGCGCAGGGTGAGGCGCAGGGTGACGCGCGGGGCGAGACGCAGGGCGAGACGCAGGGCGAGACGCAGGGCGAGACGCAGGGTGTCGCCAGGAGGAGTCGACGATGGGGAACTGGTTCACGCGCTGGCTGCCGCGCGGCCTGTTCGGCGGCCGCGCGCAGCCACCGAAGCCGGTGCGTGCGAAGGCGGGCCGGGCAGCGTCCGCCTCGGCCGTGCAGGGTGTGCAGGGTGTGCAGGGCGTGCAGCCAGCGCCGGCCGCGTTGGCCGGCGCACTGGCCGATAGCGCCAGCCTGACGCCTGCGGCCGGCTACGGCCAGCGCCTGGCCCTCGTCGACAAGAGCGGCCGGCTCGCCGGCTTCGAGCTGCGCTGGCCCGCGGCGATGGAAAGGCGCCTCGCCGGGCGCCACGAAGAAGCCACGGCACAGGCGGCGGCGCTCGTCGCCGCGGCGCGGCTGGCGGCGGGCGACGGGCGGCGCGCGCTCGTCGAGCTGGATGCCGCGCTGCTCGCGCACGCCGCGGTGGCGGCACAGGCGGGCCCGGGCGTCATGCTGGCCTGGTCGGGCGC
>JAFECX010000237.1 GCA_018241895.1 Pseudomonadota bacterium
CCTCCATCGCGCGCAAGGTGATGGAGCAGTTCCGGCGCCTGGATGCCGCCACGCCGCACGCTGCCGCCACGCAGCCGCCACTGCCGCCGCTCCCGCCGCCCGGCGCGGGCGCCGCGTCGGCCGCCCGGCCCGCCGCCGAGCCGCCCCGTGCGTCGCCGCCCCAGCCCATGCAGGAACCCCTGACCGACAAGGAGCAGCGCATCTTGCAGCTCATCGCCGAGGGCAGGAGCAACAAGCAGATCGGCGCCGCGGTGTTCCTGGCCGAAGGAACGGTCAAGAACTACGTCAGCCGGATCATGGACAAGCTGCATGCGCACAGCCGCGCCGAGCTGGCGGTGCACGCCGTGAAGCGCCACGGCTGAGCGGGCCGGCGGCCGCAGCGCAACGGCGGCCTGCGCGCACCTCCGGGCGGGATGGCCGCGTGCCGGCCGGTGCGGCGTCGACGCGGGCGCGACATCGACCCGGTGCGGCCGCGGTCGGCCCGCGCCGTGACCACGACATGACCTGCGGGTGGCCCGGCAGTGACGAGGCGCACTGTCGTGCGCGCGCGCATGCAACCTAGAGTGCCGCCGATGCAGAACACCGCACCGCCTGCCGATCCGTCGCGCCCATGGAGCAAGGTCCCCGAAGTGACCCTGCTGTTCTGGGTGCTCAAGGTCGCCGCCACCACCCTCGGCGAGACCGGTGGCGATGCGCTGTCGATGACGCTCGGGCTGGGGTATCTGCTGGCCAGCGGCATCTTCGCGACACTCTTCGTCGTCGCCGTCGCGGCCCAGATCCGCGCGCGCGCCTTCCACCCCTGGCTGTACTGGGCGACGATCATCGCGACCACGACCTTCGGCACGACGCTGGCCGACTTCTGCGATCGTTCACTGGGCATCGGCTACAGCGGCGGCAGCGCGCTGCTGCTGGCGCTGCTGCTCGGTTCGCTGGCCCTGTGGCACCACACGCTGGGCGCGATCTCGATCGGCAGCCAGACGACGACGCCGGCCCAGCTCTTCTACTGGGTCACGATCATGTTCTCGCAGACCCTGGGCACCGCGCTGGGCGACTGGACGGCCGACACCACCGGCATGGGCTACCGTGGCGCGGCGCTCGTCTTCGGCGTGCTGCTGCTGCTGCCGGCCGCGGCCTACTTGCGGACGCGGCTGTCGCGCACGCTGCTGTTCTGGGTCGCCTTCGTGCTCACGCGCCCGCTGGGCGCGGTGCTCGGCGATGCGCTGGACAAGCCGCTGGCCCAGGGCGGCCTGGCGTTCGGGCGCTTCGACGCGTCGGCGATCCTGCTCGCGTTCATCGTCCTGATGCTGCTCGCCTTCCCGCAACGCGCCGCCGCGCGCGCCCACTGACGAGCGAGTGGGCGAGCGGCACGCGAAGCGCGCCGCGCTGCCGCGCATCAGAGCTGGAAGCCGACCGCCCGCACCAGCCCCTCGAGCGTCTCGCGCGCCATGCCGACCCGCCTGCCGTGATGGTGCGCACCGCTCGCAGCCAACGACGCGACCCAGCGCGCCAGCCAGTCGATCTGCTCGTGCGCATAGAACACGGCCGTCGCCTCGTAGTTGAGGAAAAGGCTGCGGCCATCGAGGTTGACGCTGCCGCACAGCGCGAACGCCTCGTCGACGACGACGGCCTTGGCGTGCACCATGCGCGGCGCGAGGCGCACCTCGGCGCCGGCGGCGACGAGTTCGCGCAGCGAGCGCTCGCGCGCCACGTCGGCCAGCCGGTGGTTGGAGCGGCGCGGCACGACCAGGGTCGTGCGCACGCCGCGCCGGCAGGCGCTGAGCCAGGCGTCGAGCAGCGCGTCGTCGGGAACGAAATAGGGCGTCACGGCGAGCAGCCGCTGCTGCGCGTGCCAGGCGGCCGACAGCAGCAGCGCGTGCACGGTGTCATCGGCGCGATCCGGGCCGCTGCTCAGCCACTGCACCAGCGCACCGGCCGGCGCATGCGCCGCGTTGGGCTCTGACGCATGACTCGCGGTGGGCACCGGCGCATGCGTCGCGGAGGACACCGGCGCATGCGTCGCGGAGGACACCGGCGCATGCGTCGCGGAGGACACCGGCGCATGCGTCGCGGTGGGCTCCGGCGCATGCCTCGCGGTGGGCTCCGGCGCATGCGTCGCGGTGGGTACCGGCGCGTGGGCCGCATCGCCGGCGGCCGCCGGCGCCAGCGAGGGCATCGGCCGCTGGGCGAGAGGCGCGCCGTGGCCGCCGGCCAGCCGCCAGTCGTGGTCGAACTGCACCAGGGCCGACGCGGCCAACGGCCCGTCGACGCGAAAGCTCAGATCCAGCCACGCCGGCTCGGCCCCACGATCGACGAAGTACTCGTCGGCCAGGTTGCGCCCACCGGACCACAGCCGCCGGCCGTCGGCCACCGCCAGCTTGCGGTGGTTGCGCAGGTTCGTGCGCCCGCGCATCGGGTTGTGCACCAGCGGCATGAAGCGGCACAGCGACACGCCCGAGGCCGCGAGCGCGGCCTCGGTGCGTCGCGGCAGCCACAGGCTGCCCACGGCGTCGACGAGCAAGCGCACCTGCACGCCACGCCCGGCCGCCGTGGCCAGCGCCTGCATCACGGCGCCGCCGACCGTGTCCTCGCGCAGCACGAAGGTCTGCAGCGCCAGCGACGAGCGCGCCGAGCGGCACAGCTCGAGCAGCGCCTGCAGCGCGGCCTCGCCGTCGTCGTGCAAGGCGACGACGCGGTTGACGCCGGGGGCGTCGACATCCATCGCGCGCAGCAGTTCGAGCGACCAGCGCGGTGCGGCAGCGGCGGCCCCGCCTGCGGCCGGCGCGCCTGCGTGCGCCGCGTGCGGCGCATGCAGCGGACGCACCGGGCGCGCGAACTTGCGCGTCCCGAACACGAGGAACAGCGGCACGCCCAGATACGGCAGCGCCGCGATCGTGAGCACCCAGGCGATCGCCACCGACGGGTGCCGCCGCTGCCGGCCGATGCGCGTCGCCATGACATAGACGAGCAGCCCGCCGGCGACGGCGGCCGCGTGCACGAACGCCGAAAGCGACAGCAGCGGCCACATGATCGGCGCTCAGCGCGCGGCGAGCGCAGCCGACCGACGCCGGCGCGCCGGGCCGGGCAGCGGCTGGCATGGCCCGGGCAGGCGCAATTCGTCGACAGGCAAGCGCGGCACAGCGGCGACTGTATCGAGGTCCGTTGCCGCATCCGCGCCCGCGCTGCGCAGCCCGTTCGCCTCGGGCAGGCGCCTCGGGCAAGCGCCCTTGTCCGCCGTCGCACGAGCGGCTACGCTGGCTGCCGTCCGCGCATTTCCCCGCCCCCACCCCTTGCACGAGCCGCCGCGGTCCCCTTGGCCGCGGCCGAGGAGACCGCCCCATGTCAAGCCCAGCTTCGCCCGGCGTCGCAGCCATCCGCACCCTTGCCCTGGTGGGGCCTGCGTCGTCCGGGAAGACCAGCCTCGCCGAGGCGCTGCTCGTCAAGGCCGGCGCGATCGGCGCGGCCGGCAGCCTCGAGCGCGGCACCACGGTGAGCGACTACGACCCGCTCGAGCGGCGCATGCAGCACTCGCTGTCCGCCTCCGTGATGCACCTGAGGCACGCCGACACGCGCATCCACCTCATCGACACCCCCGGCGCGAGCGACTTCCTCGGCCACAGCCTGCCGGCGCTCGAGGCGGTGGAGACGGCGGCCGTGGTCATCAACGCCGCCGCCGGCGTCGAGCCGATGGCCGAACGCATGATGGAGCACGCCGCGGCCAAGCACCTCGACCGCCTGATCGTCGTCAACAAGATCGACGCCGCCGACATCGACCTGCCGGCGCTGCTGCTGCAGATCCAGGAGCGCTTCGGCAAGGGATGCCTGCCGATCAACCTGCCGGCCGACGGCGGTGCCCGCGTCGTCGACTGCTTCTACAACCGCGAGGGCACGAGCGACTTCGGCAGCGTCGCCGACGCGCACCGCGCACTCGTCGAGCAGGTGGTGGAGGTCGACGCCGAGTTCGTCGACCGCTACCTGAACGACGGCGACATCGACGCGGCCGAGCTGCATGCGCCGCTCGAGCAGGCGCTGCGCGAAGGCCATCTGGTCCCGGTGTGCTTCGTCAGCAGCCGCAACGGCGCGGGCGTGGCCGAACTGCTGGACATCGTCGTCAAGGTGCTGGCCAACCCGACCGAGGGCAACCCGCCGGTGTTCTACAAGGGCGAGGGCGACGATGCCAGGACGATCGCAGTCGAGGCCGATCCGGCCAGGCACGTGCTGGCGCAGGTGTTCAAGGTCACGGTCGACCCGTACGTCGGGCGCATGGGCATCTTCCGTGTGCACCAGGGCACGGTCACCAAGGACTCGCAGCTGTTCGTCGGCGACGGCCGCAAGCCGTTCAAGGTCGGACACCTGTTCATGCTGCAGGGCAAGCAGCACGTCGAGGTGCGCGAGGCGCTGCCGGGCGACATCTGTGCCGTGGCCAAGGTCGACGAGATCCGCTACGACGAGGTGCTGCACGACGCGGCCGAGGACGACCACATCCACCTCGAGCCGCTCGCCTTTCCGACGCCGGTGCACGGCGTGGCCGTGCAGGCCAGGAAGCGTGGCGACGAGCAGAAGATGTCGGAGATCCTCGGCAAGCTCGTCGACGAGGATCCGTGCCTGAGGATCGAGCACGTGGCGCAGACCAACGAGACCATCGTCTACGGCCTGGGCGAGCTGCACCTGCGCGTGCTGCTCGAGCGCATGAAGGAGACCTACAGGTTCGAGGTCGACACGCGCCCGCCGCGCATCGCCTACCGCGAGACCATCAGCGTCCGGGCCGAGGGCCACCATCGCCACAAGAAGCAAAGCGGCGGCGCCGGGCAGTTCGGCGAGGTCTACCTGCGCGTCGAGCCGCTGGCACGCGGCGCGGGCTTCGAGTTCGCCGACGAGACCAAGGGCGGCGTGATCCCCAACCAGTTCATCCCCGCGGTCGAAAAGGGCGTGCGCGAGGTGCTGGCCAGCGGCGCCATCGCCGGCTATCCGGTGGTCGACGTCAAGGTCACCGTCTACGACGGCAAGAGCCACAGCGTCGACAGCAAGGAGATCGCCTTCGTCACCGCCGGCAAGAAGGCCTTCCTGGCGGCCATGCGCGAAGCGCGTCCGATCGTGCTCGAGCCGATCGTCAAGGTGCAGATCACCGCTCCCGACACGGCGATCGGCGATGTCACGGGCGACCTGTCGGGACGCCGCGGCATGGTCAGCGGCACCGACAACGCCGCCGGCAGCTCGACGCTCATCCGCGCCCAGGCGCCGCTGTCGGAGCTCGCCGGCTACCAGAACCGGCTCAACGCGCTGACCGCCGGCCAGGGCAGCTACGCGATCGAGTTCTCGCACTACGAGGCGGTGCCGCCCGCCGTGCAGCAGCAGCTCGTCAGCCAGTACCAGGTCAAGGACGAGGAGTAGCGCGCGGCGCGGCCGCGCAACTCTCACGCCGACTGCCACGCCGACTGCCACGCCGACTGCCGCGCCGCCTGCAGCGCGCGAGCCGCCGCCCGCGCTTGCGGGCGTGAGCGGTTCGTTCACAGGTTCTCATGTCATCGCCAGCGGCAGCTTGCGCGCCGGACGCGGGAACGCCGCGTCGAGCCGGGCGCGATCGGCCGCGTCGAGCGCCGCGGCCAGCGCCATCGCCTGCCAGTTCTCGCGCAGGTGCGCCTCGCGCACCGCCTTCGGGATCGCCATCACCCCGGGCTGTGACAGCAGCGCCGCCAACGCCACCTGGGCCGGCGTGGCGCCGTGCCGTGCGGCGACCTCGCGCAGCGCCGCGGGAGCCGCGGCGCCGGCAAGCGCACCCTGGTCGATCGGGCAGTACGCCATCAGCGGCAGGCCGCGTTCGCGCAGCCATGGCAGCAGGTCGAACTCGACGCCGCGCTGGCCGAGCGAGTACCAGACCTGGTTCGTCGCGCAGCCCGCAGCCGGCGCGGCGTCGGCGACGTCCGGCAGCGCGCAGAGCTCGTGCAGGTCGGCGACGTCGAAGTTGCTCACGCCCCAGCGGCGGATCCAGCCGCGGCGCTGCAACTCGGCGAAGCCGGCCACCGTCTGCGCGAGCGGCACGCTGCCGCGCCAGTGCAGCAGGTAGAGGTCGATCGCGTCCAGGCGCAGGCGCCGGCGGCTCCTGTCGCACGCAGCGATCACGCCGGCGCGACTGGCGTGATGCGGGTAGACCTTGCTGACGACGAACACGTCGTCGCGCGCCAGCGCCCCGGCCGCAAAGGCGCCCGCCAGCGCCTCGCCGACGACCTCTTCGGCGCCGCCCTCGCCGTACATCTCGGCGCTGTCGACGACGCGCCAGCCGATCTCCAGCGCCGTGCGCAGCGCGGCAACCTCGCTCGCGCGGGCGTGCGGCGACTCGCCCATGCGCCAGGTGCCCAGGCCGAGCGCCGGGCGGCGCTCGCCACCGGGAAACACCACCTCAGGTCGCGCAGCCTCGACGATGCCCATCGGCGGCATCGTAGCCTGCCGCGTGCGGCGCCACACCGCCGCCGGTGCCCAGTGCAGCGCGCGGACGCATCGCACATCCGCGCAGCCGGGCCGACTCAAGCGGTGGTCGATCCGCACCGATATCCGCCCTACCGACCTCCTGCCGCGGCCCCCGCCATGCTCGATATCGCCGAGCCCTTCACGACCCGCGCCGCGCCCGACGTGGCCGCATGGGCCGCGCGCTTCGATCCGGCGGCGCTGCCCGTGCTCGCCGCCACGGCAGCCGAGATCGAGGAACTGCGCCCGCTCGAGGACGAGGTCGACGCGAGCACGCTCGCCGAGGTCATCGCCGGCGACCCGCTGATGACGCTCAAGCTGCTGGCCCATGTCGCCCATGTGGCGCGGTTGGCGCGGGCGCGGCGCGGACGCGACGCCAGCGGCGCCGAGACCGTGACCGCGGCGCTGCTGATGCTCGGCGTGCCGCCCTTCTTCCGTGCCTTCGGCCCGCAGCCGACGGTGCAGCAGCGGCTGGGTCGGCTGCCGCGCTCGATGGCCGGCTTCGAGCGCGTGCTCAGGCGCTCGCGCCGCGCCGCACGCTTCGCGCTTGCCTTCGCCGCGCACCGCCTCGACCCCGATGCGGCCACCATCCACGGGGCGACGCTGCTGCACGACTTCGCCGAACTGCTGCTCTGGCTCGAGGCGCCGACGCTGGCGCTGCGCATCGCCGAGCGGCAGCGCGAGACACCGGACCTGCGCTCGGCGGCGGTGCAGAAGGAACTGCTGCACATCGAGCTCGGCGAACTGCAGCACGAGCTGATGCTGCGCTGGCGGCTGCCGACGCTGCTGATGCAGATCGCCGACCCGGCTGCGGGCAGCGAGTCGCTGCAGCTGCGCAACGTGCGGCTGGCGATCCGGCTGGCGCGCCACAGTGCCAACGGCTGGAACGACCCGGCCCTGCCCGACGACCTGCACGATATCGGCGCCTTCCTGCAGCTCGCGCCGCCGCACGTCGACAGGCTGCTGCGCGGCATCGACGCCGAAGACTGAGGCGCAGGCGCGTGCGGCCGGTGCGCGTCCGATACGCGCCGCGGCGCGTCCCGGGCAGGCGTACGACGAGCCTCGGGCCCGGCGTCAGGCCGACTTCGGTCCGTCCTCCCACCGTCGCGGCCCCGGCTCCGTGCAGCCACGGCGAAGTGGCGCCGCGCTGCTGGTAAAACCGGCCGCGTCCCCTGCCACCACCTTGACGGGGGGCTGAAACCAACCCACGGAGGACCCATGGACCTGCAGCGCATCCAGAACTTCCTCGGCACCACGGTGACCGAACTCGCCATCAAGATCCTGGCCGCGATCGCCTTCTGGATCGTCGGCCGCTGGCTCATCGGCAAGGTGGTGTCGTTGATGCAGGCGGCGATGGGCCGCAATCACGTCGACCCGACGCTGTCCAAGTACCTCGGCTCGATCCTCGCCATCGCGCTGAACATCGCGCTGGTCCTCGGCATCCTCGGCTATTTCGGCATCGAGACGACGAGCTTCGCGGCGATGCTGGCCGGCGCCGGCGTGGCCATCGGCGCGGCCTGGAGCGGCATGCTGGGCAACTTCGCCGCCGGCGCCTTCATGCTCGTGCTCAGGCCGTTCAAGGTCGGCGACTTCGTGCAGATCGGCGGCATCACCGGCACCGTGCACGAGTTGGGCCTGTTCGGCACCACCCTGGTCACGCCCGACAACGTCATGACCCTGGTCGGCAACGGCAAGGTCTTCGGCGACACGGTGATGAACTACACCGCGCAGCCCGTGCGCCGCGTCGAGCGCACGGCGCAACTGGCCGGCGCGGTCGACCCGCAGGACGCGATCGCACGGCTCGGCGCCGCGGTGGCGACGATCCCGAACGTCGCCAAGAGCCCGGCGCCCGAGCTCTCGGTGCTCGACATCAACCTCGTCGGACCGGTGATCGCGGTGCGCCCGTACACGCACAACGACAACTACTGGCAGGTCTACTTCGACACCAACGCCGCCATCCTGCGCGTGGCCAAGGAAGCCGGCTGGCCGGCGCCGACGCCGACGCAGAACGTGCGCACGTTCGCGGCCGGCTGAGCCGCGGCTGCCGATCATCGGCACCGCCCAGGGTCACGCCCGCTCAGGCCCGCTCCGGTACGCCGGCACGGCCGCCACGCCGCGGCTCAGCGCGTCAGCGCGTCAGCGCAGGGGGGGAGGCAGCGAGCCGCCGCTCGAGTTCGGCCCACGGCGCCGGATGGTCGGCCATCGCCATGTGCGCCGTGCCGGCCAGATGCCGGTTCTCGGCGCCGGGCAGCGTGGCCGTCGATGGCGGGAAGACGATGTTGTCGCAGTGACCATAGAAGCACGTGAAGCGCTCGTGGCGCTGCGTGGGCTCGCGCGCGGCAAGCGTGGCCAGCCAGCGCGAGTGCAGCCGCATCTGGCGCGCGTTGTGCGCCAGCGCCAGCCGCGCCAGCCACGTGCCGTGATGCGGCGTGCCGATGGTGACGACATGGGCCACGCGCTCGGCATCGGGCTGTTCCGCGTACCAGCGGCGCACGGCGAGCCCGCCCATGCTGTGCGCGACGACCACCGGCGCGCTGCCGGTGCAGCCCTCGAGCGCCGCGACGCCCTGCTCGACGAGGCCGATGTATTCGTCGATCGAGTCGAATGCCGGCTCGAGGTTCAGCGCCACGAACGGCACGCCCGCACTGTGCAGCCGCTCGCACCATCGGTTCCACA
>JAFECX010000238.1 GCA_018241895.1 Pseudomonadota bacterium
CGCCGCGGCGCGGGGCGCCCCAGGCCGAGCCCGCAACACGCCCGATCGAGCGCGAGGCCCTCGTGCCGGAGCCGCCGCCGTACGTCCCGGGCGAGTTCGAGCGCTTCGTGCAAAGCCAGGTCGACACGCGCGACCTGGCACAACCCGGGGCGGAGCCGCCGCTGCGGGCGGGCGAGCCCGGCCGCACCCCAACGCCCGGCACCGTCCGCCGCTTCGGCGCCGAACTCGTCACCGACGCCGGCGACGGGCGCGCCGCCGAACTCAGCCCGCTGGTGCCCGACGACTACGTCATCGGCCCCGGCGACGAGGTGCTGGTGACGCTGTGGGGCTCGGTCGATGCCGAGCTGCGGCTGCTCGTCGACCGCGGCGGGCGCATCGCCATTCCGCGCGTCGGCCCGGTGCAGGTGGGCGGGCTGCGCTACGCCGACCTGGGCGAGGTCGTGAACCGGCGCGTCGCGCAGGTGTTCCGCAACTTCCAGAGCAGCGTGGCGCTCGGCCAGCTGCGCGGCATCCGCGTCTTCGTCACCGGCTTCGTCGCCCGGCCGGGAACGTACACGGTGTCGAGCCTGTCGAGCGTGGTCTCGGTGCTGATGCGCGCCGGCGGCCCCTCGGCCGCGGGGAGTTTTCGCGACATCGCGCTGCGCCGCGGCAGCCAGCTGGTGGGGCGCTTCGACCTGTACGACCTGCTTCTGAAGGGCGACCGCTCGGCCGACCGCATCGTGCAGGCCGGCGACGTGATCCACGTCGGCGCGGTGGGCACGCAGATCGGCTTCATCGGCAGCGTCAACCGGCCCGCCGTGCTCGAACTGAAACCGGGCGAGACGGTGACCGATGCGCTGCGCATGGTGGGCGGCTTCACCGCGGTGGCCGACCGCACGCGCCTCGCCATCGAGCGCCTGCAGGACCGCAACGCCGGCCGCGTGGCGCAGCTCGAGCTGCCGCGCGACGAGCGCGCCGCGCTGGGCGACGGCGACGTGCTGCGCGCCTTCAGCGCCGTGGCCGCCGTGCTGCCCTCGCAGCGGCAGAGCAAGCGCGTCAAGGTCGAAGGCGAGGTGGCGCGGCCGGCCGAATACGTGCTGCCCGAGGGCAGCTCGGTGCGCGCGGCCATCCAGGCGGCCGGCGGCTACACCCGCGCCGCCTACATCTTCGCCACCGAGCTGACGCGCGAGAGCGTGCAGCGCACGCAGCAGGAGGGCTACGACCGCGCGCTGCGCGATCTCGAGACCGACATGGCACGCGTCGCGGGCTCGCAGCGCGTCAGCACGGCCGAAGACGCCAGCACGCAGGCGGCGCGCACGGCCGCCACCGGCCGTCTCGTCGAGCGGCTGCGCACGCTGCGCCCCACGGGCCGCATCGTGCTGCAATTGCCGCCCGACGCCGCCGACCTGCCCGACCTCGCGCTGGAAGACGGCGACCGCATCTACATCCCGCCGCGGCCGACGACGGTGGGCATCTTCGGCAGCGTGTTCAACGCCGCCAGCTACCTCTATTCGCCCGAGCGCACGATCGGCGACTACCTGCGCCTGGCCGGCGGCCCCACCAAGGGCGCCGACGAGGCCAGCATCTTCGTCGTGCGCGCCAACGGCAACGTCGTCAGCGAACGGCAGGCTGCGGGCCTGTTCCGAAGCAGCGAGATCGCGCAACTGCCCTCCGAGCCCGGCGACACGGTGTTCGTGCCCGAGCAGATGGACAAGACCACCTTCCTGCAGGCGGCCAAGGACTGGACGCAGGTGCTGTTCCAGTTCGGGCTCGGCGTGGCGGGGATCAAGAGTGCGGTGCGATGACGCGCCGGAAGATGGGGCCCTGGCGCGTCGGAGAGCGACCATGAACGCTGGGCCAGGCATGCATGCCCCGGTCTTTTCTCTCGGTCACCAACTCGACCCACGGCACGCGCAACTGATCTGGGACGTGTTCTTTGTCGAGCGCAGCCGCGGTCTCGATCTGGCGCGGCATTTCCCGTGGCTCGGACGCGACCAGGAGTGCCTCTACGCCGGATTACGCCATGACGCCCATTGGCTCGCTGGGCTATGCATTCGCCCTATACCGCTGGCAGCCGTGAACGCGGCGGCCATCGGGCTGGTATGCGTGAGTGCCGGCCACCGTGGCAACGGTTTGGCGCGGCAGTTGATCGGCGAGACGGTTGCGGCACTCGATGAACGCGGCCTGGACGCTCTGACGCTGTGGACCGGCAAGCCGGGGGTCTACCGCCGCCAGGGGTTCGAGAGCGAGGATTCCGGTGTGCTCATTCACATCGAAGGCCTGGAGCCCGCAGCTGCGGCACTGCACCCCGCAGACGAACCCTGGCCGCCGGCATCGGAGTCGCGCGGCCTGCCGCCGTACGCTTTGAGCGGCCGATGCATCGGACATGGTCGGGCACGGGCCATCGTGTTGTGCGACCCGCTCGGAGATGCAGTTGCGGAGTGGCAGGGTTCCGATGCCGCGGTGGGAGAACTGCTCGCCGCCGCCATGCCGCGGCAGTGGCGGCTGCACTCCACGGTGGACGACACGCTGCCCGAAGCACTGCGCGCCCGCGGAGCTCGCCTGCGATCCGAACCGAGCCGCCTGCAGATGTGGCGCTGGCGTGCAGGCCGGCGCCGTTGCGCCATGCCGACCCTGCGTCTCCTCGACCGCATCTGAGCCTCCGCTGCGCCATGCCTACAAACCACTCCGTGCCGATGGTCAAGGTGGCCATGCCACCTCGCGAGCGCTTGATGCCTGCCCTCGAGCAGGTGCTCTACAGCGGCTTCGTCGCCGAAGGCGAATCGGTGTACGAGTTCGAGCGTCGCTTTGCTGCCGCCTTCGAGCTGCCGGTCGCGCTGGCCATGAGCAGCGGCACGGCAGCACTTCATGTCGCGCTGTTGATGTCCGGCGTGCGAGACGGCGACGAGGTCATCTCGACGTCGATGACCGCCGAACCGACCAACATCGTCATCCTCCAGTGCGGCGCACGGCCGGTGTTCGCTGACGTCGATCCGCTGAGCGGGAATCTCGATCCCGACTCGGTGCGCGCACTCATAGGTCCACGTACCAGTGCCATCGTCGTCGTCCACTACGCAGGCTATCCGGCGAGGCTGGATGAGTTGCGCGCCATCGCCGACGAGCACCGCGTCGCCCTTATCGAGGACGCCGCCCATGCGCTGGGCGCGCGCTACGGCGATGCCGCCATCGGCACCCTGGGCGACTACGGCATCTTCTCGCTGCAGGCCATCAAGCACATGACGACCGGGGACGGTGGCGTGCTGACCCTGCGCGACGGCTCACGTGCCGACGAGGCGCGGCGCTTGCGCTGGTTCGGCCTGAGCAAGGGCGTGCCACGCACGCAGGTCGACATCGCGACGCCCGGGTACAAATACAACATGAACAACGTGGCGGCGGTCATCGGCCTGATGCAACTCGAACACATCCACGCGTTGATCGACCGGCACATTGCCAATGGGCGCTACTTCGATGAGCGGCTGCGCCGTATCCCGGGTCTGGAAGTCACCAGCTTCGAGCCCCGAGCCCGGCCCTCCTACTGGCTCTACTCCCTGCTGAGCGAAGACTCCGATGCCGTCGAGGCCAGGCTGCACAGCGTGGGCGTCGCTGCGTCGAAGCTGCACAAGCCCAACCATCTGCACAGCGTCTTTGCCACGATGCGTCGGCCGCTGCCGAATCTGGAAAGCTACTATCGCCGACTCACGCACCTGCCGTGCGGTTGGTGGGTCGATGACGACGATCGCGAGCGCATCGTCGACGCTCTGACCCGAGGCTGATCACGGCAGTGCCGAACATCACGCTGTTCCACACCGGATCGGATACCGCGACCGAGAACGCGGCATTGAGCATCCTTCGCTCGGGTCAGATTGCCTCGGGCCCGAAGGTCGCCGCATTCGAGCAGGCCTTGACCCCCTGGGTCGGCTTGCCGCATGTCGTCGTCACGAGCGACCTGTCCAGCGCCATGCTGCTGGCACTGCACCAATGCGGCGTCAGGTCCGGTGACGAGGTGCTCAGCCCAGCCTACACCTGCATGTCCAGTGCAGCGCCGATCGCGAACCTGGGTGCGCGACCGCGCTGGGTGGACGTGGATGCCGAAACCGGACTGCTCGATCCGCAGGCACTGCGCCGCTGCATCGGTGCGCGCACCCGGGCCTGCGTCGTCTATCACGCTGCCGGCTACGCCGCCCACAGCACCGAGATCGCGCGCGTGTGCCGCCAGCACGGCATCCCCTTGATCGAAGACTGCAACACCGCCCTGGGTGCCCGGCTGCACGGACAACCGCTGGGCAGCCATGGCGACGCAGCGATCTACAGCTTCTATCCCAACCGCCAAGTCAACGGCATCGAAGGCGGTGCCGTGGCCTGGCGCGATGCGCACAACGCAACTCGCAGCCGCAAGCTGCGCCGCTTCGGCATCGATGGGTGCGGGTTTCGCGACGCGATCGGCGAAATCGACCCCGCGAGCGACATCCCCGAAGTCGGTTGGTCCGGCAGCATGAACCAACTCAACTGCGCCGTGGGGTTGGAGCAGTTGCACGGCCTGGCCGCGCGCCTGCAGGCCACGCGATCGAATGCAGCCAGGCTCCACCAGTTGCTGGCGGGCCTGCCCGGGCTGTCCATCGTCCGCCCGCACGACGGCAGCGAGCCCGCCTACTGGGGCTTCCTGGTATTCGCGACACAGCGCGACGCCGTCCTGGCCAGGCTCAAGCATGACGGGGTCATGGCCTCCAAGCTGCACCATCGGATCGATCGCTACAGTGGGTTCGGGGTCGATGCGGTCGATCTGCCGGGCACCGAAGCCTTCCTCGACCGCATGATCGCCCTGCCCTGCGGCCATTGGCTGGACGATGCCGCCCTGCAGCGGATCGCGCGAAGTCTCGAAGGGGCGCTGCGTCGTTCATAGTGGCACGCGAGCGCCATGAACAACGACCTGCATCGTTTGGCGATCCTGCTGTTCGGCAAGGTGGGTGCCGTCGTCGTCGGCATCCTGTTTCTTCCCCTTTACCTCAAGGCGGTCGATGCAGGAACGTTTGCCGCCATTGCCACCATCCTCGCGCTGCAGGCCTTTGCGTTGCTTGTCGATTTCGGCCTCTCGACCCTGGTCGCGAGGTCCGTCGCGACCCAGACGAGGTCGGCGCATGGCGTGCGAGGTACGGCGATGCAGGCCGAGCGTGCACTCGTCCTCGGGTACGGCATCATCGGTGGGGCGGCACTGACGGCGTTGCCCTTCGCGCCGCAACTCGGCCTGTCCTGGACCAGCGCGCTGGCCACCTGGGTCTTCTGTCTGACCAGCGTGTGGCAGAACATCCTGCACACCGCTCTCATGGCGGCCGAGCGCTTCCTGGTCGCCACCAGCCTGCACGTGTGCGCACTGCTGATTCGTGCCGTGCTCACCTTGTATGCGCTCGGGCACATCGAAGCATCGGCCGGGACGTTCGTCATCACCCACGCCTTGGTCACGACGCTCCAGGCGCTCGTCACCCGCCATGTGCTGCTGCGACGCGCACCGCACCATGAGACGCCGTCGTGGACGAGCAGCCTGTGGCTGCTGCGCGCCGGGGGCTCGCTGCTGCTCTCGGCGTTGGCCGGTGCCAGCGTGATGCAACTCGACAAGCCGCTGGCCAAGCTGGGGCTGAGCGCCACGCAGGCGTCCGCGTACTTCCTGGCCGCCACGCTGGCAAGCCTGCCCATCGCGCTGCTGGCTGCCCCGCTGGTTCAGCTCTTCCAGCCACGCATCACCCTGGCGCTGGCGCAGCGGCAGATCGCTCCGGCGCTTGGACATGCGCGACGATTCAGCGTCATGCTCTTGCTGGTGGTCGCCGTGCCGACGGCGCTCATCTGGGCTTCGGCGAGCTGGTTGATCGAGATCTGGCTCAAAGGCAACGCATTGACGCCGCAAGTGGCAGCGATCGCAAAATCTTTGCTGCCGGCGTTCCTGCTCGGCGGCCTTGGCTATCTGCCGGTGATGCTGCTGCTGGCGCACGGCGACTATCGCTGGCCGGCATTGATCAACTCCATACTCGCCATCGTCGTGCTGGCGTCGCTCGCATTGGCCAGCATCGGAGGCTCGTTGAAGGGATTTGCCCTGGCCTACCTCGCCTACTTCGCCTGCGCCGCCACGGCCAGTTGGTGGCGGGCATTGGCAGTCGACGAAATCCGGCCCGTCGCCAAGGCGGGCTCGTGGATCGCCGTGCCCAGCCTGGCGCTGCTCGCGCTGGCAGGCTGGCAAGCGCTCCAGCTTGACGTGCCGGCCGCGGCCGCTCCCGCCCCGTCGCGCGCTGCCGCGCAACTGCCATGATCCGTCGCCTCTCGCGGTTGGCCAGTCACCTGTGCTACGAGTGGAGTGCCGGCCTGGTTGCCACGTTGCCGAACGACGTCCTGTCGTGCCGGCTTCGGGCCTGGTTTCATCGGCGTGCCGGTCGTCGTCTCGGCGAGAAGGTACTGCTCTACCGCAATGTCCTGATCCTCGGCCAGGTGCATATCGGAGCGCGGAGTTCGATCTCGAACAATTGCGTGCTCAGTGGCGCCCAGGCCGGCATCACCCTCGGCACCGATGTGATGATGGGGCCCGGTTGCTGCGCCGTCGCCTTCGATCACGGGCATGCCATCGATGCCGGTCCGATGATTCGCCAGACGCTGATCGAGGCCGCCATCACCGTGGGCGACGACGTGTGGATCGGCGCCAACTGCACGCTCGCCAAGGGCGTCACCATCGGCTCGGGCGCCGTCATTGGCGCCAACTCGGTCGTCACCGCCGACATTCCGCCGTTGGCCATTGCGGGTGGTGTGCCGGCGCGCGTGCTCAAGTACAGGGCCTGAGCCAATACTGTTGCTTTGGTTGATCTTGCGGGCCTTTGCGCGCACGGGCGAGCCGATGGGGCTGGACTTCCAGAGCTGCGGCGGTCTCGTGCCGCCGTATCAGGCGCGGCAACTGATCGAGATGATCCGCAACTGCGGAGACGAGGAATGAGCAAGAAGCGCACGAGCCGCCAGCACTTCCCGCGCAACATCTTCTGGAGCGCCGAGGACGGCGGCTTCATCGCCGAAGTGCCCGACCTGCCTGGCTGCAGCGCCTGGGGCGCCACCGAAGCCGATGCCGCGCGCGAGGCGCGGGACGCCATCGCCGCCAGGCTCGAGGCCGCACGCTCAGCGGGCAAGGCGGCGCCTGCTGCGCGCGGCGTGCAGCCGCCGCAAGGCTACAGCGGCAAGTTCCTGGTGCACGTGCTGCGCAGCCTGCACGCCAAGCTGGCGCGCCGCGCCGCGCAAGAGGGCGTGAGCCTGAATCAGTACCTCACCGGCGCGCTGGACGGGCAGGTGGGTGGTTAGGTCGCTCTCGAGCCGGCGTAAGCCAGCGCGCGTCGCCCCTAGAATGATCGGCCGTACCCCCTAAGCGCGCATATGCTTGCCAACAAGGTCCTGATGATCACCGGCGGCACCGGTTCGTTCGGTAATACCGTGCTCAACCGCTTCCTGAGAACCGATGTTCGCGAGATCGTGATCTTCAGCCGCGACGAGAAGAAGCAGGAGGATATGCGCATCGCACTGCGCTCCCCCAAGGTACGCTTCTGTATCGGTGACGTGCGCGACTACACCAACATCGCTGCCGCCATGCGCGGCGTAGATTACGTGTTCCATGCCGCGGCCCTCAAGCAGGTACCCTCGTGCGAGTTCTTCCCGATGGAGGCGATCCGGACCAACATCCTCGGCACCGAGAACGTGCTAAATGCAGCGATAGAGAATCACGTGCGGCGCGTCGTGCTGCTGAGCACGGACAAGGCGGTGTACCCGATCAACGCCATGGGCATCTCCAAGGCCATGGCCGAGAAGGTGCTGATCGCCAAGGCACGCGCGATGACGAACGGCGGTACTGTCATGTGCGCCACGCGCTACGGCAACGTGATGGCGTCGCGTGGTTCCGTGATCCCGTTGTTCATCGAAAAGATCAAGGCCGGCCTACCCATGCGGGTGACCGATCCGAGCATGACGCGGTTCCTCATGTCGCTCGACGAGTCGGTCGACCTCGTCATGCACGCCTTCCAGCACGGGGAGCAGGGCGACATCTTCGTGCAGAAGGCCCCGGCCTGCACGATCGGCGTGCTGGCGCACGCCTTGCGCGAACTCTTCGACGGCATTTCGCCAGTCGAGATCATCGGAACCCGGCACGGCGAGAAGTTGTTCGAGTCGCTGGTGTCACGCGAGGAGATGTCCAAGGCCCAGGACATCGGCCGCTACTTCCGGATCCCGGCGGATAACCGCGACCTCAACTACGAGTTGTTCATCAGCCAGGGCTCGCCCTCCGCCAACGCGGTCGACGATTACACGTCACACAACACGCAGCGGCTGGACGTCGAGGCGGTGAAGCGGCTGCTGCTCACACTCGAGTACGTCCGCAACGCACTCGCGCACTGAGACGCCGGGCACCGATTGCGACCGGCATGTCCGCAGCGCCCGTTCTTTCCGTCATCGTGCCCACGCACAACCGGGCACGCTACGCGGTCTCGACGATTCGGGCGCTCCTCGACGCCTCGGGCGAAATCGAAGTCGTCGTCAGCGATACGTCGCCCGAGGATCTGCTGAGCGCAGCGATTGCCGCCATGCCCGGCGGCGAGCGCGTCAGACTCGTGCGGCCGCCGAGCGGCGTGAGCGTGGTCGACAACTTCAATGTGGGCCTCGAGGGTGCATCGGGAGACTACCTGTGCTTCATCGGCGACGATGACCTGGTCACCGGCGATGCACCGCGGCTGGCCCGCTGGGCTCGCGACCAAGGCGTCGACGCCCTGTATCTTACGTTCCCGGCCAGTTACTACTGGCCCGACTTCGACCATCGGTTGCGTGGCGACTTCTATGCCGGCACCGTGCGCGTGGGCGCCTTCAGCGGCGAGATCCGGCCGCACGATCCCCTTCGTGCGCGGGCGGCCAGCGCGCGTCAATTGGGCATGGGCGTTCTGGACATGCCTCGCGCTTACGCCGGCATGATCTCGCGCGATCTGGCCCGGCGCATCATCGAAAAGCACGGCGCGCTGTTCGGCGGTGTTAGCCCGGACATCTACAGCGCGGCGCTGATCGCCGGGGAATGCCGCTCCTGCATGCGTGTGGATTTCCCGATCGTCGTGCCCGGCAACTCCGGGGCCAGCACGGCTGGACAGAGCGCCCGTGGCGAACATCTCGGCAAGCTGCGCGACAACCCCCATATCGGCGCGTTCAAGAACCTCGTCTGGGATGCGCGGATTCCAGAGTTCTACAGCGTACCGACGGTGTGGTCGTTTTCGCTGGTCGAGGCGCTGAAGAAGAGCGACAGCGAGCACCTCGCCCATTTCGGTCGCCTCTACGCTAAGTGCCTGATCTTCCATCGCGCCTACCGTGATCACACGCTGCGAGCCATCCGCTGCCACGCGGGTCGCGTCGGTTGGCCGCGGCTCGCAGCGTCGTTGGCTGGCGGAGCGCTGGCCGAGAGCGCGTGGGTCGTCGGCAAGCTGTCGAGCATGCTCCGGGTCACACTGTCCGGCCGCGCCGACGCCAGCATGCAGGGCGTCGCGAACACGATGGCCGCGCGTGAACGCCTCGAGCACGTTCTCGAGACCTCTCCGGCGACGGCGCGCTTCCGGGCCGCCCTGGCCGAGCCGATCCGGCATCCGAGCACGCCTGTGCGTGCCCATTGATCAGAGTCGGCGGCATGTACGTCTACCCGGCGGTCTTCGTCGTCATCCTGCTGCTGCGTGAGCTCGTCGAGTTCGACGGGCGAGTGCACGGCGTCTTTGCGCGCGTGTGTGCCGCCCTCGTCCTCGTGCTGTTGACGCTGCTGACGGCGCTGCGCATCGACACCGGTACCGACTACCCGACCTACGAGCTGATCTGGAGCTACACGAGCCCTTGGGCTGAGGAGTCGCTCCAGGACATGCTGATGCAGTTCCTCGAGCCGCTGTTCGTGATGACCAACAGCCTGCTCAAGACCTTCTCCGAGGCGCCCTTGCTCTTCTTTGGCAGCTACGCGGTGCTGACTCTGGGATTGCTGCATGTCGCCATTCGGCGCTTCCCGATCAACCCCGTCCACGCCTACCTCGTCTACACGGGCATCTTCCTGCTGCCTTACGCATTCAACGGCATGCGCCAGGCGGTTGCCATGTCGATCTTCCTGCTGGCACTGCGCCCGCTGCTAGCCAACCGCACGGCCTCGGTGCTCGGCTACTCGATCGTGGCCGCGGGCTTTCACCTGACCGGGCTGCTTATCCCTGTCGCGTACGCAGTGCACCGTTTGTCGCGGCGTCGCGACTTCGACCTGCGGTACGTGCTGCTGGTGGGCACCGTTGTTTTCGGGGCGATCGGCCTTTCGGGCCTGGGCAGCCGGCTGTTCTTCTCGATCTTCGAATACAAGTTGGAGACCTACTCCGAGCTGTTCTCAGAACGCACCTCCCTGCCGAATGTGCTGTGGCGGCTGCTGCTGGCCTCGATGCTGCTTGTGTCCGCAAGGGCCACGCCCGCATCGCACGCACTCCGGCAGTTGCTGCTCATCTATCTCGTCGGGTTCTTCATTTATCTCGCACTCGCCGATTTCAACATGCTCGCGACGCGGTTCAACATGTTCTTCCGCGTGCTCGAGGTTATCCTCATCCCCTGGACGCTTGCCGGCCTGCCTCGATGGCCGCGGCTCAGCATGCACGCACTGTATTGCGGGCTCCTTGTGGCTGCCTTGCTGATCGTGGCGATGGACCCGGATTACGCGTATCACTCGATCTTGGCACATGTGAACTCCTGAGACTGCACACCCGCGCATGCCAACGATTTCCGTCGTCATCACAAGCCACAACCGCCAGCGCGAGGTCGTGCGCGCGATTCGCAGCGTCGCCGGCCAGACGCTGCCTGCGCTGGAGATCATCGTCGTCGACGACGCCTCCTCTCCCGCCTTGAGCGCCGTCGAGCTTGCACCGCAACAGCAGCCCCCGCTACGGCTGATCCGGCACGAGCAAGCCCGCGGACCGGGTGGCGCCCGCAATGCCGGGATTCGTGCGGCCAAGGGCGAGTTCGTGGCTTTCCTCGACGACGACGACCAGTTCGTGCCTGAGAAGCTGGCACGCTGCACGGTCGTGCTCGATCGGCATGCGGAGGCGTCCGTGCTTCACCACGCTGCCTACATCGACATGATCAACGAGGGTGTCGGCTATACGACGCGCCTCGAGCCGCACGACGGCGGCGCCGGACTGTACCGGCGCCTGCTAGTCAAGAACATCGTCGGTGGCACGCCCATGGTGGTGGTCCGGCGCGAGGCCCTGGCAACGCTTGGCGGCTTCGACGAGGGCCTTGCAGCACTCGAAGATTACGATCTCTGGCTGCGTCTCGCGCGCGCCGGATACCGCTTCGTCGCGCTGCCCGAGCCCTTGACGCGCTACGACTGCGTCACCGCGCGTCGTAGCGTCACCAAGTCGGACGCTGCCGGTGCCGGCACCTTCGCGCGCATTTTGGCGAAGCATGCATCGGCGCGCGCCGCGTTGACGGCGGCCGAGCAGCTCGAGCAGCGTCGATGCGTTGCTGAGACCGAGCTCCAGCGCGCGCTCCTGCGGCTCGACCGACACGATGCCATCGCCCGCGCCTGGGCCCTGTGGCGACTGCAGCCGACGCTGCGCGCGACACTCGCTTTCGTCACCGCAGTCACCCTGGGCCCCAGGGCGATGATCCGACTGCGCGCGGCACGCGGTTGATGCTTGCGACTGCGCTGGACGAAACCGGGGCGACTGCGGTCGCCGTCCTCATGGCCATCTACAGCCGCGACGAACCTGCATCGTTCGAGCGCGCCATGGACTCCGTGTTGTCGCAGGAACTGCCGGCGGGATACGTCTCGAGGATCTATCTGGGCATCGACGGCCCGATCCCCGCCGCCCTGGAAGCGGCGCTGCAGCGGTACCGTGAACGGCTGCACTGCATCTCGCGCAGCGACGCCAACTGCGGCCTGGCGCAGACGCTCAACCGCCTGATACGGCTGCGCGAGGACGAGGCGTTGTTCTTCCGCATGGACGCCGACGATGCGTCCCTGCCCGGCCGGTTCTCGGCCCAGATCCGGTATCTGGAAGCGCACCCCGAGGTGGACATCCTGGGCACTGCCATCATCGAGGAGGGCGAAGACATGGCGCCGCGCGTGGTGCGCTTCGCCAGGAGCCACGAGGACGCCGCGGCCCGCATCGCGCGCCGCGTTCCGGTCGCACACCCCACCGTGTGCATGCGCGCGCGGGTGCTGGACAAGTTGCAGGGTTATCCGGAGCGGCGCGGCAACGAAGACATCGCGCTGTGGTTCGAGTGCCTGCGCGCCGGGCTGCGTTTCGACAATCTGGCCGAACCGTACCTGCGCTTCACCGTGAGCCCGGCATTCTGGAAGCGGCGCAGCTTGGAAAAGGCGTTCTCCGAGTGGCGCTGCTACATGCAAGGCATCTATCGGCTCACGCCGTGGACGTGGCAGTACATCTACCCCATGGCGCGATTGGCACTGCGCCTGAGTCCGACCGCGCTCGTCAAACGGCTGTATGCCAGCAGCGCTCGCGGTTGACCTTCGTTGCCGAGCAGACCGGTTCGGTGCGCAATCGGATGCAACTGCGGCCCCACTACACTAAAGGGCACGAGGCCCGGGTGCCCGTGAAGACATGAGCGACACATTGGCCAGCGCGAATCCCGACCACGTCGAGCCGAGCTTCTCCGGACGAGACGCAGTCGCCGACGACCGTGCCGTGTTGCTGGAGTACGCGACCGCGCTGGCGCAGCGCTGGCGCCTGGTGCTGTCGTTGCCGATCGCCGCTGCACTCGTCGCGTTCGCTTGCACTTTCCTGATTCCACGCACCTACACCGCGAGAACGACGCTGATACCGCCTCAGCCGCAGCAGGGCGCTGCGGCGTCCGCGCTCGCGTCGCTGGGGGCGTTGACAGGGCTTGGCGGCGGCTTGACGGGCTTCAAGACCACTGCGGATCAGTTCGTGTCGCTGATGCAGAGCGTCCAGGCCCAGGATCACCTCATCGACCGATTCAAGCTGATGGACGTCTACGAGGCCGACTATCGAGAGCAGGCACGCCGCAAGCTGGGACGCGACACGCGCATCACGCTCGGCAAGAAGGACGGATTCATCACCGTCGAGACGGACGCCGAGACGCCCCGCATGGCCGCCGACATGGCGAACGAGTACGTCGAGGAACTGCGGCGCCTGGCGAGCGGGCTGGCGCTGACCGAAGCCAAGCAACGGCGTGTTTTCTTCGAGGGCGAACTGCAAAAGACCCGCGTCCTGTTGACGCAGGCTCAGGCGAGGCTGCAGCAAAGCGGGGTCGGCGCCGGTGCCATCAAGGCCGAGCCCAGGGCCGCAGCCGAGGGCTACGCCAGCCTGCGCGCGTCTGCCACCGCTGCGGAAGTGCGGCTGCAGACCCTGCGCCGCTCGCTGGCCGAATCCGCGCCCGAGGTGCAGCAGCAGCGCGCGATGCTCGATGCCTTGCGCGTCGAACTCGCCAAGGTCGAGCAGACCGACAAGGGCGGCGCCGATGTCGACTACATCGGACGCTACCGCGAATTCAAGTACCAGGAGACATTGTTCGATCTGCTCGCCAAGCAGTACGAGCTGGCCCGTATCGACGAGAGTCGCGAGCACGCCCTGGTCCAGGTGATCGACGTCGCCACGGCACCGGAGCGGCCGAGCGGCCCACGCCGGATCCTGATCGCTGCGGGGGCCGCGGCAGCCACGCTGCTGGCACTTTGCTTCTGGCTGCTGCTCGTCGGCTCGTGGCGCCAGATGACGTCGGATGACCCCCGCGTCGTCCAGGCTGCCAGGCTGCGTGCAGCGCTGCGCGATCGATAGCGCGGGCGGCTACCGGGCCGCTTCGTCGATACGACGAGCCGATGCGGCGTTCGCACAAGGCGGATAGTGCGACTGGACAAGCTGACGATAGCCGGCATCGGCCCGATCCTCGGGTCCTGCGCGGTTGTCGGTGAAGCGGCAGCCGACCCCGTCCTTTCTCAGCGCATCCGCGCCGAGGACATCATCGCCAAGCGGTGGACGGCCGGAGTCGACCCACTCGGCCAGCGCATCGAACGCGGCGGCCATTTCCGTGGCCGTGAAGGCACAGTGGCCGGTGTCACGCACGAGGCGCACGCTCAGTCGGGCCGATTGCCCCGCCGTCTGCGCCCGCAGCGCGTAGCGACGCTGCATGTCCGCCGGCACCAACAGATCACCCAGGGTGTGCATGCTGATGACGGGCGCGGTCAGCCTGCCTTCGATCAACGGCACCCAACGCAGCCCGGTCGGCCACGCTGGATTGGCATCGGCGTCCGGCGCGATGCGCCAGATGGCGGCATTCAGCGCATCCGCCTGCGGATCAGGTTGGCCCGGCTCCTCGAATCGGTACACCACTGAGCGCGTGTCGATCACGTTGCGCGCCAGCACGCCGTCGATCGTCGGCTCGAAATTCATCAGCTTGAAAAGGAGTTGGTGATGCGACGGATTGCCCCAGCCCTCCTCGAAGAACGGGCGCGTGCCACCGGTCAGTTGCCTCGAGAGCGCGCGCAACCGCGCAATCTGTGCATCGGGTTCGGCACTGTCGGACAGGCTGTCCAGGACGCGCTGGCGCCACGCGGCGTTCTGTTGGCCGTAGACCGCGCTCGGATACGCTTGGGCCGGTGCGCCCAGAAGATGCTGCAGAGCCACCTGGTAGGCGGCGAGGTATTGGTACCAACCGAGATCCGTGACCGTCCCGCACATGGCCAACGCGCCGTCGTAGCGCTGCCGGTTGACTGCGCGCTCGACCACCTCGGCTTCGACCGCCGCCGCTGCGACATGGCCCCCCATAGACATCCCGGCGATGTAAAGGCGGCGCGGCGCGGGCAGCGGCCGCCCATGGGCCGCGGCGATGTCCCGGAAGTGCGTGGCGAGCTTGTTGGTGTCTTCGATGGCCGCCTGCACGTCGTACATGTTGCGCGTGTAGCTGGAGGCAGCCCAGGCGACCCCGCGTTCGAGCAGATGCCGCCGCAGTACCGGGTTCTCCAGGTACAGCACGGGGCCGTCCCAGTACGGCCGTGCCCACAGCAGCAGGGTGCCGTTCCAGTTCTTCGGCACCTCCACCCGGTAGGCGGCACCGTCGATCCGACCGGTCCAGCGATCGCTCTCGGCCGGAGCATCGGGCATTGCCGGCAACGACGATTCGACCGGAACGCCGTAGGTGCGACTGTCATGGACCCGCGTCTGCATGACGGGCGGGGACGCCTGGAGCTCGGCGCGCCCGTCGCGGCCGCCTCCGCATGCCGCCAGACCAAGAATCGAGCAGCCCGCGAACCATCTCGTCAAGGTACGCGTCGCTTCCTCCTGGTGAGGCCTCACTGAGCTCCCGCGGTGGCACGAATGACTTCGGACAGCGTGGTGTGCCCGAACGCGACCTGCATGACCCCGCTGCGCAGCAGGCCCTGGCCGGCAAGCGGCCCCAGCATGGACAGCAACTGCCCCTCGCTCGCGCCCTGCGCGATCTGGTGGCCAAGCTCCGAATTCAGCTCGATCAGATCGTAGATCGCCTGCCGTCCGAAATAGCCCGTGTGGGCGCAATGGGTGCAGCCCATGGCACGCCTGGGCGACGCCTGCGCCCCCAGACCGAAGCGCTCGAGCAGCGCATGCAACGCGGCGTCGTCGCTCATGTCCGGCTCCGCGCAATGGCTGCACAGCCGGCGTACCAGCCGTTGCGCCATCAAGCCGCGTACGCTGGCGGCGATCAGGAACGGCTCCAGCCCCATGTCCACCAGCCGCGTGATGGCGCCGACGGCGCTGTTGGTGTGCAGCGTGGACAGCACCATGTGGCCCGTCAGCGCCGACTGGATCGCGATGCGCGCGGTCTCCTCGTCGCGGATCTCGCCGACCAGGATCATGTCCGGGTCATGGCGCAGGATCGAGCGCAGCGCGGTGGCAAACGTGTAGCCGATCTCGGCGTTCACCTGAAGCTGCGTGATGCCCTTGATGCGGTACTCGACCGGATCCTCGATCGTGATGATCTTGCGCCGGCGGTCGTTGGCCAGTTCCAGGGCCGTGTAGAGGGTGGTGCTCTTGCCAGAGCCGGTCGGTCCAGTCACCAGCACGATGCCGTTGCTCAGCTGCGTCCAGCGGCGGAACAGTTCGGCCTGCGGCTCGCTCATCCCCAGGTCCTGCAGCGCCTGGGGCTTGCGGTCCTGCCGCAGCAGGCGCAGCACCATCGCCTCACCCAGCGATCCCGGCAGCACCGACACCCGCATGTCGAAACTCTCGCCGTGAACGCGGCCGTTGATGCGGCCGTCCTGCGGCAGGCGCCGCTCGGCGATGTCGAGGCCGGAGAGTATCTTCACGCGGCAGACCACCGCGTCGTAGCGATCACGCGGGTGGCGCGCCAGCTCCTGCAACTGGCCGTCCACGCGCAGCCGCACGGCGAAATCGAACTCCTCGGGCTCGAAGTGGATATCGCTCGCGCGCTGTGTGACCGCCTGCGACAGCAGCGAGTTGACGAGCTCGATCGTCGGCCCCTCTTCGGCCAGTTCGCGCAGCAGCCGCAGATCGTCGGCGACGGCGAAAGGCTCGGCCTCGTTGCGCGAACTGTGCACCCGCTGCACCAGGGTCGGCGTGGCTACGGCGAGCCGCATTGGCAGCGCCGCGGCCGCAATGCGGCGGGCGAGCAGCGACAGCGCGCTGGAATTCACTTCCTCACGAAACGCCACCAGCACATGGTCAGGGCGTTGCAGCGCCAGCAGACCCTTGAGCGCGAACCACGAAGGGACAAGGCCAAGGGTCGTCGTCGCGGCCTGGAATTGCGGCGCGAGCACGCCGGCCTCGTCGGTCTCGTGCTGCAGCAGCGGAAGCTCCAGCAGGCCGGCGTAGTGCCGGTACAGCGGCAGCTCGGCAATCGCATTGAGGCGCAACAGCGCCGTCGTGACGTGCAGGCCGGCCTCGCGCACCACGGTCGCCGCCTGCTCGGCCGCCTCGCGCGCAAGCAGCCCTGCGTCGCGCAGGCTCTGCAGGGCGGCATCCGCTGTCGGAAAGCAAGGGAGCGCCGGTGCCGCCGCGGTGGGCAGGCCGGCGGCCGCCGGCAAATGGCCGATCGCCGCGTCCGCGGCGGCAAGGATGCTCGTCACGCTCATGGTGGAGCCATCTTAGCGGGATGCGAGAGCGTCACAGCAGCCGCAGGCGACGCCGCGGGCTCTACCGGTGCCGGCTCGCCCACCTTGATCTCGCGCGTGACAAACCACCAGCGCCCTTGAGCGTGGGCAAAGAGCGTGAAGACACCGGTACGTGCGATGTCGAAGCGCGCCTCCAGCCGTGCCGGCTCACCGGCCTTCGGGCTGGCCGAGGCGATCCACACCGCTGGAGGCTGCTGCGGCGCCACTTCGCCGCTGGTGCGCGCGGCCAGCGTCGGGGGCCGGATCGGCTGGGCAGCGCCAGCGGTTGTTGGAGCCTTGGCAACGAAGGCGCCACGCGCCAGCACGAGCGCAGTGGTACCTGGCAGCTCACTGTAGGCGCGCGCCGACACGCGTCCGGCCAGGCTGACGTCCGGCAACTGCAGCGCCAAATGGGTGCTTGGCTGTGCGGACTGGGCGCCCAGCAGCGCCACCAGGCGGTCGAGGTCGGGCGCCTGCTCGACCTCGAGCGGAGTGAACTGTGCATGCGCCCCGCCGCACAACAGCAGGGCCAGCATCCAGGGCAGCCGCCGACGACGGGCCGGGCGACGTGCGGTGTCGATGGCCTGGAACCGGAAGGGCATGTGTCGTCGGCAGCCAGCAGAAGAAAGGGGGGCCGCAGCCCCCCATTCGATCAAGCATGAGAACCGGAAGAAGCCGCAGCTTACTTCTTGATGCCGGTCTGCGCGTCCTGGTGGTCCGTGCTCTCGGTGCTGGAGGACTCGAGGTTCATGAAGTCCGCCCCCTGGGCGCCGGAGACCTCGGACAGCAGGCTCGTCTTGGCGTTGACCAGGTAGTTCTGCACGCGCAGCGTCGAGGCCGACTCGGACGAGATGCGCAGACGCGCGTTGGCGTTGGCGTAATCACCTTCGCTCGCATAGCCATCCTTGCCCGCGACACCCCTGGACGCCGAGACCTGGCCTTGGGTCGCCATCAGATTGGCGATCTCACGGTCGCTCAGGAAGCGCGCAGCCCGCGGCGGCAGATCGAACAGCTTCACGTAGCGGCCATAGTTGCCGTCGGCGCGGATGTACTGCGCCCAGACGTCGGCCGTCTGCGTCTCGCTGTTGTTGATCACGCGCACGTAGGTACGCCAGTCGCTGTCCCACGGAAACTCGCTGTAGTTGCGCACATCGATCTTGATGCCGCCGCCCAGACCCGCCAGCGGCGCCGGGCAGGAGCTGTTGGACTGCTCCGCACCGATCGCGCCGATCGAGTGATTCTTGTACACCGTCGCCACCGCGTTCTGGAAGCGGCTCTGGGGAATCAGGGCCGACCCGCTGACCTGCATGCAGACATAGGCCCGGTCGCTCGTGCCTGGCGCCGTGATGTTGAACGGCGTCGCAACGGCGCCGCTGGCCGCAACCGCATCGAGAAGGCCGTTGTCGCCAGGACTCCCCGTCGCGCCCAAGATCGTCGCGAGTTGCGCCAGGTTGAAGGCGGCCGTGGCCGTCTTGCCGTCCGGCGAGAAGCTCGTCGCACCCCAGACCGTCGTCGCTGCGGGGTCGCAGACAGGTGACGTCGACATGCCGATGGCCGCGCCCGTCGAGAAGCCGTTGGTCGCGTCGACCTTGATCTGCAGCGAACCGACGTCGACGTTGCCGTTGATCTCGTTGGGAACGCCGTTCAGATCGTTCGGACCGAACTTGTAGTAGGGCGTCAGGAGGTTCGTGTCGAAGGCATCCAGCGCACGGTTGCTGAACTTGACCGTCCCAAGCGCCATGGTCTTGGTCGTCATGCCCGCGGCCCAGCCACCCGGCAACGTGAGCGCGTTGTTGGCCGTGAGCGGATCGGTGTTGCGATCCACCGCCACACCCTTCTCCATATGCACCGCCAGCGCGGTCTGGAACTGGATGTAGCCGCCGTTGAGCAGCGACTGGATCGGCGCGCCCTGCGACTCGCCCTGCACGCCGTCGCCGGCGCCGATGTAGTTGCGCCCGGTCACGGTGATCTTGCGGATGCCTTCGCCGCAGCCGTCCTCGACGTTGCCGGTGTTGCCCGCGTCGGTACCGCTCAGCACGGGCACCGCGTTGACAGCGGTCGCCAGCTTGGTCACCAGCGCATAGTCGGCCGCGCCGGCAACGCCGACACCCGTCACGGAAGCCAGAGCGGTGTTCCAGGGGGCAGCGGCACCGTCGCCGGGATTCTGACCGTTGAAGACGAGTTGCAGGTCGCCGATGGCGATGGGCGCGGCGGTGTTGTTCACCAGCCGGAACTTGTAGCGGTACTTCTGCTTGACGGTGGCGTTGGCGGCGTCGGCACCCGCATCCAGCGCGGGCCAGACATCGACCGACATCAACACCAAGGCCGCCTTGTTCGGCGGCACGTTACCAACGTCGGCAACAGGCAGCACGGGCACGACGGCATTGCCGTTGTTGCGGCGGTAGGCGGCCACCGTCTTGTAGGTGGCCACTTGTGCATCCCACTCGGCCGCACCGTCGCCGCCCAGCACGAGCGTGACGTTGAAGTCCTGTGTGGAACCGGCGTTGGCCGCCGGGCCGTTGTCGAAGCTGTACGACACCGTGGGCGCACGCAGCGTCTGCGTGATGGCAACGTTGGCCGAGATGGCCTCGCGTGCCACGGTCAGGCCCGACTGGCTGATGTTGGCTGCCAGAGCCGAACCCGCGCCAGCGCACAGGGCTCCCGCCGCGACGGCAACCTGCAACTTCTTCATCGTCTTCATTGAGTAGAACCCTCATGCTTGGTTAAACGCGGCGCTCCCTCCAACGGTGAGCGCACCGGTACACACATCGCCCACGCCCGGCATCAGGCGCTGACCCGATCAGTCTAAGCGGCCCACTGTGCGTCCCACAAGACGGGAACGCCTCCTCCAGGCAGCTTCGGCGATCAAGTCGCCCGGATTCTGGCACAGGGGCGCACACCCCCCGACCGCGGGGTGCCCATTTGGGTGCTGGATGCGCATTCTTTCGTGCGGATCGTTGCATTTTCCTCACAGCGCGCCACGGTGCGAGTGACTGCACGCCACAGCAAGTGCATCGCGCCGCGGCGTCCAGGCGCTGCCGGGCCAGGACGGGGCCAACGGCGGTGCATTTGTGCGAGCGACGCAACGCTCCCGTGCCGCGGTTGCCGCCGGCCGCCCGCGTGCGCATTCCATCTGCGAAGCCTATGGGCGCAAGGTCGCCCGCGCCCCGGCGCCCCATTGCCGGCATCCCCGCTCGCTACACTGCGTGCCGGGGCAATGCAGCAAGGACGCCCGACGGCGGCTGGGATGCAGGAATTCGAATACGTTGCGCTGGACGCGCGGGGCAGACGACAGCGCGCCATGCTCGTCGCTGGCAGCGAGGCGCTGGCACTGGCGCAGATCCAGCAGCGCGGACTCACGGTGGTCGCGCTCACGCCGCATCGTTCGAGCGCCGGCGGCCGTGGCGCACAAAGGCAGGCCGCGATGAGCGCCGAGCGGCTGGGCGCGCTGCTGCAGGAGTTGGCCATGCTGGTGGAGGCGGGCGTGCCGCTGGCCGAAGCGGTGGCCACGCTGGCGGCCAGCCAGCCGCCCGGGCATGCGCTGGGCCAGTTGCTGGCGCGGCTGCGCGGCGGCGAGGCCTTCTCGGAGGCACTGGCGGGCTCGGGCCTGCGGCTGCCCGTGTTCGTGCTGCAACTGGTGCGCGCCGGCGAGGCCACGGGCGAGTTGCCACGCGCCCTGCGTGCGGCGGCCGAGCATCTCGAGGCCGAGGCGCAGTTCGCGCGCGAGGCGCGCAACGCGCTGCTGTACCCGGCAGTGCTGGTGATGAGCGGAGTGCTCGCCACGCTGGTGATGTTCGTCTTCGTGGTGCCCAAGTTCGCGGGCATCCTCTCCAACCCGAAGGCCGACTTGCCGCTGGTGAGCCGGTGGGTGCTCGGGCTGGGCTTGTGGCTCACGCAGCACCAGGTGGTGGTCGGGCTGGCGCTGGCCGGCATGGTGGCACTTGGCGCCAGCCTCGCCGGGCGGCCCCGGGTGCGCGAAGCGGCATGGGAGCTGGCGACGCGCACGCCGGTGCTCGCCCGCTGGACCTGGCATGCGGAGATGGCGCGCTGGAGTTCGCTGCTCGCGGTGCTGCTCAACAGCCGCGTGCCGCTGCTCACCGCGCTGGCGCAGGCCAACGAAACCCTGCGGCGGCGTTCGCTGCGGCTGCGCGCGCAGCTGGTGCTGGCCGACGTGCGCGGCGGCAAGTCGCTGAGCCAAGCGCTGTCGGACCACGCTGTGCTGGACGCGGCCGGGCTCAACCTGCTGCGGGTGGGCGAGCGTGCCGGCACGCTCGGCCAGACGACCGCCGCGCTCGCGCGCACGCACACCCAGCACAGCCAGCAGCGGCTCAAACGGTTGCTGGTGCTGCTGGAACCCGTGACCATCCTGCTGATCTCAGTGGTGCTCGGGGGCATCATGATTTCGGTCATGCTCGCCATCACGAGCTTGACCAACGTGCTATGACGCCACGATCGCGCCCCGGGCGCTCGGGCACAATTCCGCCGCGATGAAATCGCCGCGCCGCGTACGCGACGCGGCACGGAGTGACAGGACGAGTGCGCACGCCGAACCGACCCCGATTGCATGCCGGCCACCACTGGCGCGGCTTCACGTTGCTCGAAATGCTGGTGGTGATGGTGATCATCGGGCTGCTGGCCAGCTTGGTGGGCCCGCGCATCTTCGGCAAGGTCGACAGCTCCAAGATTCAGACGGCGCAAACGCAGGCCAAGATGCTCAAGAGCGCCATCGCCATCATGCAACTAGACATCGGCGGCACGCCGCCTGCGGACCAGGGGCTGCGCTGGCTCGTCGAGCGACCGACGGTGGAGCCGCAGGCTTCGCAGTGGAAGGGCCCCTATCTGGACGGCGCCCTGCCCGACGACCCCTGGGGCCACCCGTACATCCTCAAGGTGCCCGGCATCGGCGGACAGCCGTACTCGGTGATCTCCTACGGGCCCGACGGCAAGGAAGGCGGCGAGGGCGCGGGCGCGGACATCGTGCAATGATGCGGCATGCCCAGCGCCAGGCGGCCGGCTTCACGCTGGTCGAGATGCTGGTCGTAATGGTGATCCTAGGTCTGCTCGCCGGGGTGGCGTTGCCCGCCATGCAGCGCTGGCACGACGCTGTGCAGGCGCGCTCCGAGGGCGCGGCGATGGTGCAGGCGGTGCGCGCAGGCGCCTTTGCCGCTGCCGCCAACCGGCTGGGCGTGCGGCTGGACGCACGCTCGTTCGACGGCAGCCAGGCAGGCTCCGACGCGGCGCCGAGCCTGCCCGTGCCCCTGCCTGCCGGCTGGCGGCTCGAGAAGATCGAGCCGGCCCTGCTGTTGGGCAGCGGGCTGTGCAGCGGCGGCCACGCCGTTCTTCGAACGCCCGGCGGGGAGTTGATGCGCCTGGCCGTGTCCGAAGGCGACTGCACGGTCAGCCTGCAGTCGGAGCCGGCGGCGCCGTGAGATCGGCCCGGCGCAGCACGCGCGGGCTCAGCATGATCGAGGTGCTGGCCGCGATGGTGATCTTCAGCACCGGCGCGACAGTACTGTTCGGATGGATCGGTCAGACCAGCGAGCGGCTGGCGCGGCTGGCGGGAGAGCAACGCGAACTGTTCACCGACATGGTCGTGCTGGAGTACATGAAGACGGTCAACCCGATGCTCGAGCCGGCGGGTGAGATACGCCTGAGCGACGGTGTGCTCCTGCGCTGGCAATCTGAGCGGCTTCCGGGCGATGACACGGTACGCGGCCCAGGCTCGCTCTACGAGCTCGGGCTGTATCGCGTGAAGGTGCGGGTGAGCGCGCCGCAGCAGGGCGTGCGCGAGTCCAGCGTGGAGCTTGCGGGCTGGCGGCAGGTGCGCCAGCCCTCGTCGCAAGGACCGATCCGCGAGGCCGGCACGTGAGCACACCGAAGCGGCGCAGGCACGGGCTCACACTGGTGGAGTTGCTGGTGTCGCTCACGATCATGGGCTTCGTGATGACGCTCGTCTCCCAGGCCGTGTATCAGACCGGCCAGATCGTGCGGGTGGCCGACGAGTCGGTGGTCCATCTGGCCGCACGCTGGAGCCGAGGGTGGGCGGTGACGGCGCTAGTGGCGAATCTGGCAGCACCGCGCGAAGGGAAGCTGCTGCCGATGACCGGTTCCAGCGCCAAGCTGAACGGCTATTCGACCGCGCCCGTGGACGCGCCGGATTCGGGCGTGCAGCCGTTCAGCCTGCAGTTGCGCGGCGATGACGCCGGCGGCAGCGAACTCGTGTACGTTCCGGCGCGACCGGGCGCACAGCCCATCATCGTCGCGCACTGGACGTCGCCGGTGGAGTTCAGGTATCGCGCGGCGGACGGGCAACGCAGCGATCGCTGGCCGACGTGGACGCGCAGTGGTCGAGACACGGTGTTGCTGCCCACGGCGATCGAGCTTACGGAGGCCGGCGGCGACGTCCTGGTGATGGCTTTCGAGGTGCCGGCCGCCGGTGCGCGCCAGGCCGAAGAGAGTAGCGGCCCGTTTCGCACTGACGACAGCCCGTGAACGCATCGAAACGCGGCAGCAGCCGCTACAGGCCGCGCGCGCGGCCCGTCGGCGGGTTTGCTCTGGTCATCGTGCTGTGGGTGCTCGCCGGGCTGACGGTGGTCGCGGTCTCGATCGCCGCCACCGTGCAGAGCAACAGCCAGAGCGTGAGGCTGCTGCGCGACCGGCTGCGCGCCGAACGCGCCTTCCTCTCTACGGGCAGCCGGCTGAAGGTGATCGGCGCGACATCGATCGCGCTCCCCTACTCCTACCTGAGCGCACGCGGGCAGGTGTTCCTGGACGGACGCGTATCGCGCGTAAATGCCGACGAAACCGTGGTGCTGCAGGACGGCCGCGGGCTGATGAGCCTCGAGCGGCCGGAGGGCGCGGCGTGGCAGCGCTTCCTGGTGAGCTGCGGCGCCACGGCGGACGAGGTCGAGCGGCTGCAGGATGCACTCGCCGACTACGAGGACGGCGACTCGTTGCGCCGCTTGCATGGCGCAGAGCGCGACGACTATCGCGACACCGCGCTGCCGGCGCCGCGCAACGCACCTGTGCTCACGCGCGACGAGCTGTGGCGTGTGCTAGGCTGGCCGGGCCTGCGCCGCCGCTGGGATGCCGCCGGCTGCGGCGAGAACGTGGTGGCCGGCACGGCGCAGGGATTCAATGCGAACACAGCACCGCTGACCGTACTGCTTGCTCATGGCTGGGACGAGATGCAGGCGCGCGCATTGATCGACGCACGACGCGCCGGATTGCCGCTGCTGACGGGCGGGCTGCTCGACATCGGTGGCGGCCCCGCCCCGATGTTGCGCGACAGCAGCCTGCCAGGCGACCGCATCCGGGTCCGCCACCGGTTGGCATCGCTAGAATGGGCGCTTCAGTACGATCTGCAGTTCACTCCGAGCGATCCGGGCGGCCCTTGGCGCATGCACGACGTGCAGGTGGTGCGATCGGCGCCACAGCAGCCCGAACCCCCGGGAGCCTCGGATTTCCCTCCGCTCGACTACGTGGCCTCGCAACAGGATAGGGTCCGGTTGAATGCTGTACCCACTTCACCTATTGGCCGCTGACGGGAAGGACGGCTGGCAGGTCGTCGACACCGGGCACAGAAGCTGGCGACGCACGTTGCTCGTGCCGCGGCAATTGTGCTTGTTCGAATCGATACCGTGCGGCAGCGTGCACTGGCATGAGTTGACGGGCTTTGCGCAGCTCCAGGCGCGCAGGCTTTCCCCGTTCGAGCGCACCGGAGCGTCGGCATTGCGTCGCGCGGGCCGCCTGCATCTGTGGCTGTGGGACGCGGCGGAGGTCGACGCGATGCTTGCCGCCCAGACGAAGGATGCCACCTCCGTGCAGCGTGCCGAGGCGCTGTATCTGCCTTGGCCCGTCGCCGGCAGCAAGCTGCGGCGCACCACGCAGATCGAAGAGGAAGTGCATGTGGACGAAGCGGGCGCATTGCTCGACAGCGAACCGACGGGTCACGCGCCTGGTCTGGATCTGTCGGTGCTGCTGCCGCGCGCGGCCGGACATGACTGGCTGGGCGGCTCCCTGGATGCCGCTGCGGTGCGCCCGGCCTGGGCGGGCACGGCGGCCCTGCTGAACACGGTCGGCATGACCGCGGCCATGGCCATGCTGGTCTACCTGGGTTATGAAGGCGGTCGGCTGTGGGGCACGCTGAACACGGCCGAGTTGCTGGAGGAGCGCGTTGCACGGCAGGCAGCCACGCGTGGCGAGTCCGCCCGGATCGAACGGGCGGCCTTGGCCGACGCGCAGTGGATCGATGCGTATCGGCGGGCCACGGCGCAACTCGACGTCGCCGCCGCGCTCGATGCCTTGCGCGCGCCGATGGAGGCGTACGGCGTCGCGATCCGGGAACTGGATGCCGCGGGCACCGAGTTGCGGCTGACGCTGGTGAGTGCAGGCGGCGAGATCCGCATTGCCGAGTTGCTACAGGCCTTGCGGACCGTCGCCGGCGTGCGCGGCGCGAGCCTGCATCAGCACAAGGAACTGGAGTGGGCGGTCTACATCGTCGATATGCCCGGTTTCGCTTCTGGTGCGCGCCTGCGACAGGGATCGGAGACCCAGCGTGCCGCGCATTGACGCAGCGCGCAGCAGCGGCACTCTGCCGGGCTTACTGGCGATCGCCGTGGCCGTACTGCTGTGGTGGCAGGCGGACCAGTTACATTCGCGACGTATCCTCGCTGGGGAGCGTGTCGCAGCCGCAAGGCAATTACTGCGTGCCGAGCGCACGACGGCCGATCCGGCCAGTCTTCGAACACGTCGCCTACAGTTGCAGACCGAGCGCCGGGCGCTCGAGCAGCGGCTGGTCGAGCACGCCGACATGGGGTTGCTACGCGCGCAGCTCTACTACGATCTGCGCGAGCGCTGCTACGCTGTGAAGCTGAATTGCCTGATCCGGCTGGCCGAGCTCGAGGCGGCGGACAGGCCCAGGGGCGCCGCATCAGACACCGCCAGCGACGATTCGATGGCCAGGCTGGGAGTGCGCCGACTGCGGGCGACGATCTCCGGCCTGCTGGGCGAACAGGAACTTCAGGATGTGTTGGCTGCCTTTTCGGCGGACGAGCAGCGGGTGTGGCGCTTTAACCGCGTGCAACTCAAGACGCGGGCGTTCGAAATCGATATCGAACGGCTGGTTCAGCCTGCTAGTGGGCGGCAATGACCGCTGGCGTGCGACAGCCAAACGTGCCATCCGATCCCGTGCGTCCACGCGGTCTGCGGCACGGCTTGCAACTCGGGTTGCTGGGCGTGGCGCTGGGGTCCGCCAGTATCGCCACGGGTTATTTTCTGGCCACGCGCGAAGGCGAGACCCAGCCCGCTGCGACTTCAGCCGCCGCAGCGGCCAGCAGCCCGACTGCCCTCGTTGCCGAACGGTCCTCCGCGGGCCACGACGAGGTTCCGGCGGCGACGGCGCACGAACGCAACGAACGGGACACTCTGCGCTGGCCCCTGTGGGCATACCAGTTGATGGACCCGCTGCCGGTCAGGGAGCCGCCGTTGACGCCGGTGCCGTGGCGTCTGCTGGGGGCTGCATTCTTCGACGGCAAGTGGCACGCTATCGTGCAGCGCCAGGGCGTGGCGCAGCCGGACTACTACAAGACCGGCGATAAGCTGCCGGGCGGTTATCTCATCCAGGAAATCACGCAGGAAGACCTGACGTTGCGCGCAGGCCACCGCGAGATCGTGCTCTCCTACATCGGCTCGAGGTGAAGTCGTTGCGCCTTTCTTCCCCTGTCGCATTGGCCGCGCTGGCGCTGCTGAGCGCCTGCCAGACACCCCTGAAACCGCTGCCCGGACCGCTGCAGTACGAGCACTCGCCAGCCGTCGAGGGCAACATCCTGACCGGCGAACCGGCCCCCACCGGCACGCAGATTTCGACGGTGCCGCAGCCGCCCCGCGCAGCGCCTGCGGCAAGCGCCGCGCCCCATCCGGTTGCGGCAGCGTCTGCGCCTGCGAGCATCGAACCCGTGTCGATCGCGATCGAGCAGACGCCGCTGCCGACCTTCATCCAGATCCTGTACGGCAGCGTGCTGAAGGTGCCCTATACCATCGACCCGGCGGTGATGTCACGGACTGACCCGGTCACGTTCAAGAGCTCGCAACCGCTACCGCGCGGGCGCATCCAACAACTGGCGCGCAGCCTGCTGCAGAGCTACGGATTGACGGTGGCGGATTTCGATGGGCTGGTGCGCATCGCACCCGTGGGCAGCCAGCAGGCGCCATCGTCGATTCCCGTGCTGCGTTCGGCCGAATCACCGATGCCGCCCGGTGACCAGCAGCCGGTGTTCCAGTACGTCGAGCTGCAGGCGGTCAAGGTCTCGGACATGACGCAATGGCTCAAGACGATGGTGGGCTCGCGCGTCACCCTGCAGGAGGATGCGGCACGCAACTCCTTCCTGCTGTCCGGCAACGCGCGCGACGTGCGCGCCGCACTGGATCTGATCGACGCGATGGACCAGCCGCGCCTGCGCGGGCGCTCGGCGCGCCGCTTCTCGCCCGTCAACATCGGTGCGCAAGACCTGGCGATGAGGCTCAGCGAGGTGCTCGGGGGGCAAGGCTACGCGGTCTCCGTGAACTCGTCGAACACAGCCGCCATCTTCATCTTGCCGGTGCCGTCGATCAACAGCATCATTGTCTTCACGCACAACGACCAGGTGATGGCGCATGTGCAACGCTGGGTGCTGGAACTGGATCGGCCAAGCCGCAACGCGGCCTCGAACAGCCCTCTGTTCACGTACCCGGTCAAGTTCGCCGACGCGCAGGAACTCGCGCGAACGCTCGGCGAATTGCTCGGCGGAGTGGTCTCCGCGCCGGCCAGCACTGCGGGCGGCACCGGCCAGACCGGTGCGCCCCGCGTGAGCGGTGGGCGCGTCGTCGTGAACAACGCCACGAATACCCTCATCATCCGCGGCACCGGTCCCGACGAGCAGTTGCAGATCCGGCAGTTGCTGCGAGAGCTCGATCGGCCCACCAAGTCCGCGATGATCGAGGTCGTGGTGGCCGAACTGTCCATGGGGGAGCTCGAGCGCCTGGGGGTGCAGTGGTCGTACCTCGATCCCTTCAATCAGCCCGACAGCCGCTCGGCGCAGATCGGAGGCGGCGGTTTGTCGATCTCGTACGCGAGCAATGCGCGGCAACTGCTCGCGGCGATCAACGCGCTGGCCTCCGAGAACAAGGGACGCGTACTGTCGAACCCGAAGGTCATGGCACGTAACGGCGAGACCGCCACGATCACCGTCGGCCGCGAAGTGCCGGTGCTGACGGGCCAACAGAGCACACTCACGGGCTCGTCTCCGATCAATGGCGGCGGCACGGGCATCGCCACCGGTGTGATCCAGACGATCCAATACCGTAACACGGGGGTGAATCTGCGGGTGAGACCGGTGATCAACTCCGGCAATCGGCTCGACCTGGAGGTGAGCCAGGAGGTCAGCAGCGTCGCGGCGGGCGAAACCGGCATCGGGTCGAACCCGATCATCTCGAACCGCAAGATCGAGACCAAGCTGTCGCTGCGTGACGGATCGACCGTCCTGCTCGGAGGGCTGATCTCGCGCGATACGTCCACCACCAATGCGGGCGTGCCGCTGCTCAAGGACATCCCGGGACTGGGAGCGTTGTTCAGGAACCGCCAGGATTCGATCAATCAGACCGAACTGCTGGTCATGATCACGCCGTACGTGATCAATGATGATTTCGAGTCCGAGGAAATCACCGCCGCGCTGCACAAGACCTTCGGCGATTGGGCCGCCGACATCCCGGTGGCCCGCAAGGTGCCGACGCCGGAGGGCGCGGCCAACGAAGTGAGGGACGAACCGCTGAAGCATTCCACGTCGGCGACGCCGGATCGAGATGCGGCGTTGCCGCAGACGAAGCCGAGCGAGCCAACCTCCCTCCAGGTGCCAGGCGCCGTGCGCAAGGACAAGTCGCTGCCCGACGAGACCGGCGTCGAGATGAGCAAGCCGGTTGCGGCTCCGGGCGTTGCTGGATCGCAAGCCACGGTACCTCCGCGCGTCACGGCAACGCCTGCCGCCGCCCCAGCGAGTGCGCCCGAGGAGTTGTCGCCGCAACCCGCGCCAAGTGGCCAGAGCATCGACACACCTGTCGGGCCAGGCCGACCGGTAACCGATCCAAAGGTTCTGGAAGAGCTCAGGCGACTGATGAAGGAAGGCAGGTAGGACCTACCCGCCGTCGTGCAAGGGGTGCCGGAGTCAAGGCAGATACTGCGCCTGAATGTTGCTCGTCCTTCACGTCACTTCAGGTCTTGCGACGGCGCAGTGCCGAGGTCGGGAGAGGGCTATGTCAGGATGCGCAGCAGCTGAACCCGCGATTGCAGGGGCCGTCGTGCTTGCAGGTTCACCTTGATCTGTCAGACAGAACTCACCCTCTCGCGTCGCCTCCAGCAATGACTTCAGCATGAAAGTCACCGTCATCGGCACCGGCTACGTCGGCCTGGTCACCGGCACCTGCCTGGCCGAAATGGGCAACCACGTCGTGTGCCTGGACGTGGACAGGAAGAAGATCGAGCTGCTCGAGGCCGGCGGCATCCCGATCCACGAGCCGGGGCTCGAGCCGCTGGTGCGGCGCAACGCGGCGGCCGGGCGGCTCGCGTTCACCACCGACGTGGCCGCGGCGGTGGCGCACGGCACGCTGCAGTTCATCGGCGTGGGCACGCCGCCGGGCGAAGACGGCTCGGCCGATTTGCAGTACGTGCTGGCCGCCGCCGGCAGCATCGGCCGCCACATGACCGACTACAAGGTCGTGGTCGACAAGAGCACGGTGCCGGTGGGCACGGCCGACAAGGTGCGCACCACCATCGCCGAGGCGCTGGCCGCGCGCGGCATGCCGGAGCTGCCGTTCGCGGTGGTTGCCAACCCCGAGTTCCTGAAGGAAGGCGCCGCGGTCGAGGACTGCATGAAGCCCGACCGCATCATCGTCGGCGCCGACGACGAGCGCGCCATCTTGCTGATGCGTGCGCTGTACGCGCCCTTCATGCGCAACAACGAGCGGCTGCAGCTGATGGATACGCGCAGCGCCGAGCTCACCAAGTACGCGGCCAACGCGATGCTGGCCACGCGCATCAGCTTCATGAACGAGCTGGCGCGGCTGGCCGAGCGCGTGGGCGCCGACATCGAGCTCGTGCGCCGCGGCATCGGCAGCGACCCGCGCATCGGCACGCACTTCCTCTACCCCGGCACCGGCTACGGTGGCAGCTGCTTTCCGAAGGACGTGCAGGCGCTGATCCGCACCGGCAGCGAGAACGGCATCGCGCTCGAGGTGCTGCAGGCGGTGCAAGCGGCCAACGAGCGCCAGAAGCACGTGCTGGTGGACAAGATCGTGGCGCGCTTCGGCGAAGACCTCACGGGCCGCACCTTCGCGCTGTGGGGCCTGGCCTTCAAGCCCAACACCGACGACATGCGCGAGGCACCCAGCCGCGTCATCGTGGCCGAGCTGGCGCGCCGCGGCGCCGCCCTGCGCGCCTACGACCCGGTGGCGATGCCCGAGGCCAAGAAGGTGCTGCAAGGCACGCCGCGGCTCACCTTCGTGGCCGAGGCGCAGCAGGCGCTCGAGGGCGCCGACGCCCTGGTGCTGGTGACCGAGTGGCGCGAGTTCCGCAACCCCGACTTCGAGGCGATGAAGGCGGCACTGAAGCAGCCGCTCGTCTTCGACGGGCGCAACCAGTACGAGCCGGCGCTGCTGCAGTCGCTCGGCTTCGAGTACCGGTGCATCGGGCGGCCGGGCTGAGGGCGCGGCCCGGATGCCGATGCGGCAAGCGCAGCCATCGTCCCCGCCTATGTCGCCCACGGGTTGATGACGTCGAGGCCGGCCGCCCGAAACGGCGCCACGTCGCGCGTGGCGACCATCAAGGTGTGAGCCGCCGCCGTGGCAGCGATGTAGCCGTCGGCCTTGCCGATGGCCGTGCCCTTGGCCTTCGCCCGCGCCATCAGGGCGGCGTAGGCCTGTGCGGCATCCAGATCGAAGGACAGCACGCGCCCCTTGAAGGCCGGCAACACGTCGCGCTCCATGCGATCCTGATAGATCGAGCGCCGCCTGCCCTCAGGCAGGCTCGCCACGCCGAAACACAGCTCGGCGACCGTGATGGCCGACAGGTATAGGGTTTCGACCACCTGTGCGTCCATCCACGCCAGCACCGAGGGATCGGGCTCGACCTTCCAGAGCTCGGAAATAACGTTGGTGTCGATGAGGATCATTCGAACCTCAGCGGCTCGGCCGGCGTCTGGTCGCGAAGCCGTTCGAAATGCTCGGCTTCGGCATCGCTCAAGCCGCCGGCTTCGCGGGCGATGGAGACCAGCAGCGAGCCAAGCTTCAGGCGGCCTTGCGGCTTGGCCGCCTTCTCCAGGATGTCGCGGATCTCGGCCTCGGTGCTGCGCCCGTGTTGGGCTGCACGGACGCGCAACGCCCGGTGCACATCGTCGGGAAGGTTCCGAACAGTCAGGACGGCCATATCATCATTGCTATAAAGCGCATGCGATGCAGTCATTTTATCATAGTGACATCATCGCGCACTTCAATTTTTAATTGAGCTCGGCCGGGCATCGCTACCCCGGGCGGCTGCGCAGGCTGCGCGTGCCCGATTCGTTCTTCGGGCCGCTGCCGGCCGACGAACCCGACGCCTGGGGCGGCCGCTGATGCGGCGGCTGCTTGCCGCCCGGGCGCCGCCCGAGGGCCCGACGCTCGTGAGCCGCGACCCGGTGTTCGCGAAAGACTTCGCACAGCGGGTGGCTTTGATGAGCCCGGCGGCCGTGCCGAGGCAGGCACCATCGGCAACGACTCCAGTGCATGATCCATTGCGGATGACGCTGCCGCTCACCGGGACACCCGCGCCTGCTCCGACATCCGCACGACGTTGCATGATCCATCCGGGTTGACGCCGCCGCGCCGCCTGGCCACCCTCTGCGCATGACCGCTGCACCCTCCCCCACGCCGCACCGCCCGCTCGTCGACATCATCGCCGGCGCGCGCCCAAACTTCATGAAGATCGCGCCGATCATCCGCGCGATCGAGGCGCGGCAGCGCGACCCGGCGGCCGGCGGCACGCTCGCCTATCGCCTCGTGCACACCGGCCAGCACTACGACGCGCGCATGTCGGGCGACTTCTTCACGCAGCTGGGCATCCCGGCGCCCGACGTCAACCTCGAGGTCGGCTCGGGCACGCAGGCCGAGCAGACGGCGGCCATCATGACGCGCTACGAGCGGCTGCTGCTCGATGCACCGAGCGCGCTGTGCCTGGTGGTGGGCGACGTGACCTCGACCATGGCCTGCGCCATCGCGGCGCAGAAGCTGCACGTGCCGGTGGCGCACGTCGAAGGCGGCATCCGCTCGGGCGACTGGACGATGCCCGAGGAGATCAACCGTCTCGTCACCGACGCCATCACCAACTGGTTCTTCACCACCAGCGAGGTCGCCAACGCCAACCTGCGCCGCGCCGGCGTGCGCGCCGAGCAGATCTTCTTCGTCGGCAACACGATGATCGACACGCTGCTGGCCCACCTCGACCGGCTGCGCGCGCCGCCCTTCTGGGCCGAGGCCGGCCTCGAGCCGGGCGGCTACTTCGTGATGACGCTGCACCGGCCGGGCAACGTCGACGATGCGGCGGGCTTCCAGCGCCTCATCGACGCCGTGGGCGAGGCCACGCGCGGGCTGCCGGTGGTCTTCCCCGTGCACCCGCGCACGGCCAAGACGCTCGCGGCCCTGCCGGCGCGCCCGGCCGGCCTGCGGGTGGTGGAGCCGCAGCCCTATCTGGAATTCAACTACCTCGTGCGCCACGCCAAGGGCGTGATCACCGACAGCGGCGGCATCACCGAGGAGACGACCGTCATGGGCGTGCCCTGCGTGACGCTGCGCGACAGCACCGAGCGGCCCGAGACCGTGACCATCGGCACCAACGAGCTGATCGGCACCGACCCGGCGGCGTTGCGGCCGGCGCTCGACAGGTTGTTTGCAGGGCAGTGGAAGAAGGGGGCGATACCCGAGCTGTGGGACGGGCGCACGGGGGGGCGGATTGCCGAGGTGCTGGAACGATTACTCGCGCGCCGAGCGTCTGGCTGTTGACGCATCGACTGCAAACCTCGCGGTAGCGCGGTTCGCCCAGCGTACTGCACGCAGACCGCCTCGGATCGGCTGTGTTCAGCCGCAGCGAAGCCTTTTGGAGCTGCCTACGCAGCAGAGGGGTCGCGCACCGCCTTCGGGCGTCCGCCGAGCCGGCCGTTGGCGCGCGCAGCGGCCGCCTTCGCTTCGCTCGAGCGCCGGCCACCGGCCTTGCCCATGGCTGCCGCCATCCAGGCGCGCGAGCCGAGCAAGCCCTCGAGCAGCGCCGGCAGGTACAGGTCGACATCGAGCGCCGGGATGTGCAGGCCCAGGCCCGAGGGCGAGATCTCGATCGTGGCCAGTTCCTGCGGCCGGGCATGTTCCAGGCCCTGCGCGTCGTGCGGACGAAACGAGACGCCCAAGCCGCTGCTCAGCTCGATCACGATGCGGCCGATGCGTCGGTCGTAGCGCGCCGATACGGCCTTGGGCGTGTGGGCCAGGCGTTGCGCCGCCCTGGCGGTGGCGGCGTCGAACTCGTCTTCAGGCGTTGCCATGGATGCGGCTCCACTCGGCGCACAACTGCGCCAGTCGCGTGGCCAAAGCGGTGGCGATGCGTCTGACCTCCAGCCGCGAAAGACCGTAGTTCTCGCGCAATGCCGGTGGGCCTTTCGGGCAGTGCAGAACGAATACTGCTTCGCGCGCGTCGCCGATCACGTGGACATGCTCGGGCCGATGATCGTTGGTGTAGATCACCACGCGGAATCCGCCCAAGCGTTCCACGGTTGGCATCGTAACAGATAACCTATACGCTTGGGTTATCACCCGACACCAACTGGCTCGAGGCGGCATCGCGGCGGACTGTCGGCCGATACTCCGGCACCACCCGCCGCAGCCGCTCGCGCGTTTCGTCGTCGGTGGCCGCGTCGGCGTCGGCGGCCCAGCGCAGCAATGGCGCCACCTCGCCGCCCTCGCGATCGAGCCGTGCGATGCGCAGGCGCGGTACCGGCGTGGGCAGCGTGTCGTCGGCGGCAGCCAGCAGCTCCTCGTACAGCTTCTCGCCCGGCCGCAGGCCGGTGAACTCGAGGCCGATCTCGTCGACCGTGTGGCCCGCGAGGCGGATGAGGTCGCGCGCGAGATCGACGATCTTCACCGCCTCGCCCATGTCGAGCACGAGCACCTGGCCGCTCTCGCCGACGGCCGCGGCCTGCAGCACGAGCTGCACGGCCTCGGGGATGGTCATGAAGTAGCGGATGATGTCCGGGTGCGTGACCGTGACCGGGCCGCCGCGCGCGATCTGCTCCTTGAACTTGGGGATCACGCTGCCGCTCGAGCCCAGCACGTTGCCGAAACGCACGGCCATGAAGCGCGTGGCGGGGAATTCGGCCGCGAGGCGGCTTACCACCATCTCGGCTGCGCGCTTGGTGGCGCCCATGACGTTGGTGGGGTTCACGGCCTTGTCGGTGCTGACGAGCACGAAGCGCTCGGCGCCGCACTCGGCCGCGGCGCGCGCGGCGTGCGCGGTGCCCAGCGTGTTGTTGCGCAGCGCCGCGAGCGCGTTGCGCTCTTCCATCAGCGGCACGTGCTTGTAGGCGGCGGCATGGAACACGACCTGCGGGCGCCAGCGCGCGCAGGTGGCGCGCAGGTGGGCGAGATCCTTCACGTCGCCGATCAGCGGCACGAGCCAGTCGCCGGCACGCGCGCGCTGCGTCTCGCGCAGCTCCTGCTCGATCGTGTAGAGGTTGAACTCGGAGAGCTCGTACAGCACGAGGCGCGCCGCGCCGTGCGCCGCCATCTGGCGGCACAGCTCGCTGCCGATGCTGCCGCCGGCGCCGGTGACGAGCACCACCTTGCCAGCCAGCACGCGGCCGAGGCCGGCGGCGTCGAGCTGCACCGGCTCGCGGCCGAGCAGGTCTTCGGGCTCGATGTCGCGCAGCCGGTCGATGCGCGTGCGGCCGGCGCGCAGCTCGTCGACGCCGGGCACGGTGAGCACCGGCAGCCCGGTGCCGGCGGCCAGGCCGAGCGCGCGCCGGCGCTCGGCCGGCGTGGCCGAAGGCAGCGCCACCACGATGTGCGTGGCGCCGGCGCGCAGGCCCGGCTCGGCCAGGCGCCCGAGCGGCCCCAGCACCGGCACGCCGGCGATGCGCGCGCCCTGCTTGCCCGGGTCGTCGTCGAACAGGCCGAGCACGACCCAGCCCTGCTGGTGCAGCCCGGCCATCAGCAGCCGCGCCGCCTCGCCGGCGCCGAGCACGAGTGCACGCCGCACCGCGCCCGCGGCGCCGGCGATGCGCGAGCGCGCGTGCTCGTACGTCATGCGGTAGACGATGCGCACGAGCACGAGGCCCATCAGCGTGACGATGGGGTGCAGCGCCAGCACGGCGCGCGGCACCTTGCGCAGCCCCAGCCCCATGACCAGCGCCGCCGCCACCGCGCCGGCCACCAGGCACGCCAGCGTGAGCCGCTGCACCTCGCCGAAGCCGGAGAAGCGCCACATGCTCTGCGGCACCTTGAAGACGACGCTGGCGACGAGGTACAGCGCCACCACGCCGAGCATGACCCAGACGTCGTAGCCGGGCCGCGCGCCGATCCAGCGCTCGAAGCCCAGGCGAAAGAGATAGGTGGCGTTCCAGCACGCCATCACGACGAGCGCGTCGACCAGCAGCGACAGCGGCTCGCGATGCGGCCGCAGGCGCGCGAGCCAGGTGTCGAGGCGGCGCCAGAAGGCGGCCTGTGCGTCGGCGGGTTCGCCCGCCTGATCGCCAGCCTGATCGCCAGCCCGATCGCTGGCCCGATCGCTGGCCGGCGCACCGGCCGGTGGGTCGGCTCGGGCGGCTGCCGCGGCATCGGCGTCGGCATCGGCGGGCGCCTCCGATGCGGCCCCGCGCCTCATCGCGCCCCCGCCAGCACGCGCAGCGTGCGCAGCAGCACGCCGAGATCGCTCGCCAGCGTCGCGCGCTCGGCGTACTCCGCGGCGCGCAGCACCTTGCGCGGCAGGATGACCTCGACATACTCGCGCTCGGGGTCGGCCGCGCGCGCCAGCAGATCGGCCTCGTCGACGAACTCGAGCGAGGCCGGGTCGGTGATGCCCGGGCGCACCGCGAGCGCGCGCGCGCGCAGCGCCGGCGGATACAGCGCCACGTAGCGCGGCACCTCGGGGCGCGGGCCGACCAGGCTCATCGAGCCGGCCAGCACGTCGATCAGCTGCGGCAGCTCGTCGATGCGCGTGCGGCGCAGCCAGCGGCCGCTGCGCGTGATGCGCGCATCGTCGCCCACGGTGATCGGCAGCGCCTCGGTCTCGTGCGGCTGGTGGCGCATCGTGCGGAACTTGTGGATGCGAAACGACACGCCGAAGCGGCCCACGCGCTGCTGGCGGAAGAAGATCGGCCCGGGCGAATCGAGCTTGACGACGGCCGCCACCGCCAGCAGGACAGGCGAGAGCAGCACGAGCGCGAGCGCGGCCACGATCAGGTCGAACAGGCGTTTGGCCATGGGCTCACCGCGAGACGGCGGGCGGGCCGGTCGGACCGGGTGGCCCGGATAGGGAGGGTGGTCCGGATGGGCCGGATGGGCCGGCCGGGTCGGGTGGCCCGGTTGGGCCGGGCCGGCCGGACACAGGGGCCTGGAGCCGGCGCCGCATCATCCTTGCGTCTCGAGCGCGGGATCGTCAACTTGCAGGGTCGGGTGTGCTTCAGCCTGCGAGCGCGCCGCGCACCGCCGCGATCACGCGCTCGACATCGGCGTCGCCCATGCGCGTGTAGATCGGCAGGCTCACGAGCCGCTCGTAGGCATGCTGGCTGGCCGGGAACAGCGCCGGCACGAGGCGGTAGCGATCGCGCCAGTACGGGTGCAGGTGCAGCGGGATGTAGTGCACGCTGGCACCGATGCCCTGCGCGAACAGGCGCTCGATGAAGCGATCGCGCGTGAGGCCGCCGGCCAGCGCCGCGTCGGCCAGGCGCAGCGCGTACAGGTGCCAGGCGTGCGTGTCGCCGGCCGGCGGCTGCGGCGGCAGCACGAGCGGCAGCGCGGCGAAGGCGCGGTCGTAGCGCGCCGCGATGGCCGCGCGCCGCTGCTGGAAGGCGCGCGCCTTCTTCAGCTGGTGGATGCCGAGCGCCGCGGCGATGTCGGTGAGGTTGTACTTGAAGCCCGGCGCCACGATCTCGTAGTACCAGCTCGGCACCTCGGCCGTGTAGCGGTCGAAGGCGTCGCGGCTCATGCCGTGCAGGCGCATCACGCGCGCGCGCGCAGCGAGCGCCGCGTCGCGCGTCACCAGCATGCCGCCCTCGCCGGTGGCGACGGTCTTGGTGGCGTAGAAGCTGAACACCGCGGCGTCGCTGGCCAGCGTGCCGACCAGCGCGCCGCGCGACGTGGCGGGCAGCGCGTGCGCGGCGTCCTCCACCACCTTCAGGCCGTGGCGGCGCGCGATGTCCAGCAGGCGCGGCATGTCGGCCGCCAGCCCGCCGTAGTGCACCGGGACGATCGCCTTGGTGCGCGCGCCGATCGCGGCCTCGACCGCGGCCGGGTCGATGTTGAGCGTGGCCGCGTCGATGTCGACCAGCTTCACGTCGGCGCCCAGATACCGCACCACCTCGGCGGTGGCGGTGAAGGTGTGCGTGGTGGTGATGACCTCGTCGCCGGGCCCGATGCCCAGCGCCTCGAGCGCCAGGTGCAGGCCGGCAGTGGCCGAGTTGACCGCGATCGCGTGCAACTGCGCGTCGCCGAGGAAGGCGGCGAAGTCCTGCTCGAAGCGCCGCGCCTTCGGGCCGGTGGTGATCCAGCCGCTCCTGAGCGTGTCGACGACCTCGGCGATCTCGTCGTCGCCGATCTCGGGCAGCGCGAAGGGGAGGAAGGGTTTGCTCATCGATGCGCTGTCCTGCCTCTCGCTGCCGGCGATGCTACCGCCGCTGCCGCCCCCACGGCGCGCCCGCTCCTTGGCGGCCGGCATGAGTTCGCGCCGTCGCCCTGTCGCCCTGTCGCCCTGTCGCCCTGTCGCCCTGTCGCCCTGTCGCGATGTCGCGATGTCGCGCTGTCGCGCTGTCGCGCCGTCGCGCTTGGCACGCCGGCCGCCCTGGTCCGGCGCCGCGATGCGCGGGCGTCATGGTGGCCGTTGGACGCCGTGCCGAGGCGACCGCACAATGCGGCTTCGGAGGTGCATGCGATGGGACTGCCGCTGCGCAAGCTGACGCTGGACGATTTTCTGGCCTGGGAGAACGAGCAGCCGCAGAAGCATGAGTACTTCCGCGGCGAAGTGTTCGCGATGGTGGGCGGACGGCGCACGCATATTCGGGTGATCATGAATCTCGGCCGCCGTCTGAATGAACGGCTGGACGGATCGCCGTGCCAGGCGTTCGCCGAATCGGCGAAGGTTCAGATCGGCGACGACACCATCCTCTATCCCGACATCTTCGTCACCTGCGACCAGGCCGACCTCGCGACCGACATGATCTTCCGCTCGCCGACGCTGGTGATCGAGGTCCTGTCGCCGAGCACGCAGGCCTACGACCGCAGCCAGAAGTTCGCGCTCTATCGTCGCCTGGCCTCGCTGCAGGAGTACATCCTGGTCGATCCCGACACTCGCCGCATCGAGGCGTTTCGCCGCAATGCCGAAGACCAGTGGGTGTTCCACGACATGAGCGACGGCGAGGCGATGGCGGTGCCCTGCCTGGGCCTGGAAGTGCCGCTGGCGCAGGTGTTCGACGGCATCGAGCCGCCGACCGGCTGAGCGCGGTGCCGAGCCGCACGCGCGCCACGTGCGCAGCCCTTCGGCTCGCGCGCAGGCGTCCGCAGGTGGATCCTCACGTCCCGCATCACTCCTTGGCCAGCCATGCCAGCACGTGCGTGCGCAATAGCGGCAGCAGGTTGCACAGCGAGTAGAGCGACGGGTGCAGCGCGCACACGGCGCGCGCCAGCGGCGGCGCCAGCGTGACGCGGCGCGCGTCGATGCGGGCCTGCGGAAACAGCTCGCGCACGCGGCGCAGCGGCACGCCGCGCACGTCGGGGTTGCGCGGGTTGTCGACGGTGAAGTCGTACCACAGCACGGCGCCGCCCGGGCGCAGCCACTGCCACATGCACATGGCCAGCCGTTGCTGAAAGGCATCGTCGAGCAGCGAGGTGAACACCGTGTACTGCACAACCAGATCGAAGCTCGCTGGTGCGAAAGGAAGCGCCATCGCATCGCCGACGTGCACGGCGGCGGCTGCCGGCAGGCGCCGCCGGGCCCGATCGGCGCGCGCCGGCAGCAGTTCGCTGCCGACCAGGCGCGCCGGGTCGGCACCCAGGCGCAGCAGCTCGAGCAGGTTGTCGCCGCTGCCGCAGCCGACTTCGAGCACATCCAGCTCGTACAGCGGTCGGCGCAGGTGGCGCTGCAGCAGGCGCGCCAGCGCCCGTTCGCGTTCCTGTCGCGCCAGCATCACGTCGGGCGCGAGCGGGTCGTAGCGGCCGTCGTCGATGCGCCGGGCGTAGCGCGCGGCCACCGCGGCCGGTTCGTCGTAGGCGTCGTAGGCGTCGTGGGCGTCGTGGGCGTCGTGGCAGTCGTGGGCAGGCGGCGTGGTCATGGTGTCAGGGTCATCGCGTCAGCGTCGTCGCGTGGGCACCGGCGCGGCGCCGCAGCAGGTGGTCGGCGAGGCCGCGCGCAAAGCCCAGGCCGTAGCCGAAGTGCATGCAGCCGAGCGCCCACGCCACGCCCAGCCAGCGCGCCGGCTGCCGCCACGGCGGCGCCACTGCCGCCGCTGCGCCCAGCGCCGCCAGCGCATAGCTCGCCAGCAAGGCCGCCAGCGCCCATGCCGCCGGCGGCCACCACGGCGCAGCCAGGGCGAGCGCGACGAGGGCGGCCACGAACGCAAAGGGCACCAGGTGCCGCGGCGAGGCCGGCAGGCGGTGCTTGCGCAGCACCGCCATCTTCCAGTAGCCGTACTGCCAGAACTGGCGGAACAGTTCGGTGAACGAGCCACGCGGCACGTACCACGAACGGATCGCCGCGCTCTGCCACACCCGCCCGCCGCCGCGCACGATGCGCAGCGCAAGCTCGTCGTCCTGGTTGCGCACCAGCGCTTCGTCGAAGCCACCGAAGCGCAGCAGTTCGGCGCGCCGCCAGGCGCCGAGGTAGACGGTGTCGACCTCGCCGCTGTAGTCGAGGCGGCGCGAGGCCGCGCCACCGGAGCCGAAGCGGCTGCCGAAGGCGGCGGCGATCGCGCCGGCGCGCCCCGTTGCCGCCGCCGTGCGCCACGGGCCGCCGACGCAGGTGGCGCCGGTGCCCTCGAGCGCGGCCACGCACTGCGCGATGTAGTCGTCGGCGTAGGTGGTGTGCACGTCCATGCGCAGCACGATCTCGCCGCTGGCTGCACCCAGCGCGCGGTTCAGTGCCGTGGGCGTGATGCGTTGCGGGTTGTCGACCCAGCGCAGCCGCGCGTCGGCGGCGGCCAGCGCCTCGAGGCGCGCACGCGTGCCGTCGTCGCTGCGTCCGTCGGCCACCACCACCTCGAGCGTCGTACCCGCAGGCAGGCGCTGCGCCAGCACCGAGGCGACGAAGGCATCGATGTGCGCCGCCTCGTTGCGGCAGGGCACGATGACGCTGAGCTTCATCGGTGTGCTCGTCGGCGTGCTCATGGACGTGCTCATCGCTGCACTCCTGCACGCGAGCGTGCCAGCAGTCCGCGGTACAGCGCCGCCATGCGGTCCATCTGCGCGTCGCGACGGCCGTCGCGCTCGATGCGCGCCCGGTTGGCCTCGCCCAGGCGGCGCATGCGCGCGTCGTCCTGCGCCAGCGCGGCCAGCGCCTGCGCCAGCGCCTGCGCGTCGCCCGGTGCGACGAATGGCGCATCGGCCAGCCACTGGCGGTTGGCCGGCAGGTCGCTGGCGACGACGGCCAGCCCGCAGGCCATGCTCTCGAGCATCGCCACCGAGGTGGCGTCGCTCGCCGGCACCGTGACCGAGATCTTGCTCGTCGCCATCGCCGCCTGCATCTCGGCATCGCCGACGCGGCCATGGAAGACCACCTGCGCCTGCAGGCCGAGCGCATCGACTTGCGCGCGCAAGCGCGCTTCGAGCGGGCCGCCGCCCAGCAGATGCAGGGTGAACGGCAGCGCGGGGTGTTCGCGTCGCAGCAGCGCCACCGCGTCGACGATCGTGCCGACATGGTAGTTCGGCTCCCACGAGCGCAGGCTCACGATCCCGACGCCGTGCTTGCCCGCCCACGGCGCGGGCGCAAAGCGTGCCATCTCCACTCCCCAGTGCACGAGTTCGACGGCAGCGCGCGGCCGGTAGCTGCGCGCCTGGGCGACGAGTTCGTCCGAGTCGCCGGTGACGAGATCGGCGCGCCGCAGCGTCCAGCCGGTGAGCTGGCGCACGAGGCGGCTTTGCCGGGGCGTGACGAGCAGGTCGCTGCCCCAGGCCGTCATCACCAGCGGATGGCGCCCGCTGCGCGCGCCGAGCCAGCCGTACGAGGTGACGTAGTGGGCGTGCACGATGTCGGGTGCGAGCGCATCGAGTGCGCGCCGCGCCTCGCCGGCACGCCACAGCCAGTCGCTCGAGCGCCGCACGGGGCGCAACACGATCTGCTCGGCACCGGCGATCGGCTGCGCGCGCGCGGTGACGAGCGAGACACGCCAGCCGCGCGCCATCATCTCGCGCGCCCAGCGCTGCACGTGCACGCTGTTGGCGTCGCCCAGCAGGCACAGGTGACGGGCGGTCATCGGCGCGACATCAATTGCGCCACGCCGGCGGCCGCGCGTGTCCGGCCCCGCGGCGGCCTCGGCGCCGGCGCCGGCTCTCAGCCACGGCGACAGCGGTGCAGGAAGGCGGCGAACCCGCCCGCGAGCGCGCGCCGCTCGAAGAGCGCGGCATCGGCGGCCGGTTCGGCGGGGGGCATGCCGCGCATCATCGCCTGCAGGCATTCGGCGATGCGCTCGGGCCGCGTCTGGTCGGCGATCCAGCCGCGGCCGTGGCGGCGCAGCAGCAGCGCGGCATCGCCCTGCTCGTCGCCCAGCAGCAGCACCGGGCGGCGCGCGCGCAGGTACTCGAACAGCTTGCCCGGCAGCGTGCCGGCCACCACCGGCGCGTGCCGCGCACCCTGCCCCGCACCGACCACGAGCAGCAGCGCGTCGGCCGCCAGCATCTCGAGCAGCGCCTCGCGGTGCGGCACGTAGGGGCGGCGTTCGATCACGCCCGGATGATCGGCCTCGAAGCGCGCCAGCGCGTCGTCGAAGCGGCTGCCGATGCTGCCCACCAGGCGCAGCTTCAGCGGCCGTGCACCGCCCGGCGCGGCGCGCAGGTAGCGCGCGAGCGCGTCGAGCAGCGTCGCAGGGTCGCGCGGGCCATAGAAGGCGCCGGTGTGCACGAGACGAAAGGCACCGTCGGCGCGGGGTACGGGCTGCAGGCCGTCGAAATCGGCCTCGTCGTAGCCGTTGGGGATGAAGGCCACGGGCGTGCGACGGCCCAGCTCGCGCTCGAAGCGCTCGCGCCACGAGGGCGTGACGACCGTGACGCCGGCGGCGTCGGCCAGCCAGCGGGCTTCGGTGCGGCGGTCCAGCGCGCGGCGCCAGGCAGCCGCCGCGTAGCCGGGGTTGTCGGCCCACAGGTCGCGGTAGTCGGCCACCCACGGCAGGCCGCTCGTGCGGGCGAGGCGGCGCGCCAGCGCGTGCGCCGAGACGGGCGGCGCGCTGCTCACCACCATCTCGATGCCCGCCTCGCGCACCAACGCCAGGGCGGGCGCGAACGCGGCGCGCGCCCAGCCGCCGCGATCGTCGGGAAACGACAGGTTCGCGCGCGCGGCGAGCACCGCGTCGCGCACACGCGCCGTCAGCGCACCCGCAGCGAGGGCCGGCGCGGCAGCCGACGACCTGCCGCCTTGCCGCCGGCGCCAGGCCAGCACACGCTGCAGCCCCGTGCGGTGTTCGACGCGCAGCACGTTCAGGCCATGCGGCACTTCGGCGAGCAGCGTCTCGTCCTGCGGGTAGTCGGGGTCGTACGCAGCCACCACGTGCGGCTCGATGCCGAACGCGGGCAGGTACTTGCTGAACTTGAGCACGCGCTGCACGCCGGCGCCACCCATCGGCGGGTAGAAATAGCTCACGAGCAGGACCTTCATGCCGTGCGACGCAGCACCCAGTAGTCGCAGTACGGCAGCTCGGTGAACGTCTCGGTGCGCAGGCCTGCCGCGTCGAGCCGCTGCTGCACCTGCGAACGCACGACGCGGCCGTCGCCGATCTCCCAGCAATGGTGCGGATCGATCCAGATGCGTCGGCGCACGAAGCGGTGATAGGCCTCGGCCAGGCTCGTCAGGCCCACCGCAAAGCGCCACTTGCACAGCCGCTGGCGTGGCGTGACGACGAGCATGTGGGCCTTGCGGTGCGGCAGCGTCAGGTACAGCTCGCCGCCGGGCTTCAGGAACGACGCCAGTTGCGCCAGCGCGTGCTGCAACTCGTCGAACGGCAGGTGCTCGAGCACCTCCGTGCAGACCACCGCATCGTAGCGGCCGTCCAGCGCCGGCTGCGCATCGAGCAGGTTGGCGTGGATGTCGGGCGCCAGGCGCTCGTTGACGTCCATCACCGTGTAGCTGCGCACGAAGGGCTGGATGCAGCGGCGCACGACGCCGTCGCCGGTGCCGACCTCGAGGACGTCGCCCTGCACGCGTGCACACAGGTCGCGCAGCACGTGGAAGTGGCGTGTCCAGGTGTAGAAGTCGATGTGCGCCAGGTACTCGCGCTGCGTGAGCACGAACTGGCCTTGAAAGTCGTTCATCGCGCCAGCATGGCCCGGGCCACCGATGCCGGGCGTGCGAGATCGAGCCCGAGGTGCAACGCGGCGCCCGCGGCCAGCGCCGCGACCAGCGCAACCGCCGCCGGCACGCCGCTTGCGCCTGCCGGGGCGGCCCGAGCGGCCGAAGCGACTGAAGTGGCCGAAGTGGCCGCAGCGGCCCAGGAGGCCCACACGACCCACGCCACGAGCGGCAGCGCCGCCAGCGCCGTGCGGCCGACGATCGGCACGATGCGTCGCCACGGAAAGCGCCACGGCATCGTGGCGCCGGCCAGATGCACGGCGACGGCCGCCAGCGCCGCATTCGACAGCGCCGCGGCCGCCGCCGCGCCACTGGCGCCCAGGCGCGGTGCGAGCCACAGGTTCAGCACGGCGTTGAGCAGCGCCGCGCCGACCGTGAGCGCCAGCACCTGCCGGCTGCGCCCGTCGAGCAGCAGCGCGTACAGCGTGATCTGGTACAGCCCGAACGCGAGCACGCCGACACCCAGCAGCGCGAAGACCGACGGCGCCGCACGGTACTCGGCGGCGGCCACCAGGGGCAGCAGCGTCGGGCCGGCCAGCGCCAGCGCCAGGGCGATCGGCAGCGCGAGGAAGACGAACACCTCGAGCGCACGGTTCGTGAGAGCGGCCGCGGCGTCGCGGCGGTCCTCGTGCCAGTGCCGCGCCAGCGCCGGAAAGAGCGTGAAGCCGAGGACGCCGTAGACGGCGCCCGGCACGCCCGCCAGCGACACCGCCGCGGAGTACATCGCCAGCCCGTCGAGCCCGAGCACCGGCACGAGCAGGAAGCGGTCGACGTAGGCGTTGAGCTGCGCGAACAGCGCCATCACCACCAGCGGCGCGCAAAAGCGCAGCAGCTCGGCCAGCCGCGGCACCGCCACCGGCGCGGCCGGCCCGGCCTCGCGGCGCAGCAGCAGCACGGCGAGCACGAACACCGCCACCATCAGCACCACCTGCGCAGCGCAGTAGACGCCGAGCCACTGCGCCAGATGCGGCGGCCCGCTCCACACCAGCATCAGCACGGTGCCCGCGCGCAGCACGCTGCGAGCAGCGATCACGCCGGCGACGACGCCGATGCGACCGAGCGTGCGCAGCCAGGCGAGGGCGAAATCGACGCCGACCTCGGCCGCGAGCAGCGCCAGCATGGCCGGCAGCAGCGAGCGCGCCGCACGCTCGCCGTAGATGAGCAGCGCCAGCGGATCGCGCGCCAGCAAGACCGCCATCGACGCGAACACGAACAAGCCTGCGACCACGCCCGCCATCAGGGCGAAGGCGCGACGGCGATCGCGCGCGCCGCAGGCACCGGAAAACGAGCGCACCACCGCCGTCGACAGCGCAAAGCCCACCAGCGGCATCAACATGGCTGCGGCCACCGCGGTCTGCGACCAGGCACCGTAGTCGTGCCGGTCGAGCGCGCGCGCCAGCACCGGCAGCAGCAGCAGCCCGAGCAGGCGCTCGAACAGCACCGCAGACCCATACACGACGGTGCCGAGGCGCAACGAGGTCCGCATCTCAGCCGGCGCGGCATGGGTGGCACAGGGGCATCAGGCGCGGGAGTGTAGCGAGGCCGCTGCCTAGAATGCGCGCTTCGCCTCATCGGGAACCCGCCATGTCCGACGACAACCAGCTTATCGCCGAGCGGCGCGACAAGCTGCGGACCCTGCGCGAGCGCGGCGTGGCATTCCCCAACGACTTCAGGCCGCGCCACCAGGCGGCCGAGCTGCACCACCGCCACGGCCAGGTGGCCAACGACGAGCTCGAGCCGCAGGCCGTGAAGGTGGTCGTCGCCGGGCGCATGATGCTCAAGCGCGTGATGGGCAAGGCCTGCTTTGCCACGCTGCAGGACGCGAGCGGGCGCATCCAGCTCTACGTCACGCAGGACGCGGTGGGCGCCGAACGGCTGGCCGAGTTCAAGCACTGGGACCTGGGCGACATCGTCGGCTGCGAGGGCACGCTGTTTCGCACCAAGACCGGCGAGCTGTCGGTCAAGGCGAGCGCGATCCGGCTGCTCGTCAAGAGCCTGCGCCCGCTGCCCGACAAGTTCCACGGCATGGCCGACCAGGAGCAGAAGTACCGCCAGCGCTACGTCGACCTCATCGTCGACGAGGCGGCGCGCACGCGCTTCGTGGCGCGCAGCCGCGCGGTGGCCTCGATCCGCGGCTTCATGGTCGAGCACGGCTTTCTCGAAGTCGAGACGCCGATGCTGCACCCCATTCCGGGCGGCGCCAACGCGCGCCCCTTCGTCACGCACCACAACGCGCTCGAGCAGCAGATGTTCCTGCGCATCGCGCCCGAGCTGTACCTGAAGCGCCTGGTGGTGGGCGGCTTCGAGCGCGTGTTCGAGATCAACCGCAATTTCCGCAACGAGGGGCTGTCGGTGCGCCACAACCCCGAGTTCACGATGATGGAGTTCTACGCCGCGTACTGGACGCACCGCGAGCTGATGGGCTTCACCGAACAGTTGCTGCGCCACGCCGCGCGCGCGGCCGCGGGCTCGGCGGTGCTCACCTACGGCGCGCAGACGATCGACCTCGAGCAGCCGTTCGCGCGCCTCACGGTGCGCGATGCGCTCGTCGCGCATGCCGGTCTGACGGCGACCGAGGCCGCCGACAAGGCGCTGCTGCACGAGCGGCTCACCAGGCTCGGCGAGGAGCCGCCGGCGCACTGGACGCTGGCCGAACTGCAGTTCGCCGCCTTCGAGGCGCTGGTCGAGGACAAGCTCGTGCAGCCGACCTTCATCGTCGACTATCCGGTGGAGGTGTCGCCGCTGGCGCGCGCCTCCGACACCGACCCGAGCATCACCGAGCGCTTCGAGCTCTTCATTACCGGGCGCGAGATCGCCAACGGCTTCTCGGAGCTGAACGACCCCGAGGAGCAGGCGGCGCGCTTCGCCGCCCAGGCCGCGAACAAGGACGCCGGCGACGAGGAGGCGATGTACTACGACGCCGACTACGTGCGCGCGCTCGAGTACGGCATGCCGCCGGCGGCCGGCTGCGGCGTCGGCATCGACCGCCTGGTGATGCTGCTCACCGACAGCCCGAGCATCCGCGACGTGATCCTGTTTCCCGCGCTGCGGCGCGAGGGCGCGCAGGCAGCGACAGGAGACTGAGGCCGGCCGCCCCGACCCGAGGCGCCGGCCCGCGCCTTGCCTGGGCTCCCAAGCCGATCCAGCGCGGGGCGGGGTCTGCGCGGCCCACCTGCCTAGCGATCGCGCCAGCGCGGCTTGCGCTTTTCGAGGAAGGCGGCCATGCCTTCCTTCTGGTCCTCGGTGGCGAACAGCGAGTGGAAGATGCGCCGCTCGTAGTCGACGCCGTCGCGCAGTCCGCCCTCGAAGCTCTTGTTGACGCAGGCCTTGGCCAGCGCGACGCTTGCGGGGCTCTGCGCATTGATCGCCTCGGCGGCGGCGAGCGCCTCGTCGAGCAGCTTGTCGGCCGGCACCACGCGCGAGACGAGCCCGGCGCGCTCGGCCTCGGCCGCGTCCATCGTGCGCGCCGTGAGCACCATGTCCATCGCCTTGCTCTTGCCCACCGCGCGCGGCAGGCGCTGCGTGCCGCCGGCACCGGGAATGATGCCGATCTTGATCTCGGGCTGGCCGAACCTGGCGCTGTCGGCGGCGATGATGAAGTCGCACATCATCGCCAGCTCGCAGCCGCCGCCCAGCGCGAAGCCGGCCACGGCGGCGATCACCGGCTTGCGCACGCCGAGCAGGCTCTCCCAGTTGCGCGTGATGAAGGGTTCGGCCAGCGCCTCGGCGTACGTCTTCCTGGCCATCGCCGCGATGTCGGCGCCGGCGGCGAAGGCCCTGTCGCTGCCGGTGAGGACGATGCAGCCGACGGCCGCATCGTCGTCGAAGCGGCGCAGCGCCGTGCCGAGCTGATCCATGAGCGACGAGTTCAGCGCGTTGAGCTGCTGGGGGCGGTTGAGCGTCACGAGCGCAGTGCGCCGCGCGCCTTCGCCGCGCAACTCGGTCAGGATCAGGGCTTCGTCGTTCATGGCATGGCCTCCTGGCAATGCGGGAGACTATACGAGCGCGCATGCGCCGATCGGCACGGCGTGCCGGTGGCGGCGCCGCTATCGCGGCGGCTCGCGCAGCGCCTGCTGCGGCAGGCGCTCGAGCATCAGGTCGACCCAGGTCAGGGCATCCTGGCGGATGACGATGCGCACCGGCAGGTACTGCAGCGTCGGCGCGACCCAGAACTCGGCCGTCAGTGCGCCGCCGGGGCGCGCCTCGCGTCGCGGCTTGACGTGCATGGCCTGCACCGGACCGGCCGCGGTGTGGACGGTCTCCTCGTCGAGCACGTCGTAGATCCACGGCTCGACCGCGCGCGGCAGCGCCAGCGCGAGCTCGATCGTCTGCCCGCTCGCGAGCAGTCCGGCGCGCGTCGTGAACAGCCACGTCAGCTGCACGAACTGGCTGGCGCTGTCCTGCACGCCCGCCGGGCGCGGCACGACGCGCCCGTCGGCCAGAACGACGCGATCGGGCTCGAAGGCCAGCGTCACGACGCGCGGCGACTGGAACGCGATGCGCGTCTCTTCCTCGTAGCGTCTGGGCGCGAGCCCGTGCGCCGTGACCTCGCCGTCGCTCGCCAGCCGCCGCGACGCCAGCGGCGCGAACGGCGGCCCGATCGACAGCTCGAGGTGCACCTGGTAGTGCGCGCCGGTCACGAGCCAGTCGACGCGCGCCCGGCCCTCGACCGGGCCGCGGTAGTTGCCCCTCAGCACATAGGACAGGCGCGTCGACGGCGGCCATTCGAAGCCTGCGGCGTGCGCTGCGGCCGGCGCCGTTGTCTGCGCCGTTGTCTGCTCCGGACTCTGCGCCGACGAGGCGGCTTCGGCGGGTGGCGCCGGCGTCGCCCCGGCGCTGGCCGGCGCGTCGGCCACGAGCAGCGCCGCCGATGCGGCCGGCGGCGGCAACGGCCCGGATGCGATCTGCGGCGGCGGCGATGCGAGCGCCTCGGGCCGCGGCGCACTCGCGGCCGCGTCGGCGGCGCGAGCCACCTCGGCCACCTCGGCCACCTCGGCGACCTCGGCCACCTCGGCCACCTCAGCCACCTCAGCCACCTCAGCGGCTGCAGGAGCCAGTGGCGCCACGCCGCGCAGCGCACGGCGCAGCGCAGGCGGCGCGCGCAGCACGGCCGCCGGCGGCGCCGGGCGCAGCTCGCGCACGAAGGCCACGTCGATGCGCGCGATGCGCGCGCCGGCAGCGTCGCCGCCGAACCCTTCGGGCACCAGGCGCCCGGCGAGCCACAGATGCGCCAGCAGCACGAACAGCGCCAGCACCGCCAGCGCGGCCGGGCGCAGCGTTCGCCGAGCGCGCCTCGGCCTCGGCGATGCGGGCGGCGACGACACGAACAGCCGCACGCGCGCCGGGCTCTCGGACTCTCAGGTTCCGGCGGCGCCGATGAAGCAGCACAGCGCCGCGCCGACGCTCAGGCGAAAGCGCAGCGTCAGCCAGGCGCCGACGCCCTGCTCGACGTACAGGCGGCGGTCGATCAGCCAGCACGCGAGCAGCATCGCGCCGCTGACCACGAGGCCGCTGAAGGCCGGCATCATGACGGCGACCCAGGCCGCCAGCGTGGGCGCCACGCCCCAGGCCAGCAGCCGCGGCGATACGGCGGCCGCGCGCATCGCCAGCCCCCAGTGGATGCCGCCGAGAAACGACACCACCAGCGCCGCGAAGGCCGACAGCGCCTGCGCCGCGTACGGCAGCGCCTCGGCGCTCACGAACCAGACCAGCAGCGCGCCCAGCACGAAGGGCACGAGACCGAGATAGCCGAGCCGCTGCGCGAGCAGCGGCGGCGTTCGGCCGGCAGGGGTGAGATCGGCGTTCATCGAGGCCGGGTGCGGCAACCCGAATGGTCCCATATGTCAAGAACGTCCCAAATGCCCCAAAAATCCAGACGGCCCGGCCGGCCCGGACCGGTGGGCCGCGCGCGCTTCAGGACTTCTTCGCCGCGGCCGGGGCCGCCGGTGCCTCGAGCAGCCGCTCGACCATCTCGAGCGGGATCGCGCCGGGCTTGCGCGTGCCGTCGGCGAACACGACGGCCGGCGTGCCGTTGATCTTGTACTTGTGTCCGAAGGCGACGTTGCGCTCGAGTGCGCCGGTGTCGCACTTGGCCGCAGCGGTGGCGGCGGGCACGCCGTCGAGCATCCAGGCACGCCAGCTCTTGGCGGGATCCTTGGCGCACCAGATGTCGCGCGACTTGAGCTGCGAGTCCGGCCCCAGGATCGGCATCAGGAAGGCGTAGATGGTCACGTCCTTCACCTTTGCCAGGTCGCGCTCGAAGCGCTTGCAGTAGCCGCAGTTCGGATCGACGAAGACGGCCATCTTGCGCTCGCCGCTGCCCTGCTTGATCGCGATCGCGTCGGCCAGCGGCAGCTTCGCGAAATCGATCGCGAGCAGCTTTTCCATGCGCGCCTCGGTCAGGTCGGCGCGCGTCTTGGTGTCGATGATCGAGGCGCCGACGATCAGGTGATCGCCCTTGTCGTCGGTGTAGACGAGGTCGGTGCCCATGCGCACCTCCCACAGGCCGGGGATCGGCGTGCGCGTCACCTCGTCGATCGGCGGCAGCTTGGGCAGGCGCTCGGCCAGCGCCTTGCGGATCACCGCCTCCTGCGCAAGCAGCGGGCCGGCACAGGCACGCAACACGGCGGCGCGCGCCAGGCGGGGGGTCGACAGTCTCATGCGTCGGTTCCTGTGCAAGACGGTGGTGGCGTGGGCGTCGGCAGCCCCGCGGCTGCCGGCGAGATCCGGCCGGCCGCGCTCAGCGGCCGATGGCCTGCTGCGCGAGCAGGTGCTTGAGCGGCGGCAACCGGTTGACCAGACCCAGGCCGCGGTTGCGAAGTTCCTTGACCCACGGCTGCGAGTTGGCGAACAGCTGCAGCAGTCCGTCGGTGACGAGGCCCATCGCGCCGACGGCGGCGGCGCGCCGGCGCGCATGGCGTGCCAGCACGCGTTCGTCGCCGATCGCGCGCCACGGCTCGCGCGCCGCCAGCACGTCGACCAGCGAGGCCACATCGCCGAAGCCGAGGTTCAGCCCCTGGCCGGCCAGCGGGTGCACGACGTGCGCCGCATCGCCCAGCAGCACCCAGCCCGGCCCGCAGACGGGCTCGGCGCGGCCGATCGACAGCGGCCAGCCCACGCGTGCGCCGGCGAGCTTGAGCACCCCGGCCGCACCCGCCGTGGCCGCCATCAGTTCGGCCTCGAAGGCCGCGGGCTCGAGCGCGAGCAACTCCGCGGCGCGCGCCTCGGGCCCCGACCACACGAGCGCGAAGCCGTGCGCGGGCAGCGGCTGGTCGACGGGCAGCAGCGCCAGCACGTCCGGCGAGCGGAACCACTGGTGCGCGCAGCCCGCGTGCGGCAGGTCGGACACGAGCCGCGCGGCAATCGCGCGCTGGCCGTAGGGATGGCGCTCCATGCGTGCGCCCAGCCGCGCGCGCGTCGGCGCATCCTTGCCTTCGGCCAGGACGAGCAGCGCGCACGGCAGCTCGGCCTCGACGCGGCACAGACGCGGCGCGTAGCGCAGCGCCTCGCGCAGCGCGCGCTCGAGCGCGGCGGCGTCGACGATCCACGCCAGCTGCGGCACCGACTCGCTCCAGGCCGAGAAGTCGATGCGCGCGCCCGGCTGGTCGCCCTCGACGCGCATGTCGTGCACCGGCGTGCGCGCTGCCGCCGGCAGCGCATCCCAGACCTTGAGCGAGCGCAGCAGCGCCACCGAGGCGTCGTTGAGCGCATAGGCGCGCACGTCCTCGCAGGCACCGGCCGGCGCCGGCGCGCCGAGCAGCGCGACCTCGAAGCCGGCATGCGACAGCGCCAGCGCCGCCGCGGCGCCGACCGCGCCGTCGCCACGCACGAGGATGTCGCAGCCTTGCATCGGCCGCATTCTAGGGAGGCGCCACGAGGCGGGCGCGGCACAATGGCCGTTTCCCCACACCCGGCGCGCCGGCGGCACGCCGCCGGCGCGCGATCCCGGTGAGCGACATCGCCTGCCGCATCGCGGCGCTGCACATCCATCCCGTCAAGTCGTGCGCCGGCATCGCGCTCGACGAGACGCGGCTCGTCGAGACCGGTGCCGAGCTCGACCGCGCCTGGATGGTGGTCGACGCGCGAGGCGAGATGCTCACGCAGCGCACCTGGCCGCAACTGGCGCTCGTGACGCCGCGGCTGCGCCCGGGCGAGCTGGTGCTGCGCGCGCCGGGCATGCTGGCGCTGCACCTGCGGCTGGACGCGGCCGGGGCACCGACGCGGGTGCGCGTTTTTCGCGACGAGGTGCGCGCCCACGACATGGGCGACATCGCGGCGCAATGGTTCAGCGACTTCCTCGGCCACCGGCTGCGCCTCGTGCGCTTCGACCCCGACGAGCGCCGCCTCGCCAGCCGCGAATGGACCGGCCGCCTCGAAGCGCCGACCGCGTTCGCCGACGGCTTTCCGCTGCTCGTGCTGGGCGCCGCGTCGCTGGCCGAGCTCAACGCACGCCTGCAGCGCGCCGGGCACGCAGCGGTGGGCAGCGAGCGCTTTCGGCCCAACGTCGTGCTCGACGGGCTCGAGGCCTTCGACGAGGACCATCTCGACGAACTCGCCATCGACGGCGACGACGGCCCGCTGGTGCTGCGCCTGGTCAAGCCCTGCGTGCGCTGCACGATCCCCAACGTCGATCCGGCCAGCGGCGCGAGCGCGCCGGCCGTCGGCGACACGCTGGCCACCTTCCGCGCCGACGCGCGCATGAACGGAGGCGTCACCTTCGGGATGAACGCCGTCGTCGTCGCAGGCGTCGGCCGCAGGCTGCGCGTGGGTCAGGCGGTGCGCTCGAACTACCGCTTCTGAACCGCGCCGCACGCGGCCGAACGCGTGTGCGCGTGCGCTCCGCCGGCGCTGCGGGCGCGCTGCCGTGCACCGGCCGCGGCGCCCCGGCGGCCGGCGCGCTATAGGAAAATGGCGCGCTCCCCGCGCGCGAGTGCATCGTCCGCAGCGCCGCACACCTCCCCGCGAAAGACCCCTCCATGAGCCTCAAGTGCGGCATCGTGGGCCTGCCCAACGTCGGCAAGTCCACCCTGTTCAACGCTCTCACCAAGGCCGGCATCGCCGCCGAGAACTATCCGTTCTGCACGATCGAGCCCAACGTCGGCATCGTCGAGGTGCCCGACCCGCGCCTGGCCAGGCTGGCCGCGATCGTCAAGCCGCAGCGCGTGGTGCCGGCGATCGTCGAGTTCGTCGACATCGCAGGCCTGGTGGCCGGCGCCAGCCAGGGCGAGGGCCTGGGCAACCAGTTCCTCAGCCACATCCGCGAGACCGACGCCATCGTCAACGTCGTGCGCTGTTTCGAGGACGACAACGTCGTGCACGTGGCCGGCCGGGTGGACCCGATCTCCGACATCGAGGTCATCCAGACCGAACTGTGCCTGGCCGATCTGGCAACCGTCGACAAGAGCCTGGCGCGCTGGACCAAGCAGGCGCGCGCCGGCGGCGACAAGGAGGCGCAGCGCCTCGTGGCGGTGCTCGAGAAGTGCCAGGCCGCGCTCGACGCCGGGCGGCCGGTGCGCTCGATCGCGTTTGCCAAGGAGGAGCGGACGGTCCTCGGGCCGCTGTGCCTCATCACCGCCAAGCCGCAGATGTTCGTCGCCAACGTCGCCGAGGACGGCTTCGAGCGCAATCCGCTGCTCGATCGCCTGCGCGAGTACGCCACGCGCCACGCCGGCGAGACGGGCGCGGCGCCCGTGGTGGCGATCTGCGCCAAGACCGAGGCCGATCTGGCCGACATGTCCGAGGAGGACCGCCTGCTCTTCCTGCACGAGATGGGGCAGGACGAGCCGGGGCTGGCGCGCCTCGTGCGCGCTGCCTTCAAGCTGCTGGGCCTGCAGACGTACTTCACGGCCGGCGAGAAGGAGGTGCGTGCCTGGACGATCCACGTCGGCGACACTGCACCGCAGGCCGCCGGCGTGATCCACAGCGACTTCGAGCGCGGCTTCATCCGCGCGCAGACCATCGCCTACGACGACTTCGTCGCCCATGGCGGCGAGCAGGGGGCCCGAGAGGCCGGCAGGATGCGCTCCGAAGGCAAGGACTACGTCGTGCGCGACGGCGACGTGATGAACTTCCTCTTCAACGTTTGAACGTGGCGAGCGCCGCCCGCTCGCCGCTGGCGCCGACCGCGGCCACCGCGCTGGCCTACGCGATCGTCGGCCTGGGCGCGCTGCTGCTGGCGGGGCCGCCGGGATATGCCGCGCCGCTGTACCCTGCTGCCGGCATCGGGCTGGCAGCGTGCCTCGTGTACGGCGCCCCGGCCCGCGCGGGCGTGCTGCTGGGCTCGCTGATCGTCGAGGTGTCGCTGGGCTGGCTGCGCGGCGGCAGCGGACTGGTGCTGCTGTGGCTGCCCGTCGTGATCGCGGCCGGCGCGATGCTGCAGGCCGCGCTCGGCGCCGCTCTGGTGCGCCGCTTCGTGGGCACGCCGGTGACGCTGGACCAGCCGCGCGAGATCGCCTGGTTCGGCCTCGTCGGCGCCGCGCTGGCTTGCACGGTGAGCCCGAGTACCGCGACGCTCGCGATGGGCCTGGCTGGCACGCTGGACAGTGCGCAGGCGTTCGGCAACTGGGCGACCTGGTGGCTGGGCGATGCGCTGGGCGTGCTCATCGGCGCACCGCTGGCGCTGACGCTGATCGGCGAGCCGCAGGACGACTGGCGGGCGCGCCGCCGCACGCTGGGCATACCGATGCTGCTGGCGCTGGCGCTGCTGGGTGCCGCGATGACGGCGCTCGAGCGTAGCCACCACACGACCGAGTCCGAGATGTTCGAGCATCAGGTCGACCTGCTCGCTGCCGAGGCCCAGGCACGGCTGCAGCGGCCCCTGTATGCGCTGCAGGCCGTGCGCGGCGCGGTGCTGGCGGCGCAGCGCGTCGACGACGAGACGCTCGCCGGCGCCGCGTCGTGGTGGCTGCGCCAGCCGTGGTCGATACGCGCCGTGGGCTACGCCGAGCGTGTGGGCGCCGGCGCGCTGCCGGCCTACGAAGCGCGGGCGCGCAGCGTTGAGCGCAGTGAGTTCCACGTCGCGCAGCGCGACGACGGCGCCGCCCTGGCACGCGACGGCGAGGCGGTGGTGGTGCGACGCATCGAGCCACGGGCCGGCAACGCGAGCGCGCTGGGCGTCAATATCTTGTCGATCGCGGCCGTGCGCGGCGCCGTCCTGCAGGCGCGCGACAGCGGCGAGCCGAGCGCCAGCGGCGGCTTCGGCCTCGCGCCGCCGGCGGGCGACGCGACCGCCATCGTGCTGCTGCAGGCGCTGTACGACGGCACACCGCGCAGCGCGGCCGAACGGCGCGCCGCCTTCACCGGTGTGCTCTTCGTCGGCGCCGATGTCGCCGCGCTGCTCGCGGGCCTGCAGCGTGCGGCCGCGGGGCGGCTCGAGGACGCCGCGGCCGCCGCGACGCTGCACTGGTGCCTGCTGGACACCGACCCCGCCGCGGCACGGCCGCGGCTGGCGGCCGACGCGCCCTGCCGCGACGCGCAGACCGGCAGCGAACTCGGCGCTCGACGCACGCTCGACTTCGGCGGGCGCCGCGTCGAGCTGCAGGTGCGCGCCTCGCGCGCCGAGTCGCCGCTGACACACCACGACCAGTGGCCGCTGATGCTGGCCGGACTCGCCGGCACGGCCCTGTTCGGTGCGCTGCTGCTGACGGTGAGCGGCCACGCACGCCGGACCGAACGTGCGGTGCGCGCCGCCACCGACGATCTGACGCGCGAGATCGGCGAGCGCGATCAGGTCGAGCAGGCCTTGCGGCGCAGCGAGGAGCGGCTGCGCAGCATCCTCGACAACACGCCGCTGGGCGTCGCCTTCCTCGATCCGCACGGCACGCTGCTCGATGCCAATCCGCGCCTGTACGAGATGCTCGGCGCCGGCGCCGACGCCGTGCGCGGGCGCAACGTGGCCGACATCGCACACCCCGACGATCGCGCGGCCATGGCGCACGATCACCACGAACTGATGGCAGGGCGCGCGACGGTCGCGCGCCGGCAGATCCGCATCGTGCGCAGCGACGGCAGCGTGCTGCACGCGCGCACGGTCGCCGGCGCGCTGCGCGACGACGCCCATCGCGTGACACACGTCGTGGCCGTGGTCGAGGACATCGAGGAGCACCTGCGGCTCGAGGAGGCCGAGCGCACGATCGCGCGCACCGAGGCGGCCAGCCGCGCCAAGAGCGAGTTCGTCTCGCGCATGAGCCACGAGCTGCGCACGCCGCTCAACGCGATGCTCGGATTCGCGCAGCTCCTCGCCCACGACCAGGAGCCACGGCTGGCGCCGCGCCAGCTCGAGTGGGCCGAGCAGGCGCAGCGTGCCGGCTGGCATCTGCTCGAGCTCATCAACGAGACGCTGGACCTGGCGCGCATCGAGTCGGGCTCGGTGCGGCTCGCCACCGGCGCCGTCGATCTGGCGCCGCTGCTGGCCGGCTGCCGCGAGATGCTGGCCGGCGCCGCCGGCCGCCGGCGCGTGGCCTTGCGCGAGGAGGTCGCTGCGGGGCTGCCGCCGGCCATGGCCGATGCCACGCGGCTGCAGCAGGTGCTGCTCAACCTGCTGTCCAACGCCATCAAGTACAACCGCGAGGGCGGCGCCGTCACCGTGCGCGCGGCACCCGGCGCCGACGGCCGCACGCTCGTCATCGCGATCGCCGACACCGGCATCGGCATGACGCCGCTGCAACTCGGCAGCCTGTTCCAGCCCTACAACCGGCTCGGGCGCGAAACCAGCGGCATCGATGGCACGGGGATCGGCCTCGTCATCTGCAAGCGCCTGAGCGAACTGATGGGCGGCACGCTCGACGTGCACAGCCGCCCCGGCGAAGGCTCGACCTTCACGCTCACGCTGCCGGCCGCGCCCGGGGCCGGGTCCGAAGCCGATGCGGCAGCGGCGGATGCGCCGGCGCCCGAGCTCGTGGCCGCGTACAGCCAGCGTCGCGTGCTGTACGTCGAGGACAACGAAACCAATGTCGAGATCATGCGCGGGCTGCTGCAGCAGCGCCCGCAGATCCGGCTCGATGTCGTCACGCTCGGACTCGATGCGCTCGAGGCCGCGCGCCGGCACCGCCCCGACCTCATCCTGCTCGACATGCAGTTGCCCGACATCAGCGGGATCGAACTGCTGCGGCACTTCAAGAACGACGACGACGTGGCGGCCGTCGTCGTGATCGTGGTCTCGGCCGACGCCACGCCGGCGCGCATGCAGCAGGCGCTGACGCTGGGTGCCGCCCACTACGTGACCAAGCCCGTGGACATGGGGCGCTTTCTCGCGCTGGTCGACGAGGTGCTCGACAGTCTCGAGACGCACTGGACTATGTGGGCGCAAACTAACTAGCAATGCGACGTCGCGAGACTGCTGCCCGCACTGGGTCTCGATCTTTGGCACTCACGATGCGAGAGTGCTAATATCGACCGAACCAAGACCTTCGACAGGAATCCCACGCCGCATGAACGCAGTCGCCACCGGCCCCGCCAACGCCCTCGCGGTCCGCGACCCCTGGTCGCTGATGCCTTCGCTGGGCAACCTGGATGCCTACATCGCGGCCGTGAACCGGCTGCCGATGCTCAGCCAGGCCGACGAGGTGGCGTTCGGACGCCGGCTGCGCGACGCCGGCGATCTGCAGGCTGCGGGGCGGCTGGTCCTCTCGCACCTTCGGCTCGTGGTCTCGGTGTCACGCCAGTATCTTGGATACGGGCTGCCGCACGGCGACCTGATCCAGGAAGGCAACGTCGGCCTGATGAAGGCGGTCAAGCGCTTCGACCCCGAGCAGGGGGTGCGCTTGGTGAGTTACGCGCTGCACTGGATCAAGGCCGAGATCCACGAGTACATCCTGCGCAACTGGCGCCTCGTCAAGGTCGCGACGACCAAGGCGCAGCGCAAGCTGTTCTTCAACCTGCGCTCGATCAAGGCCAGTCTCAAGGGCGCGCAGGGCGCGCAGGCGGCGGCCGGCGCCGATGGCGCCGACTTCGGCACCTACCGCAGCACACTGACCCCGGCCGAGGTGGCACGCGTGGCGCGCGAGCTCAACGTCAAGCCCGCCGACGTGATCGAGATGGAGACGCGCCTGGCCGGCGGCGACGTCGCGCTCGAGCCGCAGGGCGATGACGACGAGGAGAGCTTCGCGCCGATCGTCTATCTTGCCGACGACGGCAACGAGCCGACGCAGCGCCTCGAGACGCGCCACCGCGACTGGCTGGCCGCCGACGGCATCGCCCAGGCGCTCGAGGTGCTCGATGCGCGCAGCCGCCGCATCGTCGAGCAGCGCTGGCTGCAGGTCAACGACGACGCATCGGGCGGCATGACCTTGCACGAACTGGCGGCCGAATACGGCGTCAGTGCCGAGCGCATCCGCCAGATCGAGGTGGCCGCGCTCAAGAAGATGCGCAAGGCGCTCGAAGCGGCCTGAAGACGCCGCGCGCACGCCGTGCCCGACGTCGAAGCCGGGCCGTGCACGGTGCGCGTCTCAGCCCTTCTCGTCCAGCAGTCGCTTCAGGTCGGCGCGCAGCCCGCTCGGATCGGCGCCGTAGCGGGTGAAGAGCCGCAGCCGGCCGTGCGTGTCGAAGACGTAGCTGCCGGCCGTGTGGTCCATGGTGTAGGTGTCTTCGGACGAGCCTGGCACCTTGGCGTAGAAGACCTTGAACTCCTTGGCCGCGGCCTGCGTCTGCGCGGCGTCGCCGCGCAGCGCGACGAAGTCGGGGCCGAAGTTCGCGACATAGGCCCCGAGCACCTCGGGCGTGTCGCGCTCGGGGTCAACGGTGACGAAGATCGGCTGCACGCGCTCGCCGTCCGCGCCCAGTGCCTTCTTCGCCGCCGCGAGCTCGAGCATCGTCGTCGGACAGACGTCGGGGCAGTGCGTGTAACCGAAGAACACGACCGTGACCTTGCCCTTGAAGTCGTCGAGCGAGCGCATCCTGCCCTTGGCATCGGGCAGGCGCAGCGTGCGCGCATAGTCGGCGCCGGTGATGTCGATGGCGTGGAACGCGCTCGCGCGGCCGCCGCCGCCGAGAGCCGAAATGCGATCGCAGCCTGAGACGGCGAGCGCCGCGGCGAGCGCCGCGGCCGCACCGAGCAAGGTCACAGAGCGGACAGCCATGGAGCGAGCCAGTGATCGGCCAGCAGCGCCGAGAACAACGCCGACAGATGCCAGATGGAAAAACGGAACGTGCGGCGCGCCAGCGCCTCGCTGTAGTCGCGCCACAGGCGCCACGCGTACATCACGAAGCGCGCGCCCAGCGCCAGCGCCGCGACCAGATAGAGCCAGCCGCTCATGCCGAAGGCGAAGGGCAGCAGCGTCGCCGCCAGCAGCAGCAGCGTGTACAGCAGGATCTGCAGCCGCGTGAACTGCGAGCCGTGCGTCACCGGCAGCATCGGCAGCCCGGCACGCCGGTATTCGTCGGCGCGGTACAGCGCCAGCGCCCAGAAGTGTGGCGGCGTCCACAGGAAGATGACGAGAAAGAGCAGCAGCGCCTCGGCGCTCACCTCGCCGCTCATCGCCGCCCAGCCGAGCACCGGCGGCATCGCCCCCGAGGCGCCGCCGATGACGATGTTCTGCGGCGTCAGCGGCTTGAGCACGACCGTGTAGATCACCGCGTAGCCGACGAAGGTGGCGAAGGTGAGCCACATCGTGAGCGCGTTGACCCAGATCCACAGCACGGCGCTGCCCAGCGCACACAGCAGCATCGAGAACAGCAGCGTCTGCGCCGTCGTCAGCTCGCCCTTGGCGGTCGGCCGCCACGCGGTGCGCGTCATGCGGCGGTCGATGTGCTGCTCGACGACGCAGTTGAACGCCGCCGCCGCCGCCGCGACGAGCCAGATGCCGGCGATGGCCGGCGCCGCGACGCGCCAGTCGGGCAGCCCGGGCTGCGCCAGCAGCATGCCGATGAAGGCGCAGAACACGATCAGCTGCACCACGCGCGGCTTGGTCAGCACATAGAACTGTGCCAGGCGCGAGCGCGTGCGCTCGCTTCGGGCTACGGCGATCGTCTCGGCCATCTCGCGAGGCATTCTAGGCAGCCGGCCGCGATGTCCGCGTCGCTCGGGGTCTGCCGCGCGCGGCGCACGCAGTGCAGGGAACAGTCGCAGCCACGGTCATTCGATGGCGAGGCTCAGCGCCCCGGCTGATCCCAGCCCGCCGAGGCGCGCAGCAGCCGTTCGAGGTCGCGTTTGACGGCCGCGGGCTCGGGCGCCGGCGGCATGCGCATCATCCACTCGCCCATCGGATCGACGATGTACAGGTGCTCGTCGAGCCGATGCCCGTCGGCCGCCTGCAGCCAGGCCGCCAGCGCGCCGCGATCGACGCGCAGCACCGTCGTGGGCGGCGCCGCATCGAGCGCGGCACGCAGCGCCGGGCGCACCGGGGCGGCGTCGTCGACGAGCCAGACCTTGTCGACCCGGTCGCGCTCGCGTCCGAGCATCTCGCGCAGCTGACGCTGCGTGTACAGGCGCCGCTCGCAATCGGCATCGCAGGCGCCGCCGCCGACGACGACGAGCAGCCACTGACCGTGCAGCGACGCCGCGCTCACCGCCTGCCCGTCGAGCGTCGCCAGCGGCAGCGCCGCCGGCAGCGCACGCGTGGGTTCGATCAGTGCGCCGTAGTTCGTGCGCGCGCCGGGGCGGATCACGTAGTAGGTGAAGTACGAGGCGATGACCGGCGCCGCGAACAGCGCGAGCAGCAGCAGCAGCTTGCGGCGGCCGCTGCGCCGGCGCCGCTCGTGGGCGGCCGGTGCCGTGGCGGGCGCCGCCATGTCACGCACCGTGCGCCCCGGCGGCGCGAGCGGCACGCGTGGCGCATCGAGGCCGCAGGATTTGGAACCAGACATACAGACCCAGCACGAGCGCCGAGAGCGCGAACCACTGGAAGGCATAGCCGTAGTGCTTTTGCACGTCGACCGGCGGCGGCGGCCACTGGCGCAGCAGGCCATCGGCCGCCGGTGTCGCCGCGCCCGGCTCGTCCTCCTGCAGCACGACCAGCGGCAGCAGCGGCAGGCGGATCTCGCGTGCGTACTCGGCGACATCGACATTCTGCCGGATCGGCCGCGCCCCTGCCGGCTCGGGGCCTAGCGCGAAATAGTGCGATGCGCCGGCGGCAATGCGCCCGTAGACCTGCACCAGGCCCTCGGGCGGCGCCGGCGCCGTGATGTGCGTGCGCTCGGCCGCATCGCGCGGCCACCAGCCGCGCTGCACGAGCACGGCGCGCCCGTCGCCCAGCACCAGCGGCGTGACGGCGTAAAAGCCGGCACGCCCGTTCATCGAGCGGTTGTCGAGCCAGACGGTGGCATCGGCACGCCAGCGGCCCTGCAGTCGCACCGCGCGCTGCAACTGGCCGTCCAGCACGGCCGGATCGCGCGACAGATCCGCCGCCGCCAGCGGCGGCAACACGCGCCGGTGCTCGAGTTGCGCCTGCAGCGCGAGCTTGTGCTGCGCGCGCGTAACCTGCCAGCCGCCGAGCCAGGCCGTGAGCGCGCAGGCAGCGAGCGCCGCCAGCAGCACGAGCACGCGGCGCCCGTTCATCGGGCGCGGCACCGCGTGGGAAAATCCGGCGCGATGAAGGTCGTCATCGTGCTCGTGCTCGCCGCCGTGCTGGCGGCGCTGGCCAGCGCGGGCGTGTTCATGCTGCGCCGGCGACCCGAGGACGACGAGCGGCCGACCGAGCGCAGCCGCCGCATGGCGCGCGCGCTGGCGCTGCGCGTGGCGCTGTCGGTGGCCTTGTTCGTCCTCATCCTGCTCGCCTGGTTCTTCGGCTGGATCCAGCCCACGGGCTTGCCGGCCGGCTCCTGAGCGCCACGCGGACCGGGCGGCGCCACCGCCCACCGGCCGTGGGCGATCGAGCGAAGCCGCCAGGCCACGTCTGCACGCGAGGCCACGCCAAAAATTTCAAGGGCGCCCGCGGGCGCCCCGGACGTGCCCCGCGCCGGCTTCAGAGCCAGTACACGAGGAAGTAAAGGCCGAGCCAGACGACGTCGACGAAGTGCCAGTACCAGGCCGCACCCTCGAAGCCGAAATGACGCTCGGGCGTGAAGTGCCCCTTCATCAGCCGCAATGTGATGAAGATCAGCATCAGCGTGCCGACGAAGACGTGGAAGCCGTGAAACCCGGTCAGCATGAAGAACGTGCTGCCGAAGACACCCGAGCTCAGCTTGAGGTTGAGGGACTCGTAGGCATGCGCGTACTCGTAGCCCTGCACGACCAGGAACGAGGCTCCCAGCAACACCGTGACCCACATCCAGAAGACGGTCGTGGCGCGTCGGTTGGACAGCAGCGCGTGATGCGCGATCGTGATCGTCACGCCCGAGGTCAGCAGCAACGCGGTGTTGATGGTCGGCAGCGGCCACGGACCGATGACGCCGAAGGGCGACACGGTGTCGGTGGGCGACGCGGTGCCGCCGCCGGCGCTGGGCCACGCGGCCTTGAAGTCGGGCCACAGGATCTGGTTCTCGATGTCGCCGAGCATCGGCACCGAGAACGAGCGCGCCCAGAACAGCGCGCCGAAGAAGGCGCCGAAGAACATCACCTCGCTGAAGATGAACCAGCTCATGCTCCAGCGGTACGACGCGTCGACGCGCATCGAGTACAGATGGCCCTCGCTCTCGCCGACCGCCTGGTGGAACCAGCGGAACACCACCGTGATCCAGACCAGCACCCCGGCCAGCAGAACGTAGGCGCCCCAGCCCTGGCCGTTCATCCACTGCGCGCCGCCGAAGACGATCAGCAGCATGCCGAAGGCCACCTGGACCGGGAACTGCGACGGCGCAGGAACGAAGTAGTGCGGCGTGCGGCCGCTCGGGGTGGTCGATGCCATCTCGATCAATCTCCTCGGAATCGTTGGTCTCTTCTCTAGCCGGCGACGCCGTTGCGCACGACCCAGCCGATCAGCAGCAGCAGTGCGGCGACGAACAGCGCCACGCCCAGCAAAGCGCCGACGACGACGTGCACCGGATCGAGCCGCTCGGCGTCGCGCTCCAGCCCGCTGCGGCGACGCACGCCGAAGAACGACCAGGCGACGGCGCGCACGGTCTGCAGCAGCGCCGCCTGGCGCGGCGCGTCGGCCGCTCGCGTGTCCGCGTCGCGGTTCACGTCGCCCCCCTCGCTGCGAGCGCCGCCGCTGCCGCGGCCGGCGCCGCGAGCCCCTTGCCGCCAACCTCGAAGAACGTGTACGACAACGTGATCGTGCTCACGCTGCGCGGCAGCTTGGGGTCGATGAAGAACACCACCGGCCACTCGCGGCGCTCGCCCGGCGCCAGCGTGTACTCGTTGAAGCAGAAGCACTGCAGCTTGTTGAAGTAGCCCATCGCCTGGCCCGGCGCGTAGCTGGCAATGGCCTGCGCGGCCATGGTCCGGTTCTGCACGTTGCGGAACTCGTACATCACGGTGGCCAGTTCGCCGGGGTGCACCTGCAGCGAGCGCACCGCGGGCTTGAATTCCCACGGCCCACGCGCGTTGGTGTCGAACTCGACCGTGATCGTGCGCGTCGCGTCGACCTGCGTGTTGGACGGCACGGCGGCGGCGCCGTTCCAGTCGCGGCTGCGCTGCTCGGAGAGCGTCAGCACGTTGATGCCCAGCGCCTCGCAGATCGCGCGATACATCGGCACCAGCGCGTAGCCGAAGCCGAACATCACGAGCGCGATCACCGCCAGCTTGCCCAGCATGCGGTGGTTGTCGGCGCCGGGCGGCGCGCGGCGTGCGCTGCGATCCATCTCAGGGCCTGAGCAGCACGATCTTGGCCACGAAGCCCAGCGCCAGCGCGAGCGCGATCGAGGCCAGGATGAGCGCCAAGCGCACGTTGGCCCTGCGCTTGTCCGGAGTCCGATCCATGGGCTGAGCAGCGCGCACGGCGTCGTCGCTGGCGCTCAGGCCACCACCCGGGTGGCGTCTGCGCTCAGCTTGGGCGGCGTCTCGAAGGTGTGCCACGGTGCCGGCGACGGCACCTCCCACTCGAGCCCCTCGGCGCCGTCCCAGGGCTTCTGCGGCGCCGGTTCGCCCTTGCCGCGCAGCATCGGCAGCACGACGGCGAAGAAGAAGTAGACCTGCATGAGCCCGAAGCCGAAGCCGCCGATCGAGGCCACCATGTTGAAGTCGGCGAACTGCATCGGGTAGTCGGCGTAGCGTCGCGGCATGCCGGCCAGGCCGAGGAAGTGCATCGGGAAGAAGGTGAGGTTGAAGGTGATCATCGAACCCCAGAAATGGATCTTGCCGCGCGTCTCGGAGTACATCACGCCGCTCCACTTCGGACCCCAGTAGTAGACGGCGGCGAACATCGCGAACAGCGAGCCGGCCACCAGCACGTAGTGGAAGTGCGCCACCACGTAGTAGGTGTCCTGGATCTGCGTGTCGACCGGCGCCATCGCGCACACGACACCGGTGAAGCCGCCGATCACGAACACGAAGATGAAACCCACCGCCCACAGCATCGGCGCCTCGAAGCTCATCGAACCGCGCCACATCGTGGCGGTCCAGTTGAAGACCTTCACGCCGGTGGGCACGGCGATCAGCATCGTCGCGTACATGAAGAACAGCTGCCCCGTCACCGGCATGCCGGTGGTGAACATGTGGTGCGCCCAGACGATCATCGACAGGATCGCGATCGACGCCGTCGCGTACACCATCGACGTGTAGCCGAACAGCTTCTTGCGCGCGAACGCGGGGATGATCTGGCTGATCATGCCGAACGCCGGCAGGATCATGATGTAGACCTCGGGGTGCCCGAAGAACCAGAAGATGTGCTGGTACATGATCGGGTCGCCGCCGCCGGCGGCGCTGAAGAACGAGGTGCCGAAGTGGCGGTCGGTGAGCGTCATCGTCAGCGCCCCGGCCAGCACCGGCATCACCGCGATCAGCAGGTAGGCGGTGATCAGCCAGGTCCACGAGAACATCGGCAGCTTCATCAGCGTCATCCCCGGCGCGCGCAGGTTGAGGATGGTGACGATGATGTTGATCGAGCCCATGATCGAGCTCATGCCCATGATGTGGATCGCGAAGATCGCGAAGTCCATCGACGGGCCCATCTGCAGCGTGAGCGGGGCATAGAGCGTCCAGCCCGTCGCCGGCGCGCCGCCGGGCATGAAGAACGCCGCCACGAGCAGGATCGCCGACGGGATCAGCAGCCAGAAGCTGAGGTTGTTCATGCGCGCGAAGGCCATGTCCGACGCGCCGATCTGCAGCGGGATCATCCAGTTCGCGAAGCCCACGAACGCCGGCATGATGGCGCCGAACACCATGATCAGGCCATGCATCGTGGTCAGCTGGTTGAACATCTCCGGGTTGAAGAACTGCAGCCCGGGTTCGAACAGCTCGGCGCGGATCCCCATCGCCAGCACGCCGCCCACCATCAGCATCGTGAAGCTGAACAGCAGGTACATCGTGCCGATGTCCTTGTGGTTGGTGGCGAACAGCCAGCGCCGCCAGCCGTGCGGCTGGGCATGGGCATGATCGTCGTGGCCGGCATGGTCGACGTGGCCGGCATGGCCGCCGGGCTGGAGCACTGCACTCATCGGGTCGTCCTCGGGATCTGGGTCTGGGCGGTTACTGCTTGCGCGCGGCCGCCACTTCGGCCGGCTGCACGAGCTTGCCGGTCTTGTTGCTCCACGAGTTCTTCGTGTAGGTCACGACGGCGGCGATCTCGGTGTCGGACAGCTGCTTGCTCCACGACGGCATCGCGCCGTTCAGGCGCCCGTCGAGCACGGTGCGGATCTCGCCCGCCGGGTCGTCGAGCACGATCGCGCTGCCGTCCAGCGGCTTGATCGGGCCCGCCCCCTTGCCGTCGGGGCGGTGGCAGGCAGCGCAGTTGGCGCTGTAGACCTTCTGGCCGCGCGCGACGAGTTCGTCGAGCGTCCACTCCTTGTTCGGGTCGTCGGCGGCCGCGGCCAGCGCCTTGCGCTTGCCGTCCACCCACTGGCTGTAATCCTCGGCGCCGAGCACGCGCACGTGGATCGGCATGTAGGCGTGCTCCTTGCCGCACAGTTCGGCGCACTGCCCGTAGTAGTCGCCCGTCTTCTCGGCGCGGAACCAGGTGTCGCGCACGAAGCCGGGAATGGCGTCTTGCTTGACGCCGAAGGCCGGCACCATCCAGGCGTGGATGACGTCGCCCGCGGTGGTGATGACGCGGACCTTCTTGTTCACCGGCACGACCAGCGGGTTGTCGACCTGGAGCAGGTAGTTGTCCAGCGGCGGCGGCTTGCCGCTGTTGGACATGTCGCGCTGCGCCGGGTCCAGCATCGAGAAGAAGCCGATGCCCTCGCCCTCCCCCTTGAGGTAGTCGTAGCCCCACTTCCACTGGTAGCCGGTGGCCTTGATCGTGAGATCGGCGTTGGAGGTGTCCTTCTGCGCCACCACGGTGCGCGTGGCCAGCGCGCCCAGCGTGACGACGATCAGGAACGGCACCAGCGTCCACGCGATCTCGACGCCGACGCTTTCGTGGAAGTGCGCCGCCTTGTAGCCGACCGAGCGCCGGTGCCTGACGATCGAGTACAGCATCACGCCGAACACGATGACGAAGATCACCAGGCACACGAGGTTCGTCAGGTCGTGCAGCCACATCTGCTGCGCGGCGATGCGCGTCACCGGCGGGTGAAGGTTGATCTGATTGACCGCCGGCCCGCCCGGCAGGTCGTTCACGCTGGCGGCGCGCGCCAGGCCCGCCGCGAGCGCAGCGGCCGTGAACGAGGCAAGGCGGGCGAGGGGCATCCCGGGAGACTTCGTCATCTTCGTCGGTTCCATGGTCGAAACTGGGCTATACGCAATGGGCGCCGGGGCGCAGATCCGGGGTCCGCTCGAGCGCCGCTCGGCGCAGTGCGCCACGCAACTCGCGCGCGAAGACGCTGCGATGCTCGCGCCGCAGGTGGCGACCCACGCGCACGCGCCGGCCCTGGCCGCTGAGCTCGATCAGCGAGCCCTCGCCCGTGCTCGGCTCGACGTGCAGCCAGTCGGCGGCGAAATCGGTGCGCTCGACCCGGCTGCCGCACCGCTGCTCGACCCGCAGCGAGCGGCCCACGAGCGTCAGCACGTCGCAGTCGCAGGCGTGGCGTGCGAACACGAAAAGCGCGGCGCCGAGCAGCACCAGTTCGATGCCGGTGAAGCCGAGCACGTAGCTCGCGCCCTGCCAGAAGCACAAGCCGGCGATCGCGAGCGAGAACAGGCACAGCGACAGATAGAACGCCAGCAACTGCCGCGGCGAGATCGAGCAGTTGGGCCGCAGCACCCACTGCAGCGCCGCAGGCGCGCCGGGCAGCACGACGTCGTGCGCGTACACCATCGCCGGCCCACGTGCGCAGGACGTCGGGGCCGGCCAGGCCGATGGCGCGAGGGTTGCAGTCATGACGTTCGGATCGGGCGGGCGTCGCAGCTCGGGTCGGTGATGGCCGGCGTCGCCATGCGGCACGCGCCTAGCCCAAGTCGAGGGCCGATACCTTGACCCAGCTTAAGCCGGCGCGATTCTAGCCTCGACGCTAGCGCAAGCTCGGCCGCGGTCGACACCGCGCATACCCTAGGCCGGGTGCCCGGCGCCCGACGCCGGCCCTGCACACCCTGCCTGCAGCACCGGCAACCGATCCACGCCCGTCGCGCGCATGCGCGTCACCGCGCGCGGCGCCGGCGAAGGGCGCGCATCATCGCACGAAGCGCACCGGCACCTTGGCGGTCTCGGCAATGGGCGCGCGCGGCAACGGGCGAAAGGCGTGGCCGTAGACGATCTCGACGTCGAGCGCGATGCGGCCGTCGGCGCCGGCGCGGCGCGCCAGCGCGGCCGCCAGCGTGCTGCGCCAGCGCGGGGTGCGCAGTCCGCGAAAGCGCTCGCCGTCGACATTGGCGCCGATCGTGCGCAGTTCGCCCAGCAGCGCATCGGCGTCGGGCCAGGTGAGCGTGAGCGTCTCCTGGTCCATCACCGGGTCGGCGAAACCGACACCGATCAGCATGTCGCCCAGGTCATGCATGTCGACGAACGGCGCATGCGGCGCCGGCCAGCGCTGCGCGCGATACAGCTCGCGCAGCAGCGCGAACGAGCCCGGGCCGAGCGTCGAGAACATCAGGAAGCCGTCGACCGCGAGCGCGCGCAGCCACTGCCGCATCGTCGCGCGGGGATCGGCGACGAGGTGCAGCATCATGTTGGCCCACAGCAACTCGGCGGCGTCGGCGTCCAGCTGCGACTCGACGAGCGTCTGTTCGACCGCGCCGGATTGCGCGCCGCGGCGCCAGCGCAGCGGCGACCAGCGCAGCGGTGCGGGCGACTGCGCCAGCGGCGGCAGTTCGTCGGGGCGCACCGCGATGCGCCGCGCCGACGGGTAGGCGACGCCCAGCGCCTCGGCGCCGCCGCCGGGCCCGGCCCACCAGTCGACGATCACCGTGGGCTGGCGCTTGATCACCGGCAGTCGTTCGGCCATGCGCCGTGCGACTTCGCGATGCAGCCACGGCGCACTGCCTGCGCCCCACAAGCGGCGTCGCAACCGGCGCAGGGCCACGGGGTCGGCCGGTGGCGCCACTCGTTGGGCCCCTGCCGGCGCGGCGGCGGCGCGCTGCGGCAGCGTCGGATCGTCGGCCATGCGGGGCAGTATATTGAGCCGGTGTCGCCGCATCGCGTCATCGCTGCCCGCACGGCCATCGCACAGCGCGCGGCGCAGGCCGTGCCGGGCCAGTGCGAGGTCTGCCATCGCTGGGGCTGGGCGCGGCTGTGCACGCCGTGCCGCCTGCGTTTCGCGGCCGCGCGCGCACGCTGCGCGCGCTGCGGCCTGGCGACCGGCACGCACCTGGCCGCCTGTGGCGCGTGCCTGCTGGCGCCGCCGCCCTCGCAGCGCACGGTGGTCGCCGTCGACTACGGCTTCCCGTGGAACCAGCTCATCGGGCGCTGGAAGTTCGCTGCACACACCGAGCTGTCAGCGATGCTGGCGGACCTGCTGGCCGAGGCGGTGCGGCACGACCTGGCGCTGCGCGACCTGCCGCCACCGGAGCTGATCGTGCCGGTGCCGCTCGCGCCCGAACGGCTCGCCGAGCGCGGCTTCAACCAGTCGTGGGAGATCGCGCGTCGCGTCGCACGCCAGGTCGGCACGCCGGCGCACGCCGGCGTGCTCGAACGCGTATTGAGCACGGCGCACCAGATCCGGCTCACGCGCGCCGAGCGCGAGCGCAACCTGCGCGCCGCCTTCACGGTGCCGGCAGCGGCGCGCGGGCGCCTGGCTGCGCGCCGCGTGGCGCTCGTCGACGACGTGCTCACCACGGGGGCGACGGCGCGCGAGGCGGCGCAGGCCCTGCTGCGCGCCGGCGCCGCCGCGGTCGAGCTGTGGGTGCTGGCACGCACGCCGGCTCCGGCCGCCGCGTGAGCCGCGCCTCGCGCAGCGTGCGGGGGCGAGCGCGATGTTCCGGATCGTCCTCGTCGCGCCGCAGATCCCGCCCAACACCGGCAACGTGATCCGGCTGGCGGCCAACACCGGCTGCCGGCTGCATCTGGTCGAGCCGCTCGGCTTCGCGCTGGACGACCGGCAGCTGCGCCGCGCCGGCCTCGACTATCACGAATACGCCGACGTGCGCGTGCACGGCTCGTGGGCCGCCCTCGTCGCGAGCGAGGGCCCGCCGCCGGCCCGCCTGTTCGCGCTCACCACGCAAGGCACGCGCCGGCCGAGCGAGGTCGCCTTCGCGGCCGACGACTGGCTCGTCTTCGGCAGCGAGACGAGCGGCCTGCCCGCGGCACTGCGCGCGCAGTTCGCCCCCGCGCAGCGGCTGCGCCTGCCGATGCGTGCCGGGCAGCGCAGCCTGAACCTGAGCAATGCAGTGGCAGTGGTGGTGTTCGAGGCCTGGCGGCAGCTCGGCTTTGCCGGCGGCGCCTGAAGACAACCATCGTGCGCGCGGGCTTCGCGGCTCGGCTCCGTGCGTCGCCTTCGCCTTCAGTCTTCACCCGTCGCCGCGCGCTCGCGGCCTTCGTCTTCGGCGCGCGCGTCGCGCGCCATCAGCTGCTGCACGGCCTGCGCGACGCCGACGCGACCTTCGAGTGCGTCGACCACACAGCGCGTGATCGGCATCTCGACGCCGAGTGCGCGCGCACGCGCCAGCACCATCGGCGCGGTCGGCACGCCTTCGGCCACGTGGCCGAGCTCGCCCAGCGCCTGCGCGAGCGTGCGCCCGGCGGCCAGCGCCAGGCCGACGCGGCGGTTGCGCGACAGATCGCCGGTGGCGGTGAGCACGAGGTCGCCGAGTCCGGACAAGCCCATGAAGGTCTCGGCGCGCGCACCGAGCGCCACGCCCAGCCGCGTGATCTCGGCCAGCCCGCGCGTGATCAGCGCCGCGCGCGCGTTCAGGCCGAGCTGCAGTCCGTCGAGCGCACCGACGGCGATCGCGAGCACGTTCTTCACCGCCGCACCGACCTCGACGCCGATGACGTCGCTCGACGTGTACACGCGCATCGCGTCACAGTGCAAGGCCTGCACCGCGAGCGCGGCGAGCGCCGCATCTTCGCTGGCCGCCACGAGCGCGGTCGGCTGCCCGCGCGCGACCTCGAGCGCGAAGCTCGGCCCCGACAGCATGCCGCACGGCCCCTGCAGCCGCACTTCGCGTGCGATCTCGTGGCCCAGCGCGCCGGTGCCGGCCTCGAAACCCTTGCTGAGCCAGATCACGCCGCGCGCGTCGCCGAGCGTGGCGAGCGTCTCGCGCAGGCCCGACATCGGCGTCGCGACGACCGTCAGCCCTCCCGCCCCGTGCGCCAGCGCCGCGGCGCGGTCGGCCGTGACGTGCAGCGCCGGCGGCAGCGCGACCGCGCCGAGATAGCGGCGGTTGCAGCGCTCGCGCGCCAGCGCCGCGGCCTGCCGGGCGTCACGGGCCCACAGGCAGACGTCGTGGCGGGCGGCCGCCGACACCGCCACCGCGGTGCCCCAGGCACCCGCGCCGAGGATGGCGATCTTCATCGCGCCTGCGGCTCGCGCGCTCGCGACACGGGCCGCGTCAGTTCACGCTCGTGATGATCTTGGAGTCGCCGTTGCCCTGTTGCGCCGCCATCTGCGCCTGCTGCGCCTCGAACATGGCCTGGAAGTTGACTTCGGTCAGCAGGATGGGCGGGAAGCCCGCGCGCGTGCACACGTCGGAGACGATGGCGCGCAGGTAGGGGTAGATCATCTGCGGGCAGACGATCGACAGGATGCCCTGCATCTGCTCGTCGGGCAGGTTGCGGATCTCGAAGATGCCGGCCTGCTTGGCCTCGACCAGGAACAGCACCTTGTCGTTCACCTTGGTCGTCACGGTGGCGGTGACGGCCACCTCGTAGATGCCCTCGCTCACCGCGCCGGCCTGCATGCCGAGGTTGATGTCGACGTGCGGCTGCGCCTGCTCGAGCAGGATCTGCGGCGAGTTGGGCTGCTCCAGCGACAGGTCCTTCAGGTACATGCGCTGGATCTGGAAAACGGGGGTCGCGTCGGACATGGTGCAGCCTTTGCGGCGATGGATCGGGAGGAGGAGAGTGTTGCGGCGCGGCACGGCCTGCAGGCCGGCGCGGCCGGCGGATTATCGCCGCGCGCGTGCGCCGCGCCGGGTGCCGCGGGCTGCGATGCGCCGGTGGCGCGTGCGGCGGGTGCTCAGTCGGCGAGCAGCGGCATCAGTTCGCCGCGCCGATCCAGCTCGACGAGATCGTCGCAGCCGCCGACGTGCGTCGCGCCGATGAAGATCTGCGGCACCGTGTGGCGGCCCGTGCGCTCGATCATGCGCTGGCGCGCGCCGGGCTCGAGGTCGACGCGCACCTCGTCGATCGCCTGCACGCCGCGCTGCGCCAGCAGCGCCTTGGCCCGGATGCAGTACGGGCAGGTCGCGGTCAGGTACATCAGCACCGTCTTCATGACGAGGGTCCGTCTCGCGGCCGCTTCAGGCCGCGGACGACTTCGCGGGCTGGTCGGCGCCGTCGGGCGCCGGCGCATCCGCTGCCGCGTCGTCCCTGTCGCCGCGGCCCGCCTTGTCGCCCTTGCCGTCCTTTTCGCGGCGGCCCGCCTTGTCGCCCTTGTCGCCCTTGTCGCCCCTGGCCACCTTGTCGACCCTGGCGCCGGCCTCGGCGCGTTCATCGCGCTCGATGGGCAACTGCGCCTCGCGCCACGCGCGCGTGCCGCCGGCCACCGACACCGCGTTCGCGTAGCCGGCCTTGCGCAGCATCGCCGCCGCGCGTGCCGAACGTGCGCCGCTGGCGCAGATGACCAGCACCGGCAGCGCCTTGTTGGCCGGCAGCGCCTTGCTGTCGGCAAGCTGGCCCAAGGGGATGTTGCGCGCGCCGCCGGCGTGCCCCACCGCGTATTCCTGCGGCTCGCACACATCGACCAGCACGCCCTTGTCGCGGTTGATCAGGCGCACGGCGTCGCCCGTGCTCACGCTGGCGCCGGGCACGCCGCCGCGCAGCGAGGGCCACAGCAGCATGCCGCCGGAGATGACGGCCACGAGGATCAGCATCCAGTTCTCGAGCAGGAAGCTCAGCACGATGTCGCTTTCGGGGAAGTTCAGGGGCGCGGGCGCGTATTGTCCACGTCCGCCGCGGCGGCGAGCAGGCTGGGTTCGTAGTCGGACGGCGGCACGAAGCCCAGCAGCTCGATCAGCGTCGCCGCCACGTTGGCCAGGCCCGCCTGCGGCAGGTCGGTGCGCAGCGCGAGCGCGCGCTGCGCCGGATCCCAGACGACGAAAGGCACCGGGTTCAGCGTGTGCGAGGTGCGACCGACCGGCGCGCCCGCCGGCGTGCGCAGCGGCCGCCCGGCGTCGTCGCGCTCGACCATCTCGTCGGCGTTGCCGTGGTCTGCGGTCACGACCAGGCAGCCGCGGGCGCGCTGCACGGCCTGCGCGACGCGCGCCAGCGCCAGGTCGACCGCCTCGACGGCGACCACCGCGGCGTCGAGGTTGCCGGTGTGCCCGACCATGTCGCCGGCGGCGAAGTTGGCGCGGACGAAGCGAAAGCGCCCTTCGTCGATCGCCGCGATCAACGCGTCGGCGGTCTCGGCCGACTTCATCCACGGTCGCTGGTCGAACGGCACGCGGTCGGACGGGATCTCGACGTAGACCTCGTCGTCTTCCGAGAACTTGGCCGACAGGTTGCCGTTCCAGAAATACGTGATGTGACCGTACTTCTGCGTCTCGGCGCAGGCGAACTGCGTGCAGCCCGACTGCGCCAGGCATTCGGAGATCGTGTCGCGCACCGCCGCCGGCGAGACGAGGTAGTGCGCCGGGATGGCGCGATCGCCGTCGTAGAGCATCATGCCGGCGAAGCAGACCTTGGGCACGCGCACGCGCTCGAAACGGTCGAACGAGGCATCGGCCTCGAAGGCGACCGACACCTCGATCGCGCGGTCGCCGCGGAAGTTGTAGAGGACGACCGAGTCGCCGTCGACGATCGGCCCGACCGGCTGCCCCGCCGCGTCGGCGATGACGTAGGCGGGCACGACCTGGTCGCTGAGGTCGGGCTGCTCGGCGCGCAGCGCGGCCAGGCCGTCGAGCGCGCTGGGGAACTTGCGCCCCTCGCCCAGCACCTGCACGCGCCAGCCGGCCTCGACGATGCGCCAGTCGGCCTCGTAGCGGTCCATCGTCGTCACCATGCGTCCGCCGCACGAGGCGATGCGCGCGTCGCAGCCGTGCGCCTCGCGCAGGCGCGCCAGCGTCTGCTCGAGCCGCCCGAGATAGCGCTCGCCCGAGCGGTCGGGCACGTCGCGCCCGTCGAGCAGCGCGTGCACGCGCAGCCGGCGCACGCCCTCGGCCGCGGCATGCTCGAGCATGCGCTCCAGGTGCTGCTGGTGCGCGTGCACGTTGCCGTCGGACAGCAGCCCGATGAAGTGCAGCGTCGCGCCCTCGCGCTTGGCGTTGTCGGCGATCCGGCGCCACGGACCGAGCCACAGGCTGCCGCTGGCGAACGCCGCCTCGACGCTGCTCGCACCCTGAGGAAACACGCGACCGGCGCCGAGGATGTTGTGGCCGACCTCGGAGTTGCCGATGTCGCTGTCCGAGGGCAGGCCCACGGCCTTGCCGTGCGCGCGCAGCGTGCGCCAGGCGCCCTCGCGCCGCAGGCGCTCGAGCGTGGGCTTGCGCGCGACGTGCACGGCATCGAATTCGTCGCCGCGGCCGACGCCGACGCCGTCGAGGACGAGGAACACGAGCGGCCCGGCGGGCGGCTGGCGATCGGGATGGCGTTCGAGCTTCAAGGGCGACTCACTTGGACGAGGTTGGACTGCACCCGGGCGCGCCGTGCGCCGCGCCGGCGCGTGGCGTCGACGGCGCCCACAGCAGCGACAGCGCCTGCGCCAGCAGCGGCACCACGCTCAGTGCGTTGCTCGGGTGCACGACGCTGTCGGTGCTCCAGACGTGGCGCACGCCGGCGGCGTGCACCTCGGCGAGCGCATCGCCGACGAACAGCGCGTGCGTGACCGCCACGTCGACGCTCGCTGCCCCGGCCGCGAAGGCACCGCGCGCGGCGGCGACGAGCGTGCGGCCGGTGCTGGCAACGTCGTCGAACAGTACCACGGCGCGGCCGCGCACATCGACCGCGGGCAGCGCGACGTCGACCTCGCGGTCGCCGTGGCGGCGCTTGACGCAGACCGCATGCTCGAGGCCGTTGCCGGCGGCGGCCTGCCGCACCCATTGCGCGGCCTCCTCGTCGGGGCCGAGCAGCAGCGCACCGGGCACGCGGCGCGCGACGAAACCGCCCAGCGCCTGGGCAGCGCTGAGCGCAATGCCACGGCGTCCGGGCACCACCTCGTCCATCGTGCGCACGCGGTGCAGGTGGGGGTCGACCGTCAGCACGGCGTCGAAGTACGCCGCCAGCAGCCGGCCCAGATGGCGCTGGCTCACGACCTCGCCGGGCGTGAAGGCGGCGTCCTGCCGCATGTAGGCCAGGTACGGACTGGCGAGCGCGAGGTGCCGCGCGCCGAGCTCGCGCGCGCCGGCGGCGGCCAGCAGCAGTTCGGCGAGCTTGGCATTGGGCTGCTCGAGCCCGCACAGCAGCACCACGCACGCGGGCAGCGACGGCGGCAGCCGCAGCCGTGTCTCGCCATCGGGGAAGCGGTGGCGGTCGATGAACGCGGCACTCGCGCCGAGCGCGGCAGCCAGCGCCTGCGCACGCGCGCGTTCATCGTCGAAGGCGAGCACGAGATCCATTCGGCATCGATGTACGGTGTCGGTCTTCGGCGTCGGTATTGCGGGTCGGTATCCGACGGCAGTATCGCGTGGATCGGGCGCCGGGCGCTGCGACCGGCAGACGGCTGCCGCCGCGCTCGCAGCCGTGCCGGACCTGGCGCACCGCGGCGGTCACGGCGCGCAGTGGCAGCGGCAGCGGCCGCGCCGGCGCCGGGTGCGCGCTGTCGATCCCGGCGCTCAAGC
>JAFECX010000239.1 GCA_018241895.1 Pseudomonadota bacterium
CCCGGTCGACGTGGCGAAGGGCGAGTTCGTCTTCGAGCGCGTGGTGCACTGAGGATCCGTGAACGAACCACTCACGCCCGCTCGACGCGCCCGGTTCATTCGCAGGTTCTGAGCGTCCCAAGGGCCGCGCGGCGCCCGGCGCGGCCCCCACGGCGGATCGAGCAACGTGGCAGAGCCACCGTTGCCCCGGAGCACCGGCGCGCAGCGTCTCAGGCGCCCCGCGCCCGGCTTGCGGCGCTCAGTTCGGCGGCTCGATGCGCTCGAGCTGCATCCTGGCCAGCGTCGGGTTGCCGATGCTGGCCAGCAGCACGAGGTGCAGCGCGACGCCCGGGTGACCGGGCACGGCGCGCAGCAGCAGGTGGTGGTTGGCGGTGCTCAGGCTGAGGTCCTGGCTGCCCGCGCCCAGGCCGAGTGCGCGCGCGGCGTCGGCCGCCGCCGCCAGCAGGGCCGTGCCCTGCTGGGCCAGACGGTCGGCCACAGGCGGCCCGCCGCACGCAGCCAGTGGTTGCATCGAGGGCATGTCGAACGCGCAGCTGGCCACCGCACCCTTGATGGCGGCGCAGCGCTCGACGTACGACTGCCAGCGCGTGCGCCCGGGCATCGGCATGGCGCGCGGCTTTGGCGCCGCCGGCGCGCGCGTCGGCGCCGGCGCATCGGCCGCAGCCAGCGGCATCGGCTCGGTGGTCGCCTCCGACCACGGCACCGGCGGCCGCGGTACCGCGCGATCGAGCTCGGTCTGCACGGTGCGCGCGCTGCCGCCCTTGACGTTGAGGCGGTTCCAGGTGGTGCCGATGTAGTTCCAGATCTGCCTCGGCTTGACCGCCTGCGGCGTGACCTGCGCCGACACCGGCGTGCCGGCAGCGAGCTGCGGACCCTGTGCCGCCAGTGCACCGTTGCGTCCCAGCGGCACCAGCAGCAGTTCACGGTTCGGCCAGGGCCCGCGCACGATGGCTTCGTGCAGAGGCGTCAGGGCCGAGGCCAGCGTGGGCGCGGGCAACTCGCCCACCAGCAGCACGCCGAGCCGACTCCAGCCGAGCAGGACGCGGGCCAGCGCCTGGCGTGTGCTGCCGTCGGTGTTGATGTCGGTGGAATACAGGCGCACCGGCGTGCCGTCGCCGAGCGGCACCTCGACGAACTGCAGCACGGCGAGTGCCACGCCGTGCCCCTGGCGGCGCACCATCAGCCGCTGCACGCGCGCGCTGGCGGCACCGGCCAGACTCGACAGCAGTCGCAGCGAGGCACTCGTGCCCACGTCGTGCACGGTGATGAAGGTGGGCGTGTGCTGCTCGAATTCGCGCTGCAGCGAAGCGGCGGCGTCACCGGAGACGAAGAGCTCGACCTGGTCGTCGGAGATGCGGCGGCCGACGTCGTGACGGTCCTGTCCGAGGTAGGCGTCGCGGTCGGCGACGATCTGCGTTGCCGGCGCGGCGAGTTCGTCGCGCGCGGGCATGCGCCGGGTGTCCTGCCAGGGGCTGTCGTCGCGCGGGCGTGTCATGTCGTGGCTCCTGGCGCAAGCGGCGCCCGGCCGTCCCGGCGCTTGCAAGGGCGGATGATCATAGGGTCTCGTTGTCGGCCAGGCGCGGGTTGCGGGGGTCGCGACGTTCGTAAAATGACCGCATCGCGGCTATTTCGTCATCGGCGGCACCATCTTGAGCCTGTCTGAATCGACCCACCCGGCAAACGCCCCGGTGGTCGTGATCGGCGCCGGCCTCGGCGGCCTGGCCGTGGCGCTGCATCTGGCCGAGCGCATGCCGGTGATCGTGCTGGCCAAGCGTGCGCTCGACGAGAGCGCCACCGCGTGGGCGCAGGGCGGCATCGTCGGCGTGCTGGGCAGCGACGACAGCATCGAGTCGCACGTGCACGACACGCAGGACGCCGGCGCCGGCCTGGTCGACGAGCACACCGCACGCTTCATCGCCGAGCACAGCGCGGCGGCCATCCGCTGGCTGGTCGATCTCGGCGTCGCCTTCTCGCCCGACCCCGGCGGCCCGCTCGGCCTGCACCTGACGCGCGAAGGCGGACACGCCGTGCGCCGCATCGCGCACGCGGCCGACGCCACCGGGCGTGCGATCCAGGATGCAGCGCTCGCGCGCGCGCGCGCCCACCCCAACATCCGATTGCTCGAGCGCTGGATGGCGGTCGACCTCGTGACCTCGCGCCACCTGCGGCGTGACGAGCCGCCGCGCTGCTACGGCGTGTACGCGCTCGACATCGACCGCGGTCGCGTCGAGACGCTGGCGGCCGCCGCCGTCGTGCTGGCCACCGGCGGCGTCGGCAAGGTCTACCGCTACACGAGCAACCCCGACACCTCCACCGGCGACGGCATCGCGATGGCCTGGCGCGCCGGCTGCCGGGTCGGCAACATGGAGTTCATCCAGTTCCACCCGACCTGCCTGTACCACCCGCAGGAGCGCAGCTTCCTGATCACCGAGGCGCTGCGCGGCGAGGGCGCCCACCTGACGCTGCCCAGCACCGGTCCCGGCGACGGCGAGGGCCGCCGCTTCATGGTCGAGCACGACGCGCGCGGCGAACTCGCGCCGCGCGACATCGTCGCCCGGGCGATCGACTTCGAGATGAAGAAGCACGGTCTGGACCACGTCTGGCTGGATGCCAGGCACCTGGGCGAGACCTTCCTGAAGGAGCACTTCCCGACCATCCACGCGCGCTGCCTGGCGCTGGGCATCGACATCGCGCGCCAGCCGATTCCGGTCGTGCCGGCGGCGCACTACACCTGCGGCGGCGTCGTCACCGACCTCGAGGGGCGCACCGACCTGCCGGGGTTGTTCGCGGTCGGCGAGACCACCTACACCGGGCTGCACGGCGCCAACCGGCTGGCCAGCAACTCGCTGCTCGAGTGCGTGGTGCTCGGCACCCACTGCGCGCGCGCGATCCTCGCCACGCCCGCGACGGCGCCGCCGCCGCTGCCGGCCTGGGACGAAAGCCAGGTCGAGGACGCCGACGAGCAGGTCGTCATCGCGCACAACTGGGACGAGCTGCGCCTGGTGATGTGGAACTACGTCGGCATCGTGCGCACGACCAAGCGGCTCGAACGTGCGCTGCACCGCATCGGGCTGCTGCGCGGCGAGATCGACGAGTACTACGCCAACTTCCGCGTCAACCGCGACCTGCTCGAGCTGCGCAACCTGGTCGATTGCGCCGAGCTGATCGTGCAGTCGGCTTTGCACCGTCACGAGAGCCGCGGGCTGCACTACAACCGCGATTTCCCGCAGCCGCTGCCGGTGAGCTTTCCCACCGTGCTGACGCGCCCGGCGCGCAGTCGCGGCTGATCGGCCGGCGCCACTTCGGGCCTCAGGGCAGCGTCGCGAACGAGGTGCCCGGCACCTGCTCGACGCGCGCACGGCCGTGCTGCTTGGCGCGGTACAGCGCGCGGTCGGCGCGCGAGAGCAGCTGCTCGAGCGTGTGGCCGTCGCCCGGCAGCGTGGCGATGCCGGCCGAGAACGTGCAGCTCGGCACGCGGCGGCGCCCCGCGAGTGCGGGCGGCAATTGCTGGAAGACATCGAGCACCCGCTCGAGCACGGCGGCCGCTTCGCCGCCGCCGATGTCGGGCATCAAGATCACGAACTCCTCGCCGCCGTGGCGGCAGACGATGTCGCTCTGGCGCACCTGGGCACGGAGCACGGCCGCGAAGCGCTGCAGCGCGAGGTCGCCGGCCTGGTGGCCGTAGGTGTCGTTGAGCAGCTTGAAGTGATCGAGGTCGAGCAGCGCCACCGCCAGCGGCGTGCCCTGGCGGCGCGCGTGCTCGAGGCGGCCGGGGCCGACCTCGAACAGGAAACGGCGGTTGTGCAGCCCCGTGAGCGGATCGCGCAGCGCCTGCTCGACGAGCCTGGCGTGCAGCTTCTCGTTCTCGGCGACCTGGCGTTCGAGCGCCGCATTGAGTTCGGCCAGGCGCTGGCGGTCGGCCTCGACGGCACGCTGCGAGACGACGGCGACGTCGCGTTCGCGCTTGGCGCGCTCGAGGTCCAGACCGATCTGCAGCGCCAGGCGCCGCGCGCGTGCGCTGCGGCCGACGAGCTGCTCGTACAACTGCTGCGCGCGGCGCACGCAGGCCAGCGCCGCGGCGGCGTCGCCCAGTCGCTCGCAGGCGTCGGCCAGCGCACGGTGCAGCTCCATCAGGTCGAAGGCGCCGTCGGCGTGGCCCTGGCGCGCGCGTTCGGCCAGCGTCTTCTCGGCCAGGGCACGCGCGCCGGCGGCGTCGCCGCGGGCCAGTGCGCAACGCGTGCGCAGCCAGGCCCAGAAGGCGACGCGCTCGTGCTCGGGCCGCGGCGCGTCGCCGTCGCGTTCGAGCCAGGCTACGGCTTCGTCGATCTCGCCGGCGGCCAGGTGCCCCAGGGCGATCGCCGTGCGCGCGCGCGGCAGCGCAGCGGGCGGCAGCTCCTCGGGGTGGCTGACGAGGTACCCGCTCACCTCGCGCGCGGCCTGCGGCTCGCCGAGTGCATAGTGGATGAGGATGAGGTCGCTCGCGGCAGCGAGCAGGTTGCACGGTGAGCGCGCCCGGCGCGCGGCCACGAAGGCGCACTGGCTCATCTCCAGCGCATCGTCCAGATTGTACAGGACGAGATGGAACCCGCCCAGCCCGGCCAGCGCCGTGATGCGCGCGCCGGTGTTGCCGCTTGCCTCGGCCGCGTCACGGGCGGCGTGGTGGTGCCGCAGGGCGTCGTCTGCATGGCCGAGCGCCGCGTGCGTGGCGGCGCGCGCGTCGTGCGCGATGAACAGATCGATCGCCGCGCGTGCGGCACCGGCATCCGCCTCGATGCGCTGCTGCAGTGCCAGCGCCTCGGCGGCACGCCCGTCGCCGCGCAGGCCGATCGCCTGCACCTCCAGCGCGAGCTGCAGCCCGCGCCTGTCGTCGGCGGCGCGGAAACCCTGCTCGGCCTGCGCCAGCGCCCGTGCTGCCGCCGCCGACTCGCCGCGGCGCATCTGCGCGAACGCAAGGTGCCACCAGCCCCAGGGCGCGAGCGCGTCGCCGCTGGCCGCCAGGGCGCGCGCCGGCGCCGCGGCGCGTGCCGGGTCGAGGCAGCACTGCTCCCAGGCCTCGGCGAGCAAGGCGGCCGGGGTGGGCGATTCAGCCACGTGCCCTCATCGCGGTGCGTGCCTGCACGAAGCCGAACGCGTACTCCACCGCCTCGGCCAGATGGCGCTCGTTGCGGCTGCGCTCGCGCTCGCTCAGATAGAAGACGAAGTCGACCTCGTGGCGGATGTAGCGCGGCGGCAGCCGGTTGAGTGCCACGCAGGCCACGTCGGCCAGCAGCTCGGGGTTGTCGGCGACACCCGGAAAGCGCCCGGCATGGCGTGCGACGGCCGCGAACACCGCCTGCTCGTTGCGGTTGCGCACCGAGGTGAAATCGACAATGGTCTCGACGCTCATGCGCGCCCTCCGGCCCGTGGGCAGGCCACGGATCCGTTATCGGCACGATGCCTGCCGACTGAAGCTGCGCGACCTCACGCACGGCGCGCCCGGGCGGCGCATTCGCTCACGCGCTCCGGTGCGCCTGGGTGCGCCTGGGTGCGCCCGGATGCGCCCAGGCATGCTCGGATGCGCTCAGATGCGCTCGAGCACCCGCAACGAAAAGTCGACCGCCTTCACGTCCTTGGTCAGGCGTCCGATCGAGATGCGGTCGACGCCGGTGGCGGCGATGTCGCGCAACTGCGCCAGCTCGACGCTGCCCGACGCCTCCAGCAGCGCCGGCCGGGCATGGCTGCGGTTGAGCGTCACCGCCTCGCACATGCGCGCGAGGTCGAAGTTGTCGAGCAGGACGCTACGCGCGCCGTGCTCGAGCGCCTCGCGCAACTGGGCAACCGTCTCGACCTCGATCTGGATCGGCACGCCGGCATCGAGCGCGCGCGCGTTGGCCAGCACCTGCGCGATGCCGCCGGCCGCGGCGATGTGGTTCTCCTTGATCAGGATGCCGTCCCACAGCGCGAGCCGCTGGTTGACGCCGCCGCCCACGCGCACCGCGTACTTCTGCGCCTGGCGCAGACCCGGGATCGTCTTGCGCGTGTCGAGGATCGCGCAGCCTTCGGGCAACGGTGAGGCGCCGGCCACCGCGTCGACATGTCGCCGCGTCGCCGTGGCGGTGCCGCTCAGCAACTGCAGGAAGTTGAGGGCCGGGCGCTCGGCAGCGAGCAGCGCGCGTGCGTTGGCCTCGATCTGCAGCACCGGCGTGTCGGGCGCCATGCGATTGCCCTCGGCCAGGCGCCAGTCCAGACGCGCCGTCGCATCGACGGCGCGCACGACGGCGTCGAACCAGTCGCGCCCGCACAGCACGGCGGCCTCGCGCGCGACCACGTGTGCGCGCACGCGCTCGAGTTCGGGCACGAGCAGGCCGCTCCAGTCGCAGCGTCCGATGTCTTCGGCCAGCGCGTCGCGCACGTTGCGCGCGCGCGCCTCTGCCAGCGTCTCGTCGTGATCGCTGTACGGAATCATGCCGGCCCCAGGTTCGACACGAAACCGCTGCGCGCCTGCGGCTGCGCCAGCGCGCCCGGGTGGTGCTGCACGAAGTCGAGCATGCGTTCGATGCACGCCAGCGCCTGGCTGCGCGTGGGCTCGGGCACCAGGATCTCGCCGCTGCCGCTTTGCAGGCAGGCGAGCACGCCTTGCGGCGCATTCATCGCCATCCACGGGCAGTGCGCGCAGCTCTTGCAGGTGGCGCTTTCGCCGGCGGTGGGCGCCTCGATCAGCGTCTTGCCGGGCGCGAGCTGGCGCATGCGGTGCATGATGCCCTTGTCGGTGGCGACGATGTACTCGTGCGCGCGGCCCTCGACCACCGCCTTGATGAGCTGCGACGTCGAGCCCACCACATGCGCCTGGTCGATGATGCTGCGCGGCGACTCGGGGTGCACGAGCACCAGCGCGTCGGGATGCGCGCGGCGCAGCAGTTCGAGCTCGAGGCCCTTGAACTCGTCGTGCACGATGCACGCGCCGTTCCACAGCAGCATGTCGGCGCCGGTCTGCTCCTGGATCCAGCGGCCCAGGTGGCGGTCGGGCGCCCAGAGGACCTTCTCGCCCTGTGCGTGCAGGTGGCGCACGATGGCCAGCGCGCACGAGCTGGTCACCATCCAGTCGGCGCGCGCCTTCACGGCGGCGCTGGTGTTGGCGTAGACCACCACCTTGCGATCGGGGTGCGCGTCGCAGAACTCGGCGAACGGGCCCGCCGGACAGCCGAGGTCGAGCGAGCAGGTGGCCTCGAGGTCGGGCATCAGCACGCGCTTGTGCGGGCTCAGGATCTTGGCCGTCTCGCCCATGAAGCGCACACCGGCCACCACCAGCGTGCGCGCGGCGTGGTCGCGGCCGAAGCGCGCCATCTCGAGCGAGTCGGCGACGCAGCCGCCGGTGGCCAGCGCCAGATCCTGCAGCTCGCCGTCGACGTAGTAGTGGGCGACGAGCACGGCGTCGCGCGCGCGCAGCAACTCGACGATGCGTGCCCTGGCGGCTTCGCGCTCGCCGGGCGGCAGCGCGCGCGGCACCTTGGCCCAGGCCTGCGCCGTGCCGATGGCGCCGCTGGCGTCCTGGCGGGTGTAGTCGTAGAGGATCTGTTCCATGCGTCGATCGTAGCCCGCTCGCGGTGTCGGGCCGGGAGGCGCGCCCAGCGTCCGTGCCGCCGTGTGGGCCTTGGCGAGTGGCCGTACAGTCGCAGCGATGAGTGCTGCCAGCCTGCCGAGCGCGCCCTGGCGCAGGGACGCGGCCCTGATCGGGCTCGTGGGCCTTGCGCACGCCATCAGCCACTTCAGCCAGCTCCTGCTGGCGCCGCTGTTTCCCTGGCTCAAGGACGCCTTCGGCGTCAGCTATGCCGAGCTGGGGCTGCTGATGACGGTGTTCTTCTCCGTCTCCTGCGCCGTGCAGGCGGCCGCGGGCTTCTGGGTCGACCGCTACGGCCCACGGCCGGTGCTGTTCGCCGGTCTGGGCTGCATCGTCGTCGCGGCGTGCGGCTTCGCAGCCAGCACGAGCTATGCGATGCTGGCCTCGTTCTCGGTCGTCGCGGGCGTGGGCAACGGCGTCTTCCACCCGGTCGACTACACGCTGTTCAACCGCAGGCTCGCCGACGCACGGCTGGGTCACGCGTACAGCGTGCACGGCGTCACCGGCAGCCTGGGCTGGGCGCTGGCGCCGGCGCTGCTGGTGCCGCTGACGATGGCCTATTCGTGGCGCGTGGCCTTGCTCACGGCCGCCGCGCTGGCGGCGCTGGTGCTGGCGCTGCTGGTGTGGCAGCGCGAGCGGCTCGTGCTCGAAGCCGGCGCGCCGCGTGCCGCCCAGCGCAGCGCTGGCGCGCGCGCCGCTGCGCTGTCCGAGGGCACGTTCGACTTCCTGCGCATCCCGGCGGTGTGGATGTGCTTCGCGTTCTTCTTCTTCTACGCCGGGGCGCTGTCGATCGTGCAGACCTTCGGCACGCAGGCCGCGCGCGAGCTGCACGCGGTGCCGGCGTCGCTGGCGGCGACGTGCCTGACGATCTACATGGTCTGCGCCGCCTGCGGCATGGTGATCGGCGGCTTCCTCGCCGTGGATCCGACGCGTGCCGAGCGCATCGTCGGCGTCGCGTTCGGCTTCGCCGCGCTGCTTGCGCTGACGCTGGCGCTCGGCGAGATGCCGGCGCTCGCGGTGCCGGTGATCTTCGGCGCGATGGGGGTGGCTGCGGGCATCGCCGGGCCGTCGCGCGACCTGCTCGTCAAGCGCTCGAGCCCCGACAACGCCACCGGGCGCGTGTACGGCGTCGTCTATGCCGGGCTGGACATCGGGCAGGCGGTGGTGCCGGTGTTCGTCGGCCTGCTGATGGATCACCGGCAGTTCGCCGGCGTCTGGCTCGCGCTGGCCGCCGTGCAGGGCGTGCTGATCGCCAGCGCCTTCAACGTGCGGCGCGCGCGGCGCACGGCGCTCGCCGCGGCCTGAGCAATCGATGAACGAACCATGCGCCCCCGCTCGACGTGCCCTGACGCGCCCGCTCGGTGCTGCAAATGCGCGCCAAGTCGCGCGCCATGGCTGCGCTTTGTGCCTCGAGCGGGGCCGTCCTGTCGCGCCGCTCGGGCGCGACCGATTCATCCGCAGCTTCTGACACACACGGAGACACTGACGTGCCGATTCGATGGACCGACGTGCTGCCGACCCGGCAGCGGCCCCAAGCCACGACGTGGGAGGTGATCGACGACGACGCGGCCGAAGAGCTGCAGGCCATCGCGCGCCGCTGCCGCAAGAAGGTCAGGCGGCGGGCCCTGGTGGCCGCCGGCGTGGCGGTGGTGCCGCTGCCGGGCGTGGACTGGTTGACCGATGTCGGTGTGCTCGTCTCGCTGCTGCCGGAGATCAACCGCGAATTCGGCCTCACGCCCGAGCAGATCGCGAATCTGGCGCCCAACCGGCGCCTCGTCGTCTACAAGGCCATCAGCGCCGGCGGTGGCCTGGTGATCGGGCGCGTCGTCACGCGTGACGTCGTGCTGCAACTGCTGCGTGTGGTCGGCGTGCGTCTGACGACGCAGCAGGCAGCCAAGTTCGTGCCCATCGCCGGGCAGGCGGTGTCGGCGGCACTCACCTTCATGGCCTTGCGCTACGTGTGCGACCAGCACATCCAGCAGTGCCTGGCGGTCGCGCGCCAGCTGCCGCGGCTCGCGGTGCACGACGTGCAGGACGCGCAGCCGGCCTGACAGCGCCGGGCCCGGGCGCGACCAGCGTGAGGCCGCCGCGCCGAGGCCGCGGTGAAGGGCGCTGCGCCTAGAATCCGCCGATCGGGGTGTGGCGCAGCCTGGTAGCGCAACTGCTTTGGGAGCAGTGGGTCGCACGTTCGAATCGTGTCACCCCGACCAGCCCTTGCCGACGTGGTGTCGGGACCCCCGGCAGCGGATCGAGGACCCCGTGGCGATCGGCTTCGCCCCCCGCCCCCAGTGGTGGCAGCCAGCGCCGAGCGCGGGCGTCATCGCCCCATCGCCGGAGCGAGCGCATGACCCCGCTTTCGATCCTCGACCTCGCGCCCATCGTCGAAGGCAGCGACGCGGCGGCGACGCTCAGCCACACGCTCGATCTGGCGCAGCACGCCGAACGCTGGGGCTACCGCCGCTACTGGCTGGCCGAGCACCACAACATGGCGGGCGTCGCCTGCTCGGCGACTGCGGTGCTGATCGCCTACGTCGCCGCGGGCACGCGCTCGATGCGCGTCGGCGCCGGCGGCATCATGCTGCCCAATCACTCGCCGCTGACGGTGGCCGAGGCCTTCGGCACGCTGGCGACGCTGCATCCCGATCGCATCGACCTCGGGCTGGGCCGCGCGCCGGGCACCGATGCGCGCACCGCGCGCGCGCTGCGTCGCCACCGCGCAGCCGCGGGCGAGGACGACTTCGCGCACGACGTCGTCGAGCTGCTCGGCTATCTCGACGATGCGCAGCCCGGCCAGGCGGTGTGCGCCGTTCCCGGCGCCGGCACGAAGGTGCCGGTCTGGATCCTCGGCTCGAGCCTGTACGGTGCGCAGCTGGCCGCGGTTCTGGGGCTGCCGTACGCCTTCGCGTCGCACTTCGCGCCCGACCTGCTCGACGACGCACTCGACGTGTACCGCCGCACGTACCGGCCCTCGGCGCGCTGGCCGCGGCCGCATGCGATGGTGGGTGTCAACGTCGTCTGCGCGGCGCGCGACGACGAGGCGCACTTTCACGCCACCTCGATGCAGCAGCGCTTCGTCGCGATGCAGCGCGGCGAGCGCGGCGCGCTGCCGCGGCCGATCGACCCGGCACGCCTGCCCGCGATCGGCAGCGAGCACGAATGGGCCGGTGCACGTCGCATGCTCGCGTGCACGGCGATCGGCGCGCCGGCCGCGGTACGCGCGCAGCTCGACGCCCTCGTCGCGCGCACGCAGGCCGACGAGCTGATCGTCGCCGCCGCGATCCACGACCATGCGGCACGGCTCGCGTCGTACGAACTGCTGGCCGAGCTTGCCGGCGCGGCTGCGGACAGCCATGCCTGAGTGAGATGGCGCGTCGCCGGCGCCGCACATCGGCGTTCGCGGCCCGCGTACCGTCGCCTGGTTCACCGTTGCGCACGCTCGACCCCGCAGCGCAGCGCAGCGCCCCGCACCGCAACCACGTGTGCGCAACCTGTTCGCGGCTGCGCCGCTGGGGCTGCTGGCGACCGTCGTGCTGTGGCGGCTGCTGGCGGTGGGCCCCGGTTCGCGGGGCGGCACCGCCCGCTGCGTCTTCCTGCCCGTGCTCTTCCTGACCGAGGGGCGCCGGGTCACGGCGCCGCTGGTGTTGCGGGCCGGCCTGCTGCCGCTGGGCGGGCTGCGCCGGTGCGGCGCACGCCGGCGGGCGCTGCGCGGGCACGGCGAGCCGGATGCCTGAGCGGCCGGATCGTCAGACCTTGAACTCCGAGATCGCCTGCAACGGCAGCCGCTCGAGGTCGGGCACCTTGGCGTCGGCGCGCGGATAGCCCACCGGCATCACC
>JAFECX010000023.1 GCA_018241895.1 Pseudomonadota bacterium
CCGCTGCCCGTGCTGCGCGAGCGACTGCCCCTGGCGATGGGGCATGCGCGGGAGCAGGCGGCGCGGCGCCTGCCGGATGCGGAGGGCCGCGCGTGACGCTCGATGACCAACCGCCCCAGGCCATCCTCGACCTGGTGGGCAGCGTGCGCGAGCTCGGGCAACGGGCTGCGCTGCAATACCGGCCGGTGGTGGATGACATCGTGCGCAGCGGCAGCCGCGATGCCCAGCACATCGAACGCACGCTGGACGGCCTGCTGGACTTCTGTGGGCATGAGCCCATGGTGCTGATGTACCGCGAACTGTGCCGCCACTACTGGCAGATCGACCCAGCGGCCACGGCCTTCTACATCAATGCCTACCGCGAGCGGTGGGACGGTGAAGAGCATGGGGGCCAGGCGTGATCGGTGACCTCAAGCCTTACCCGGCATACAGAGATTCGGGGTTGCATTGGCTTGGCTCGATGCCTAGTCACTGGCAGACGCAGCGGTCCAAATACTTGTTCCGCGAAGCCGATCAGCGTTCCACTACAGGTACTGAGCAACGCCTCTCAATGAGCCAGCGCAATGGGCTTGTTCCGAGTTCGTCGGTGGAAGAGCGGCGACTTGTGTCCGAGTCCAACATTGGGGCAAAGATCTGCGAGGCAAACGACCTGGTGCTCAATCGCCTGAAAGCGCACCTTGGCGTTGTTGCCGTGGCTCCGGTGCCGGGGGTCGTAAGCCCCGACTACACAGTGCTGCGTCCGCGTGGTACCACCAACCACGATTACTTCTGCGCCGTCTATCGATCGCCGATCTGTGGGCAAGAACTTCGGCTAAGGGCGAAAGGCATCGTCGAAGGATTTTGGCGCCTATACACCGACGACTTCTATGACATTCGCGTACCCGTTCCACCACCAGACGAGCAGGCCGCCATCGTGCGCTTCCTGGCCTGGGCGAACGGCAGGCTGGATCGCGCGATTCGAGCAAAGCGCAAGGTGATCGCGCTGCTGACGGAGCAGAAGCAGGCCATCGTGCGGCGCGTGGTCACACGAGGACTCGATGCCTCAGCGCCGCTCAAGGCGTCGAATATCGACTGGCTCGGAGACATCCCGGCGCACTGGGACGTTTGGCGAATCAGCCGGTTTGCAAAGGTCGGCAATGGCTCCACGCCGTCGCGGGCGCGGCCTCGCTTCTGGGACGGGGGCACTTACCCGTGGCTGAACAGCTCCCAGGTGAATCGCGGGTACATCGACCACGCCGACCAGTTCGTCACGCGAACGGCGCTGCGTGAGTGCCATTTGCCGAGAGTACCGGCCGGGAGTGTGCTGGTCGCGATCACCGGCCAGGGCAAGACCCGCGGCATGTCTGCGAAGCTCGGCATCGAAGCCACGATCAACCAGCACCTCGCCTACATCACACCGCGGCTGCCCGTCGTATCGACCGACTACCTGCACTTTGCCCTGTCCGCAGCCTATCCGCAGTTGCGTGCCATCAGCGACGACACCGGAAGCACCAAGGGTGCGTTGACCTGCGAAGACTTGAAGCGCTTCAAGCTGGCATTGCCGCCACCGAATGAGCAGGCCGAATTGGTGGAGCGTGTTCGCATCGAAACAAGCGCGATCACGGAGGCCGGCGAGCGCCTCGAACGCGAGATCGACTTCCTCCGTGAATACCGAACGCGCCTAGTCGCCGATGTGGTCACCGGCAAACTCGACGTGCGTGAGGCTGCGACGCGACTGCCAGCCGATCTACCGATAGACCTCGATGCCGTAGACGCCGACGTAGCCGACGACCCTGAACTTATCGACGAAGAGGCCGCCGAAGCATGAGTACCGACATCAGCGAGAAGGGCCTCGAATCGCTGATCGTCCGGCACATGACCGGCACCGACGGCTTGGCCGTCACCCCCGGCGCGCTGACCGAGCCGCCGGCGCCCTACGGCGGCACCGGCTACTTCGCCGGCAGCCCGAAGGACTTCGACCGCGCCCACGCGCTGGACGTGGCCCAGCTGTTCGCCTTCCTGCGCGCCACGCAGCCCGAGGCCTTCAAGAAGCTGGGCATGCTCGATGCCAACGACGCCAAGGACATCAACCGCCTGAAGTTCCTCACCCGGCTGTCGGCCGAGTTGGGCAAGCGCGGCGCCATCGATGTGCTGCGCAAGGGCATCGACCACCACCCGGCCGGCCACTTCGACCTGTTCTACGGCACGCCGTCCGCCGGCAACGTCAAGGCCGCGGCGCTGCACGTGCAGAACCGCTTCTCGATCACGCGCCAACTGGCGTACAGCGTGGACGAGACCCGCCGCGCGCTGGACCTGGGCCTGTTCATCAACGGCCTGCCCATCGCCACCTTCGAGCTGAAGAACAGCCTGACCAAGCAGACCGTGGAAGACGCGGTGGAGCAGTACCGGCGTGACCGCAACCCGCGCGAGCGGCTGTTCGAGTTCGGCCGCTGCGTGGTGCACTTTGCGGTGGACGATGCCGAGGTGCGCATGTGCACCGAGCTGAAAGGCAAGGCCTCGTGGTTCCTTCCCTTCAACAAGGGCTACGAGGATGGTGCTGGCAACCCGCCCAATCCGCAGGGCCTGAAGACCGACTACCTCTGGAAAGAGATGCTCACACCGGCGGGCCTGACCGACATCCTGGAAAACTACGCCCAGATCGTCGAGGTGAAGCACCCGAAGACCGGCAAGAAGAAGCGCACGCAGGTCTTCCCGCGCTACCACCAGCTGGGCGTGGTGCGTCAGGCCCTGGCCGACGTGCGCGCGCACGGCGTGGGCCGGCGCTACCTGATCCAGCACTCCGCGGGCAGCGGCAAGTCGAATTCCATCGCATGGCTGTCACACCAGCTCATTGGCGTGAAGGCGGGTTCGGGAATCGGCAGCAAGGAAGTCTTTGACTCGGTCATCGTCATCACCGACCGGCGCATCCTCGACGACCAGATCCAGAAGACCATCAAGCAGTTCATGCAGGTGGGCGCGACGGTGGGCCACGCCGAGCACTCGGGCGACCTGCGGCGGTTCATCGAGCAGGGCAAGAAGATCATCGTCACCACGGTGCAGAAGTTCCCGTGGGTGCTGGACGAGATCGGCGCCGTCGGCGACAAGCACTTCGCCATCGTCATCGACGAGGCGCATTCGGGCCAGGGCGGCAAGACATCGGCCGCCATGGGCAAGGCGCTGGGGGAGGGCGCTGGCGCGGCTGGTGATGACGAGGAACGTGATGCCGAAGACGTGGTGAACGCGGCGCTGGAAGCGCGCATGGCGGCGCGCAAGATGCTGACGAACGCCAGCTACTTCGCCTTCACGGCCACGCCGAAGAACAAGACGCTGGAGATGTTCGGCGAGCCGCTGCCGCCCGATGCCGAGGGCAAAGTCAAGCACAAGCCCTTCCACCACTACAGCATGAAGCAGGCGGTGCAGGAGCGCTTCATCCTCGACGTGCTCGAGAACTTCGTGCCGGTCGACAGCTACTACAAGCTGATCAAGAAGATCGAGGACGACCCCGAGTTCGATACCAAGAAGGCGAAGAAGAAGCTGCGCCGTTACGTGGAGAGCCACGACCATGCGATCCGGCTCAAGGCTGAGATCATGGTCGACCACTTCCACGACCAGGTGCTGGCTGCCGGCAAGATCGGCGGGCAGGCGAGGGCGATGGTGGTGACCAGCGGAATCGAGCGCGCCGTGCAGTACTTCCATGCCATGCAGGCCTACCTGCAGGAGCGCAAAAGCCCGCACCGGGCGATCGTGGCGTTCTCCGGCGAACATGAGTTGGGTGGTGTGAAGGTCAGCGAGGCGTCGCTCAACGGTTTCCCGAGCAAGGACATTGCCGACCGGATCCAGGAGGACCCGTACCGTTTCCTGATCTGTGCCGACAAGTTCCAGACCGGCTACGACGAGCCGCTGCTGCACACGATGTACGTGGACAAGGCCCTGTCCGGCGTGAAGGCCGTGCAGACGCTGTCGCGCCTGAACCGGGCGCACCCGCAGAAGCATGATTGCTTCGTGCTCGACTTCCAGAACAACACCGAGACCATCACGCTGGCGTTCCAGGACTACTACCGCGCCACGCTGCTGGCCGAGGAAACCGACCCGAACAAGCTGCACGACCTGAAGGCGGCGCTGGATGGTGCGCAGGTCTACTCGCCCGACCAGGTTCAGCAGTTCTCCTCGCTGTTCCTGGCCGGTGCCGACCGCGATCAGCTCGATCCGATTCTCGACGCTTGTGCGGCCGTGTACATCGGCGCGCTCGACGAGGACCAGCAGGTCGACTTCAAGGGCAAGGCCAAGGCCTTCTGCCGAACCTACGACTTCCTGGCTTCGGTGATGCCGGGCACGAACGCCGAGTGGGAGAAGCTGTCGATCCTGCTGAACCTGCTGGTGTCCAAGCTGCCGGCGCCGAAGGAAGAGGACCTGGCCAAGGGCATCCTCGAGGCCATCGACATGGACAGCTACCGTGTGGAGAAAAAGGCGCTGATGAAGATCGCGCTGGCCGACACCGATGCCGAGATTGCGCCGGTGCCGACCGAAGGCGGCGGCCGCAAGCCCGAGCCCGAGTTGGACAGGCTGAGCAACATCCTCAAGTCATTCAACGAAAGCTTCGGCACGCTGTTCGAGGACACCGACCGCATCGTCAAGCGCATTCGCGAGGACATCGCGCCACGGGTCGCTGCCGACAAGGCCTTCCAGAACGCCCGGCAGAACACGCCGCACACCGCACCCATGGCGCACGACCAGGCGCTGAGCCGGGCCATGCAGATCCTTCTGAAGGACGACACGCAGGTCTACAAGCAGTTCGTCGAGAACGAGTCGTTCCGACGCACGGTGCGGGACATGGTCTATCAGCTGACGAGCCAGGGGCCGTTGTCGGCGGGCAACTCGCCGGCCGCTTGAACGCTTTCGAGGATCAAACGACTTCCGTCGCCGGTGCCAACAAGACCCGGCGATAGCGCGCCAGCGCATTGGCGTCGGCAAGGCCCATCCACTGCGCGACCTGGCCGGCCGACGTGCCGCGCCGCAACTGCCGCAGCGCAAAGGTGTGCCGCAGCTTGAAGCTGCCGCCTTCGGCTTCAGGCACGCCGGCCGCAGCCAGCACCGCCTTGGCCGCGGTGTATTGCGCCACCTTGCCCCACGGCCGACCGCTGCGCGCGGCCGGGAAGAGCGCAGGCCCCGAGATCTGCAGTGCGCAGCGTGTGTCCAGCCAGGTGCGGAGCAGTCGGCCGGCCCAAAGGGCGATGGGGGATTCGCGTGCTGGGATGCTGCCGTGCGCAGGCAGGCGGATCTTCCAGGGCAGGTCGGCCACCTTGCCACCATCGCAGACGACGCCGTCCACCACGGCAGCGCGAATATCCCCGGGTGTGAGACCGGCGCCGAGCTGCAAAGCAACCGCTGTCCGGTTGCGCAAGGCCTGCCAGGTGTGCGCCGGCGCGCCGGCCAAGGCGGAGCCGTTCGCCGGGTCCAACAACCAGGACACGAGAGCCTTGGCCTCGTGTGCGTGCAAGTGGTCGGGCAGGGGAGTCTTGTCGCTGGCGTTGGCGAACCGCCACTCGGGCGTCGCCATCAGGAGATCCAGCGCCACCGCGTTCCGCGGGAGGTCTTTCACCTTGGCGCGGTGCGAGAGCACTTCATCGACCAGCGTCAACAGGCGCCACGCATACCGCGCGCTCAGTTCGTCCGTGCCGCCCCGCGACAGCAGATAGGCCTCAAGGTGCTCAGCCTTCAGTGCGTCCAAGGCGAGTGCGCGGCCGACGCACCAGGCCGACAGGGCGGCCCACATGCTGCGGTAGACCGCAACCGACGACTGCTCGCGGATGACCCCGAATTCTTCGCGCGCTGCGAGCCAGGCGTCGAAGGCGTCGTCATAGGCTAGCGGGCTCGCGGAGCCCGGCTCTTCGAAGAGGTCGCGGTTGGCTGATGACATGGGAATCGGTGTGCGTGCTTGCTGCGGCTCACTGTATAGACATCCATGGCTCGGTGCCAGCCCCTGAGTCCAGACCGCCCGCCTCACGGAGATGAACTAACAGTGAGGCCTTGTAGTTTCGGATGCGCGGTTTCGGGGTTGATGTCCCAGGAAGTGGTGTAAGTCCTTGAGTGCGCGGCAGGTCGCGGAGGGTGGAGCCCGTAGGGCGTAACCCGTAGCGAGCTGCCGCGCGGCGGCGGCCGTCCCGGTTGGGGTGGCCATCGTGGTCCCGGATAAGGTTGAGGTGCGACCCATCCACCTTGATCGAAAGGATCTCCACGATGACCACCGCCACTATGGCATTGACCGAACTCGCCGAGAAGGGCGCCGATATCGATGTGCTGCGCCAGATGGTGCAGTTCATGGCTCAGCGCCTGATGGAACTCGACGTCGAGGGCCGCTGCGGCGCCGGCTACGACGAGAAGAATCCCGAGCGGCTGAACAGCCGCAACGGCTACCGCGACCGCACCTGGGACACGCGCGCCGGCAGCGTCGAGCTCAAGATCCCCAAGTTGCGCCAGGGCAGCTACTTCCCCGACTTCCTGGAGCCGCGGCGCACCGCCGAGAAGGCGCTGACGGCCGTGATCCAGGAGGCCTACGTGCACGGCGTGTCCACGCGATCCGTGGACGACCTGGTCAAGGCGCTGGGCATGAGCGGCGTGTCCAAGAGCCAGGTCAGCCGGCTGTGCGCTGAGCTCGACGAGCGCGTGGGCGCGTTCCTGAACCGCCAGATCGAGGGCGACTGGCCCTACCTGTGGATCGACGCGACCTACGTCAAGACGCGCGAGGCCGGGCGCATCGTGAGCGTGGCGGTGATAGTGGCGGTGGGCGTGAACACCGACGGCCAGCGCGAGGTGCTGGGCCTGAAGGTCGGCGCCAGCGAGGCCGAGCCGTTCTGGACCGAGTTCCTGCGCAGCCTGAACCGGCGTGGCCTGCGAGGTGTGAAGCTGGTGATCAGCGACAGCCACGAGGGCATCAAGGCGGCCGCGGCCAAGGTCCTGAAGGCCACCTGGCAGCGTTGCCGCGTGCACTTCATGCGCAACGCGCTGGCGCACGCCGGCAAGACGCAGCGGCGCATGGTCAGCGCCGCCATCGGGACGGTGTTCGTGCAGGACTCGGCCGAGGCAGCGCGAGCGCAATGGCAAAGCGTGGCCGACCAGCTGCGCGGCAAGTTCCCCAAGCTCGGCTCCCTGATGGACGAGGCCGAGAACGACGTGCTCGCGTTCATGACCTTCCCGCGGGCGCACTGGTCGCAGATTTACTCCACGAACCCGCTGGAGCGGCTGAACGCCGAGATCAAGCGCCGCACCAACGTCGTCGGCATCTTCCCGAACGACGCCTCGATCGTCCGCCTGGTCGGCGCCATGATGCTCGAGCAGAACGACGAGTGGAGCCTGAACCGGCGCTACATGCAGTTGGAGGGCCTGCAGACCGTCAGCGATACTGTGCCCACTCGGCTGTCGGCAGTAGCCCGCTGAGTACTGCGCATCTCAGCTCTCTCCGGGCTGTGGACTTACACCATGCGCTGGGACACGACCGTTTCGGGCCTGTGCACACCACGTTGCTGTTAGTTCGTGCTTTCAGACGAAGGCCGGAAGTTGTGCCGGTCGCGAGCTGGCTCATCGTTCCAGGAAGCCGCGGGCGGCCGTCATCACGCTGGTTACGAGGCCTCGCCGCAGGGCCTGGACTGGCGTGAGGCCGGACAGGCTCGCCTTGGGCGATCGCAGGAATTGCTCTTGGCTGCCGAAAGCCAGCGGAGACAGGAGAACTCTGATCTTCGCGATCCGACTTGCGAGCAATCGGCCGTTCTGGATCCACTGACGTCGGCGGCGCTTGCGCATGAACTGCATCGCGAACTTCGAGGCTGCCGGTCGCCGGAGCAATGAGCCGATCAGTGCCGCCGCAGCTGGCCGTCAGGCCCGACAATTCCCGGCTGCAGTTGCTCCAGGGCGGCGTGCATCAGGCCGTGCGCCAGCGTTTCGACGAAGGCCGCACTCTCCCATGATCTCGGGTCAACTGCGTTTCGGGATGCATGGTCGGTGAGAGGCCAGAGGATGCTGACGTAGGCATACAACGCGTGCGCATCGAGCGAGTTCACCACAGGCCGCAGCGCGGCGACGCGCAGCCGTTCCAGCGCTGTCATTGCGGGCGCAGTCGGAGGGGATCGGTGCGCTGCGAGACTCAGCAGGCTTGCTGCTAGTTCGGTGTCACCGCGCCTGCGCGCGTCGATGAAGGCCTGAAGCACTCCGTCCGAGACGCCGGCCAAGGCCAGACGGCGGACCTCATCCGCAATCCCGGCTACCCAATCGTCGGAGGTCATGTCGTTGATGTTTGTGCCGCCGTCGATGAAGGGGTCGGGACAGGGGCAGGGCAGGTAAGGTCCATCTGCGGGAACTCCATTCGTCGATCAGAGCCGGCGGCAGCCGGTTCACCGACTCATCTGCCGGTAGCGATTCGGCTGGTCATCGCGCCTCGGTCAGCGGGATTCGGGCATCAGCGACGCGATCGGCAGCCATTCGGTTGCCGACCGGTTTGCCAGGCTCCGGTAGCGCTCGTCGTACTGCACCAAAACCAGGGGCGGGCGAACTTCGACGATCGTGCCGACGCTCGTCCGATCGCCCACGCGCGGGTTGCTGCGCAGCCGTTGCATGTCAGCGAGCTTCTGCGTTTCGCGTTCTTTGAGGCGTGCCGAGGCCTGCCGACTCCGCTCATCCTCACGCTGCCGGTAGGCCGCACCAAAGGCCACAGCTTGATCGCCAGTAAAGAAGGCCCGGGTCAATCGACTCAGGACCTTACCGTCCTTGACTTCAGTGTCACCCGGACGTCCAGGCGCGCTGACCATCACGGCCAACAGGCTTTGGCCTTGCTTCACCAAACAACCGACAGCGGAGACGGCGACGAACGAAAGGCCGCTGGCCTGCTCGGCGTTCGACTTCGCCGCCAGGCCGTCGTGGAAGGTGCCCGCTGTCGCATTGGATCGTGCGAGATGTTGGACCTGGCCGCTGGTGCCGCCTTGCGCCGAGCACCACCGCGCGAAACGCCCGTTGCCGCCTTCGATGGAGTTCGGGGCATTCACCGACACAGAGACCTTCGTGGTGCCCGCGGGGTAGTCCCGAGATTCGAATGGCTCGCCAGCGAACGTGGCTACGAAGTCCTGCCAAGCCGCGGGCTCTGCAGGGCCAAGCGCCGCGCAGCCGGCGACCAAGGCGACCGTTGGCAGGGTGAGTGGAGAGAGTGATGCCGAGCGGCTTGCTTTCATAGTCTTCAACAGGCTTCCGAGCGACTAGGTCAGAACTCGCTTCGGTCGACACCGCGAGCCGCGTAGTACCTGTCTCGCTCCAAAGGACCTTCCCAGCGGCCCCAGGCCTTGCGCGAGTCCCAGACACCGGGGGGTGGCAGATCGGCCTCATCGATTCCGTCGTCTTCCGTTGCCCCAGCCAGTCCCGCGGGTTCCCCTAGGAAGAGGCTGGCGATGAAACCAACCGCCAGCGCTGCAAGAGCCAGCGACACGAGGAGATGCAAGACGGCGCCCAGCATTATGGGTTAAAGATAACGTGGTTTAGATTCTCCTGTGCCGCGACGCTTTTGTCGATGGCAAAACGGACAATTCAAGTTGGACGCCCGCGGGGGGCAACGACCGCCGACCCAGTTGTGGCTCAAGCGTTTGGCACGGCGGTTCGTTCCGTGAGAACGAAACTCGGCGTCGCTCAGGAAGCGTTGGCGCTGCAGGCAAAGGTGGAGAGGTCGCACCTCGGCAAGATCGAAAGAGGTGAGCACATGCCGACGCTGGTGCTCGTTCTGAAGATCGCGCGTGCCCTGCAGGTGAGCTCAGCGGACCTCATGGTCGAGACAGAGGCGCTGCTTCCAGCGGAGTACCTGGCCGAGGAATCGTCGACGTGACTTGGCGCGTGGCGGGCGTCCGCACCGCCGGCACGCCAAGCGTTGCAGGAACGCTGGTAGATCGACCCGGTAAGTCAAGCCGTTGAACGGACCCCGAATCTATGATGCCTCGTCTTTCCCATCGAGCAATCCACGTAGAACAACATGCCGCGCTTCCTGCACACGGCCGACTGGCAGATTGGCCGGCGCTACTCCCATTTCGATCCTGACGACGCCGCACTGCTGGCCGAGGCGCGCACCCTCGTCGTCGAGAGAATCGCAGCACTCGCGACAGATCGCGCCGTTGACGCAGTCCTCGTCGCGGGCGACGTGTTCGACGCCCAGACGGTCGGCGACCGGGTGATCCGTCGCCTGTTCGCAGCATTGAGCGGCTTCGCCGGCCCGTGGGTCATGATCCCGGGCAACCACGATGCAGCGCTGTCGGAATCTGTCTGGACGCGGGCGCAGCGCCTGGGGGCCGTACCAGCGAACGTGCATCTGGCGCTCACTGCCGGCGTGATCTCACTCCAGCACTGCAAGGCGGCGGTGCTTTGTGCCCCGTTGACCCAGCGACACACCTACAACGACACCACCGATGCCTTTGATGGGCGACAGACACCAGACGGCTGGCTGCGGATCGGCTTGGCACATGGCAGCGTCGAGGGCATCCTGCCCAGCGAGATCGACTCGGCCAACCCGATCGCATCGAACCGTTGCCAGACAGCCCGGCTCGACTATCTCGCGCTCGGCGATTGGCACGGCCTGAAGATCGTCAACGAGCGCTGCGCGTACAGCGGTACGCCCGAGCAAGAGCGCTTCCGCGGAAACGAGCCCGGCTATTGCATCGTCGTCGACGTCGATGGCCCCGGCGCGATACCGAAGCTGGAAGCGGTGCGCGTCGGCCGCTACCAGTGGTTGGATCTCTCGCTCAGCGTCGCAGTGCCGACCGACATTGACCAGATCTGTGCGCGGCTGGCCTCGCTCGCTGGCGACGACGTTGTGCAAGTCGCCATCTCGGGCCGCACCGACCTGTCCGGCCAACGGCGCCTGACCGAAGCGCTCGGTCGTGCGGAAGCCGCGGTGCGATCGCTCCGATACGACCTTGCGGACCTCCTGCTGTTGCCGACCGAAGACGACATTGCGGCGCTTCACGCCGACGGCTACCTCGCCCAGGTGATTGCGGAGCTCCGCGACGAGCAAGCCAATGGGCGGGACGCCGAGCAGGCTCGAGTCGCCCGTGAGGCGCTGGCGATCCTGTGCGGCGCACTGGATACCGGGGTGTCATCCGTCACCGCGGTAGGGGCGACGGCATGAGGGTCCAGCGCCTGCGCCTCAGTCAAATCCGCCGCTTTCGGGGGACGCTGGAGATTCCTGACTTGTCGCCAGGCATCAACCTTTTCTGCGGCCCGAACGAGACCGGCAAGAGCACGATCGCGCGCGCGATCCGTGCCGCGTTCTTCGAGCGCTACCGCTCGAGCGTGCTCGAGGACCTGCTGCCTAAGGGCGAGGTGCCCACGAGCTGTTCGCCGACCGTGGAAATCTCCTTCGAGTCCGGTGGCCAGCAGCACACGCTGCTGAAGACCTTCTTCGCCAAGAAGCGTTGCGCCTACACCCGCGACGGCGAAGTGCTCGACGGCGAAGAGGCGGAGGAGGCCATCTCCCGCCTGCTCGGCTTCGGCTACGCTGGCAAAGGTGCCAGCAAGCCCGAGCACTGGGGCATCCCCGGGCTACTGTGGATCGAGCAGGGAGACGGCCACCGCATTGACGAGCCGGTGGAAAGTGCCGCCGACTACCTGCGCACCGCGCTCGAATCCACCGTGGGCGCCGTGGCCAGCACTGCGGGCGACGACGTGCTTGCCACGCTTCGCGAGCAACGCGACCAACTGCTCACGCCGGGCAACGGCAGACCGCGCGGTGCCTACCAGGAGACCAGCCGTGAGCTGGCGGAGGTCCGGGATCTGGGCGCCGCGCTGGACGCCCAGATCGCGGCCTACCGAGACGACGTGGACCGCTTAACCGGCCTGCGGGCCCAGCACGACGCTGATGCGAAGGCCAGGCCCTGGGAGGTCTTCAAGGCCAAGCTCGAGGGAGCCCGACAGGAGCTTGTGGCCGCAGAGCGTCTGCAAGGCGAACACGAGCAGCAGCTTAAGAACGTCTCGGCCTCGAGCACGAACCGCGAACTGCTGGCCGAGCGCCTGCGGACGTTCTCCGACCGGCGCGCCATGCTCGCACGGCGGCAGGAGGCTCTGGTCGCTGCGAAGCAGGCACTCGAGGCCGCCCAGGCTGCAGCGGTCCAGGCCGAGCAGCGGCGCGATGCAGCCGCTCGCGTATCCGATGAAGCTCGTACGCGCGTCGCGCTCGCCGAAGCCGAAGAGAAGCGCCGCACCCTGAACGAGCGGCTGGACCAAGCGTCCTCGGAGGCGGCGCGCCTCGAAGCCGCTCTGGCCAAGGCGCTGGAGCAGGCCGAAGAGCTGGCCCGGCACAACGCGACGGTCGACGCGAACCGGCAGTCAGCAGCGGATGTCGAGGCGGCCGTGCGCGCTCGCGACACGCTGCGCGAACGGGAAATCCTGCAAAGTGCCGCGGCCACCGCGATCACCTTCGCGCTGCTCCCCGAGATTGCTGCCACCCTCGACGGCAAACCGGTCGATCCGAATTCCGAACACCGAATCACGGCCACGGCACAAATCCAGATCGAGGGCGTGGGCAGCATCGGCGTGCGCCCGGGCGACAGCGACGTCGCCGACCTCGCTCGCCAGGTGGAGGAGGCAAGGGCAGCGGCCGAGCGCGCTCTGGCCAAGCTCGGCGTGGCGAGCGTCGAGGAAGCCCGCTCGCGCCAGGATCGCTTCAAGCAGGCACAGGCCGATGCCAAGGCCGCCGAGGCCATGCTCGGCCTGACCGCACCGCAGGGCGTCGACAAGCTCCGTTCGGCGCTCGCCACGGCAACGCAAACCCGTGCCGAGACGGCCAATCAGCTGCAGGCCCTGCCTGCTGCTCCCGGCGGCCAAAGCGTCGACGTGACCGAAGCGCGCGCGGCTAACGCAGCCGCTATCGAACGGTTGGAGCAGGCTTCCGACGCCCACCTTGCGGCGGCCAAGATGTTGGCCACCGCGCAAGCCGGTGAGCAGGCGGCGGCTGCCGAAGTCGGCAAATTGCGCGAGGCGGTCGACGAGGCGCAGTCCTCGGGGGTCGAGGACGACACGCAGGCCCTGCTCGCGAAGGCGCTCGCCGACCAGGAGGCCGCCAAGGCGCAGGCGGCGGAGCTCGCGAAGCGCATTGAGCAGTCGCAGCCGGATGTCCTGCGGCAGGACGTGCAGCGCCTGCAGTCGAGCATGGAGCAGTCCCTGGCGACGCACAACCAACGCGGCAACAGCATCGCCGCGCTCGAAGCCCGGCTGGAAGTGGCCGGCGCGAATGGCATCGAGGAGCAGCGCGAGGAACTGCGTGTGCGCGAGCAAGCGTTGTCACGCCGTCTCGCGGAGCTCCAACTGCGGGCCAAGGCGCTGAGCCTGCTGGTGGAGCGGCTGGAGACCAAACGGCAGGCGCTGACCGCAAAGCTGCAGGCGCCGCTGCAGGCGAGGTTGGATCACTACATGCGGTTGCTTTTCCCGGGCGCACGGCTCGGCCTTCAGGAAGACCTGACACCGGCCGTGCTTGAGCGCGGTGTCGGCACCGATGCCGTGGACTTCGGCCAGCTCAGTCACGGTGCGCGAGAGCAGATCGCGCTCATCAGCCGTCTGGCCTATGCCGACCTGTTGAAGGAGGCCGGCAAGCCGACGCTGATCCTGCTCGACGACGCACTCGTCAACACCGACAGCCAGCGGCTCGATCTGATGCAGCGCGTGCTGTACGACGCAGCGCAGCGGCACCAGATGCTGCTGTTCACCTGCCACCCGGAGCGCTGGGCTGGACTTGGGGTACCGGCGCGAGAGGTCGCAGGTTTTGTCAGGCGAGACGGAGCAGCCAACTTGGAACCACACGTGGCTTGAACCGCAGTACAAGCGGCCCTGGCGAAGGTGTCCTGCCAAGTGTTCTTATCAGCGCCCCAGGCGCGCACGCGCGGCAGGCGTTCGCAAAGAAACAGCCGGTGCGCTACAACGGGAGCGGCAGCGACGACATCACCGACACGTCACTGGTGCGAGCTTGAGCGAGCCCGTTTATCAG
>JAFECX010000240.1 GCA_018241895.1 Pseudomonadota bacterium
CGGGCCCGCGGGCGCAGGGCGGGCGGGCGGGCGGCCCGCCGGCGGCGCAGGCGTTCAGCCCCGCTTCCAGGGCCGGGGCCCGCCGATCACGTGCATGTGCAGGTGCATCACCTCCTGCATGCCGTCGACGCCGGTGTTGAAGAACGTCCGAAAGCCGTTCGTCACGCCCAGCTCGCGCATCAGCCGCGGCGCCAGCCCCAGCATGCGCCCGAGCAGCGCGTCGTGTTCGGGGCCGACGTCGGCGAGCGAGGCGATGTGCTGCTTGGGGATCACCAGCACGTGCACCGGTGCCCAGGGCTCGATGTCGTGGAAGGCCAGCAGTTCGGCGTCCTCGTACGCCTTGCGGCTCGGGATCTGGCCGGCGACGATCTTGCAGAAGACGCAGTGGGGGTCGGCAGGCATCGGTGGGGCTCGGGGGTGGGCGTTCAGATCTCGGGCCAGGGCATCGCGCGGCGTTCGAAGAAGAACCACCAGCCCTTCACGAAGCGATACAGGTACCACAGCCCGATCAGCGACCACGCCACGTAGCCGGGAAAGACGAACAGCAGCCACAGCGGTGCGGTCACGACGAGCGCGATCAGCGTGAACCAGAAGCTGCGGCTTAGCCAGCGGAAATGGCTGCGGTAGAAGTCGGTGGGCGCCTCCCAGCGCTTCCAGTAGTTGATCGCCATCGCGACGATCGAGAAGATCCCGGCCGACAGCCACGACAGCAGATGCAGCGCGTAGAGCACGTGCACGAGCTTGTCCCACGCGCGCGGGTCGCGCGTCGCGCCGTCGGGAACGATGACGGCGCTCATCCGGGCGCTCCTTTCGCGGCGCCGTCGGCCGCCTGTGCACCCGCGAGCTCGTGCGCCGTGCCCTTGCGCGCGGCGAACTCGTCGAGGCCCGAAATCCCCTCGCGCCGCGCGAGTTCGGCCAGCACGTCGGCCGGGGCGAGTCCATGCTGCGCGAGCGCCACCAGCGTATGGAACCACAGGTCGGCCACCTCGGCGACGATGCGCTCGCGCTGGCCGCCCTTGGCCGCCAGCACGACCTCGGTGGCCTCCTCGCCGATCTTCTTGAGGATGGCGTCCTCGCCGCGTGCGAACAGGCGCGCGACGTAGCTCGTGGCCGGATCGCCGCCGCGCTCGGGCCGGCGCGATTCGATCACCGCGGCCAGCCGCGCCAGCGTGTCGTTGCCGTTCACTTCGCGCTCACCTGTCGTAGATGCGCCCGGGGTCGACGAGCACCGGGTCGGCAGCGACCCAGTGCGTGCCGTCCAGGCGCTGGTAGAAGCAGCTGTGGCGGCCGGTGTGGCAGGCGATGCCCGGCGTGTGGCCGAGCTGTGTCACCTCGAGCAGCACGACGTCGTTGTCGCAGTCCAGCCGGATCTCGTGCACCTGCTGGAAGTGGCCCGATTCCTCGCCCTTGTGCCACAGGCGCCGGCGCGAGCGGCTCCAGTACACGGCCTGGCCGCGCGCGAGCGTGGCGGCGAGCGCCTCGCGGTTCATCCAGGCCATCATCAGCACGTCCTTGCTGGCGCGCTCCTGCGCGATCGCCGGCACGAGGCCGTCGCGGTCCCACTTGATGTGCTCCAGCCAGTCCATGGCGGCAGTTTAGTGGCCAGCCGGCGTATCGACCGGTGCCACGCCCTGCGTGCCGCCCCGTGCACGAGCGGGCACGTCGGCGCGGGCATCGGGAGGCGCGCCGGCCGGCGCCTGGGCATGCGTGGCGCCGACGTAGCCGCGCTCGGCGGCGAACCAGCACAGCACCGGCACGGTGCCCGGCAGCACCGGCTGCACCTGCACCGGCAGCGTCTGCCAGGCCATCGCCTGGCCCTCGCGCATCTCGATGGCGCCCTGCCACGCGCGCACCTTGCAAAAGTGCAGCCGCACCAGCGCGTGCGGGTAGTCGACGAGTTCCTGGCGCCAGGGCTCGGCGGCGCCGATCGTGATGCCGAGCTCCTCGCGCAGTTCGCGGCGCAGCGCCTGCTCGACGCTCTCGCCGGACTCGACCTTGCCGCCCGGAAACTCCCAGTAGCCGGCGTAGACCTTGCCCGCAGGGCGCGACGTGAGGAGGAAGCGTTCGTGCGCGTCGATCAGCACGCCCACGGCGACGTCGACCGGCCGGCGTGCGCTCTCGCGCGGCACGCCGGGCTCGGCGATCAGGGTGCCGCGGGCCTCAGCCACTGCGCCGTCCCGACCAGTCGCGTGCGAACTGCTGCGCCACGCGCCCCGAGCGCGAACCGCGCTCGAGCGCCCACACGAGAGACTCCTTCTGCGCCGCGGCGATCTCGCCTTCGGGCACGCCGAAATTGCGCAGCCACTGCGCGACGATCGCCAGGTACTCGTCCTGCGAGAACGGGTAGAAGCTCAGCCACAGGCCGAAGCGCTCGGACAGCGAGATCTTCTCCTCCACCACCTCGCCCGGGTGCACCTCGCCGGCGTCGGTGTGCTTGTAGGTCAGGTTGTCCAGCATGTACTCGGGCAGCAGGTGGCGGCGGTTGCTGGTGGCGTAGATCAGCAGGTTGTCGCCGCTGGCGGCGACCGAGCCGTCGAGCACGCTCTTGAGCGCCTTGTAGCCGGGCTCGCCCTCGTCGAAGCTGAGGTCGTCGCAGAAGACGACGAAGCGTTCGGGGCGGCCGTCGACCAGTTCGACGAGGTCGGCGAGGTCGACGAGGTCGCTCTTGTCGACCTCGATCAGGCGCAGCCCGCGCGCCGCGTACTCGTTCAGGACGGCCTTGACGAGCGAGCTCTTGCCGGTGCCGCGCGCGCCGGTGAGGACGACGTTGTTGGCGCCGCGTCCGGCGACGAACTGCTCGGTGTTGCGCACCAGGCGCTCCTTCTGCGCATCGATCTCGCGCAGTTGCGCGAGGCGGATCGGCGCCACGCGGCGCACCGGTTCGAGGACGCGCGCGTTGCCGCGACGCCGGTAGCGCAGGGCCGCCGACGCGGCCCAGTCGGGCGCCTCGAGCGGCCGCGGCAGCACGGCCTCGAGGCGTTCGAGCACGCGTTCGGCGCGCTGCAGCAGCGCTTCGAGGGAGTCGATCACGCGCCGCAGTGTAGAAGCAGCGGCGCGCGGCATTCGACGCCGGCCGCTCCGGCGCCCGGGAGGCCGCAGTCGCGCCGTGCGCCGCGCACACGGCGGTGCCGGGAGGACGCCGCGCGGCCGCGGGCGCGGCTCAGGCCGTCAGCCGCGACAGCGCCGGCTCCAGATGCTCGGTGGGCAGGCGCTTGAAGCCGCTGCGCGCGTAGCGCTGCAGCCGCCCGACGACGAGCGCCGTCAGCGCCGAAGCCAGCGCCTGCGCCTGCACGGTGGGCGTGGGCGAGCCGGCTGCCTCGGCGGCGGCGCGCAGGCTCTGGCGCAGCTGCGACTCGACGCGCTCGAAAAACTGATTCATGCGCGCGTTCAGCCGCTCGTGCTCGAAGACCAGCGCGTCGCCGACCATCACGCGCACCATGCCGGGGTTCTTCTCGCCGAACTGCAGCAGCACGGAGACGATCTTCTGCGCCTGCACGGAGGGCACGATCTCGCGCTCGACGAGCTGGTTGACGAGCGTGAAGACGCTCGTCTCGATGAACTCGATCAGGCCCTCGAACATCTGCGCCTTGCTGGCGAAGTGGCGGTACAGCGCCGCCTCGCTCACGTCCAGGCGCGCGGCCAGTGCGGCGGTGGTGATGCGCTCGGCGCCGGGCTGTTCGAGCATGGCGGCCAGCGTCTGCAGGATCTGCACGCGCCGCTCGCCCGGCTTCGGGCGCTTGCGTGCCGGCCCCGGCGCGTGTTCGACGACCGGCTCCACGGTGGGCTGCGCGGCGGGCTGCGAGTGCGGCTCTCCCGCGGCCACCTCGGGCTCTTGCGCAGGCAGGTCGGACATGGCTCGCGGTGGCGGATGGAACGATAGGCTGCGAGTGGGAGGCGCCACCACCCGACCAGCGCGGGGCGGCGGACGGGCGGCGAACGATTCTGGCACGGCACCCCGGCGCCCCCCGGTGCAGGTAAACACTGACATCGCGAGGAGCCGGCCGTGCGCTCGTGCCGCTGCAATCGATGCCGCCCGGCGGCTGGCGAGGGGCGCTCGGGGCCGCTCAGGCGCGCTCACGGGCGCCCGCGCGCCGGCGCCCGCACCAGCCGCAGCAGCGAGCCGACGCGCCGGTCGACGTAGCTCGGCCGGCCGGCCGGGCGACGCCGTTCGGGCGCCGCCGGCGCCAGCCAGCGCTGCATCCACACCGTGCCCATGCCGATGCTGCGCGCCGCCTTCTGGTGCGCGAGCGTGTCTTCCACCAGCACGCAGCGCGTGGGTGGCACGCCCAGGCGCGCGGCCACCCAGCGCAGCATGCGCGCGTCGGGCTTGGGCCGCAGGCGGCCGAACATGTGCATCTCCTCGATCGACAGCACCTGGTCGAAATGGCGCTCGATGCCGAGCGCGCCGAGCACGCGCGCCGCGTAGGCCGCAGGCGCGTTGGTCAGCACCACCTTGCGCCCCTGAAGACGCGCCAGCGCGGCGAAGTCCGCCGCATGCCCGTGCACGCGCTCTTCGAGCCCCGGCAGCAGATGTGTGTGGTGCAGGAAATGCCGGGCGTCCACGCCGTGGTGCCGCACGAGGCCGAGCAGCGTCGCGCCGTAGCGCTGCCAATAGCGCCGGCGCAGCGCGTCGGACTGCTCGCGCGTGAGCTGCAGATGCTGCTGGATGTACTCGCCGAACGAGACGTGCAACTGCGCCATCGACGCCGCCTGCGCGTCGTGCAGCGTGTCGTCGAGGTCGAACAGCCAGACCACGCCGCGAACGGGCACGGCGGCCGCGCTCAACGCGAACGGATCATCGTGCCGTAGGCCTGGTCGGTGAGGATCTCGAGCAGCATCGCGTGCGGCACGCGGCCGTCGATGATGTGCACGGCCTGGACGCCGTTGCGCGCCGCGTCGAGCGCACCGCCGATCTTGGGCAGCATGCCGCCGCTGATGGTGCCGTCGGCGAAGAGCGCGTCGATCTCGCGCGCGCTCAGGTTGGTCAGCAGCTTGCCGTTCTTGTCGAGCACGCCCGGCGTGTTGGTGAGCAGCAGCAGCTTCTCGGCGGCGAGCACGGTGGCGAGCTTGGCCGCCACCAGGTCGGCGTTGATGTTGTAGCTCTCGTTGTGCTCGCCGAAGCCGATCGGGCTGATGATGGGGATGAACTGGTCGTCCTGCAGCGCCTTCACCAGCGCCGGGTCGATGGCGGTGATCTCGCCGACCTGGCCGATGTCGTGCTCCTTGCTCGGGTCGTCCTTGTCGGCCATCTTCATCTTGCGCGCGCGCATCAGGCCGCCGTCGCGCCCGGTCAGCCCCACCGCCTTGCCGCCGGCGGCGTTGACGAGGCCGACGATGTCCTGCTGCACTTCGCCGGCGAGCACCCACTCGACGACTTCCATCGTCTCCTCGTCGGTGACGCGCATGCCCTGGACGAAGGTGCCCTTCTTGCCGATCTTGGCCAGCGCCTCGTCGATCTGCGGCCCGCCGCCGTGCACGACGACCGGGTTCATGCCCACCAGCTTGAGCAGCACGATGTCCTCGGCGAAGTCCTGCTGCAGCGCCGGATCGGTCATCGCGTTGCCGCCGTACTTGATGACCAGCGTCTTGCCGTGGTACCTGCGGATGTAGGGCAGCGCCTGCGCCAGGATCTCGGCCTGGTCGCGCGGCGTGACGTGGCTCAGGTCATGGTCGGCGGCGCGGGCGGGAGCGGTCATGGCAGCGGTCGGGTGGCAGCGGGGCGCACGCATTGTAGGAAGCGGCACGGCGCACTTGCGGCACACTCGGGCCGGGCCGTCGACGTCGGGGCGTCGGCGGCGCTTGCCGGAGAGATGCCGCCATGAAGTCCGCCGCCTATGCCGTCGCCGCCGCGATCACCGCCGCGCTCCTCGCCTCCTCGGCCATTGCACAGGCGCTGCAGAGCGCCGGCGAGGTCATGAAGATCGACAAGCCTGCCGCGCGCATCACCCTCAAGCACGGCGGCATCCGCAACCTGGAGATGCCGGCGATGACGATGAGCTTTCGCGTGCGCGACACCCGGCTGCTCGACGGCGTCGCGGTCGGCGACCACGTGCGCTTCCAGGCCGAGAAGCTCGACGGCAGCTTCACCGTCACCGCGCTGGTGAAGGCATCGTGAGCGCGCGCGTCAACCACCAGGTGCGGCTGGCCGCGCGGCCCGTGGGGCTGCCCGGGCCGGGCGACTGGCGACACACCGAAGAGCCGCTCGGCGAGCCTGCCGAGGGCGGCCTCCTGGTCGAGGTGCTGGCGATTTCGCTCGACCCGGCGATGCGCGGCTGGATGAACGAGGGCCGCAGCTACATCGCGCCGGTCGCGCTGGGCGAGGTGATGCGCGCCGGGGGCATCGGGCGCGTGATCGCGTCACGACATGCCGGCTACGCCGTCGGCGATCTGGTGAGCGGCAGCACCGGCGTGCAGGAGTACTGGAGCGCGTCGGCCGACGAGCTGCGGCGTGCGGCGCCGGTGAAGATCGACCTGCGGCTGGGCAGCGTGAGCCAGTGGCTCAACGTGCTCGGCATGCCCGGAATGACCGCCTACTTCGGCCTCATGGAGGTCGCACGGCCGCAGGCCGGCCAGACGCTGGTCGTCTCGGCCGCGGCCGGTGCGGTGGGGCAGACGGTGGGCCAGCTGGCGCGCATCAAGGGCTTGCGCGTGGTCGGCATTGCCGGCGGGCCGGGCAAGTGCGAGTGGGTGGTCGACGCCCTGGGCTTCGATGCCTGCATCGACTACAAGGCCGCGGCGCCGGCCGCCGGCGGGCCGGCGGAGGCGGTGCGCGAGGGGCTGAAGCAGCACTGCCCCGACGGCGTCGACATCTATTTCGACAACGTCGGCGGCGAGATCCTCGACACCGTGCTCACGCGCATCCGGCGCCATGCGCGCATCGTGATCTGCGGCGCCATCAGCCAGTACAACGCGATCGGCACCGTGCCGGGCCCCAGGAACTACCTGTCGCTGCTCGTGAACCGTGCGCGCATGGAAGGAATGCTCGTGTTCGACTACGCGGCGCGCTACGCGCAGGCAGTGGCCGAACTGGCGGGGTACCTGGGCGACGGGCGCATGAAGAGCCGCGAGCATGTGGTGGCCGGCGGCGTCGCCGCATTCCCCGAGGCACTGCCGAAGCTGTTCAGCGGCGCGAACTTCGGCAAGCTCGTGCTCGAGGTCGCGCCGCACCGAGAACCTGTGAACGAACCACTCACGCCCGCTCGACGCGCCCTGACGCCCCCGCTCGGCGTTGCAAATGCTCGCCCCATCGCGCGATAGGGCTGCGCTTTGCGCCTCGAGCGGGGCCGCCCGGTCGCGCCGCTCGGGAGCGGACGGTTCATTCACAGGTTCCGAGCGCGCGTGCAGCCGGGTGGCCCGCCACGGCCCTTGGGCGCCGCGGCCCGGGCGCCTGTGCCGGCGCGGAGGGCACGACGAGGCCCCGCGTCGCGCTCGTGCCCGCGAAGCGGCCGCCCCGTGACGCGCGTCGCACGCATAGAGCGCTTGCACTAGAACTTCGGGCCGCGTGCGCCGCAGCGCAACCCTATATTCCGGCGTCACCGCGACGCGGTACGTGCAGGCGGGCACCGCATGCCGGACGTTCGCCTCGGGAAAAGGGATCCGTCATGGTCAGAAAGTCCAGGAGTGCCGAGGCGGGCGGGCCGGCCGGCGGCACACCGCGCCGCAGCGGGGGCGCCGGCGCATTCGGCCGGCTCGGCACGCTGCAAGGCGGCGCGCTGGCCGGGGCCGTGAAGGATTCGGCGCACCAGATCTGGCTCGCGGGCCTGGGTGCGTTCAGCAAGGCGCAGGCCGAGCGCGGCAAGGTCTTCGAGGCGCTCGTCGACGAAGGCCGCAGGCTGCAGCAGCGCACGCAAGGCGTGGCCGAGGACAAGATCCACGAGGTGACCGGCCGCGTGAGCGCGGTGGCCGACCGAGTCGGCAGCCGGGCGGGCCGCAACTGGGACAAGCTCGAGTCGATCTTCGAGCAGCGCACGGCCAAGGCCATGAACAGGCTCGGCGTGCCGACGGCCAAGGACGTCGAGGCGTTGGCCAGGCGCGTCGATGCGCTCGCGGCGGCGGTGGCCAGGCTGGCAAAGGCCGCGCCGAGCCGGGCGGATCCGAAGGGATCGACGAGGGCCGGGGCCGAGACGGCGGCGCAGGCAGCGCGCCCCGCGCGCGCCGGAACGCCGACCCATGCGGCCTCCAAAGCGCCGGCCAGAGCGCCGGCCAAAGCGCCGCCCAAAGCGCCGGCCAGGCGCGCAGCGCGCAGCAAGGCGACTTGAGGATGGCGCGCAGCAGCGCGCCGCGCCGCCGCCGGGCGGCCGAACGCGCGGGCGGCGCGCGCATCGGCCTCGCGCTGGCCGGTGGCGGTCCGCTGGGCGCCATCTACGAGATCGGGGCGCTGTGCGCGCTCGAGGAGGCCATCGTCGGCCTCGATCTCAACGCGCTCGACGGCTACGTCGGCGTCTCGGCCGGGGGCCTCATCGCGTCGGCGCTGGCCAACGGCATCACGGTGCGCCAGTTGTGCACCTCGTTCATCGAGGGCAAGGGGCCGCGCGCGGAGGTGATCAAGCCCGCGCTGTTCGTGCAGCCGGCCTGGGGCGAGTACGTGCAGCGCCTGGCGGCGCTGCCTGCGCTGTTGGCGCGGGCCGCAGCCGTCTATCTGTTCGATCGCCACTCGCTGCTGGCGGCGCTCGAGCGGCTCGGCGCGGCACTGCCCACCGGCCTGCTGAGCAACGCCCCGCTCGAGGCGCAGTTGCGCCGCATGTATGGCGCCGCTGGCCGCAGCAACGATTTTCGCCGGCTGCCGCGCCGGCTTGTCGTCGTCGCGACCGACCTCGATTCCGGCGCCGCGGTGCCGTTCGGAACGCCGGGCTGGGATCACGTGCCGATCTCCGAGGCGGTCGCGGCCAGCGCCGCGCTGCCGGGGCTGTTTCCGCCGCGCGCGATCGAAGGGCGGTGGTACGTGGACGGCGCGCTGAAGAAGACGCTGCACGCCAGCGTGCTGCTCGACATGGGCGTCGATCTCGTGCTGTGCCTCAATCCGCTCGTGCCGTTCCAGGCCGGTCTGCCGGGACGCCATCGCGTGCTCGGCAGCGCGCAGCGACACATTCCCAGCCTCGTGGCGGGCGGCCTGCCGCTGGTGATGTCGCAGGCCCTGCGCACGCTGATCCACTCGCGCTTCGAGATCGGCATGCGCGGCTACGCGCACAGCCATCCGGGCACCGACATCGTGCTCTTCGAGCCCGAACATCACGACCCGGAGCTCTTCCTCGCCAACCTGTTCGAGTACGGGCACCGGCGCGCGCTGGCCGAGCACGCCTATCAGCGCACGCGCGTCGACCTGCGTTCGCGGCGCACGGTGCTCTCGCGCACGCTCGCGCGCCACGGCCTGGCCCTCGACCATGCGACGCTCGACGACCCGACGCGGCGCCTGCTGGGCCGCCCGCGGCAGCGGCCGGGGCCCGCTCGTGCCGCTGCGCGCACGCTGGCGCGCCTGGACGAGGTGCTCGACGATCTGGAGCGCACGCTGGGGACCGTCTGACGCCGGTCGCGGCGCCCGCGGCCGGTGGCGGGCGTCGGCGTGCCGTGCGCGCCGAGATGGCGCCTCAAGCCGGCGCGCCGCCAGTCGATATCCAGACCAACCGCCAGTCCGCCATGCGCACCGAACCCGAGTCCATCCCGAGCGGCGATGCCGAACTGCAGCGCGGCCGACTGATGCAGCGCTCGCTGCGCGTGCTGCTCGACCAGGTGCGTGGTGCGCGCAAGGTGCTGCCGCACCTGGCGGCGCTCGAAGCGGCGCTCGGCACGCGTGGCGCCGAGGCGGTCGAGCGCATCCCGCCGCAGTTCGTCGGCAAGGTCTTCAGGCAGCTGCGCGTGCTGCCGCTGCCGGAGGACGACGCCGCGCTGCAGGAGCTCATCGCGCGGCTGAAAGAGGCGTTGCGTCGGCAGCCCGAGGTGCGCACGCTTCAGCTCTCGCCCTTCGACCCCGAGGCGACGGTGGTGATCACGGAGGGCAGCCACAGCGAGTTCATGAGGGCCCTGAACGAGGCGCACGCCGCCGGCGCCGGCGCCGGCGCCTGACGCGCTCCCGGCTCAACCCAGGTAGCGCGTCTCGAGGTGCGCCTTGAAGTGCGCCGGCTCGAGCACCTGGCCGCTGGCGCGCACGACCAGTTCGTCGGTGCTCCAGCGGCAGCCCTGGCTCCAGATGTTGGCGCGCAGCCACTCGAAGACGACCGCGAAGTCGCCGTGTCCGATGCGCTCGTCGAGGTCGGGCGTGGCGCGGCGCATGGCAGCGAACCACTGGGCGGCGTACATCGCGCCCAGCGAATAGCAGGGGAAATAGCCGAACAGCGCGGCGGACCAGTGCACGTCCTGCAGCGGCCCGTCCTTGAAGTTGCCGCGCGTGTCCAGCCCGAGCAGCTCCTGCATCTTCGCGTCCCACAGCGCCGGGATGTCCTCGGGCTCGATCTCGCCTTCGATCAGCGCGCGCTCGATCTCGTAGCGCAGGATGATGTGCGCCGGGTAGGTGAGCTCGTCGGCGTCGACGCGGATGAGGCCGGGCACCACGCGCGTGAGCAGCCGGTGCAGGTTCTGCGGTGCGAAGGCCGCCTGCGTGCCGAAGGCGGCGCTCACCAGCGGCGCCAGGTGGGTGACGAACCCGGGGTGCTGGCCCAGCTGCATCTCGAAGGCCAGGCTCTGGCTCTCGTGCAGCGCCATCGAGCGTGCCTGCGCCAGCGGCTGGCCCAGCCAGGCGCGCGGCAGGTTCTGCTCGTAGCAGCCGTGGCCGGTCTCGTGGATGGTGCCGCTGAGCGAGCCGAGGAACTCGTCGTCGCCGAAGCGCGTCGTCATGCGCACGTCCTCGGGCACGCCGCCGCAGAACGGGTGCGTGCTCACGTCCAGGCGCCCGGCCTCGAAGTCGAAACCCAGGCGCCGGATCACCTGCTCGCACAGCTCGCGCTGGCGCGCGAGCGGAAAAGGCCCCTGCGGCGCGATCACCGGCTCCGCGGCCTGGCGCTCGCGCACGCGCTGCACGAGATCGGGCAGCCAGCGCCGCACCTCGCCGAAGATCGTGTCCAGGCGTGCACCCGTCATGCCCGGCTCGAAGCGGTCCATCAACGCGTCGTACTTCGTGAGCCCGCCGGCCTGCGAGAGCCGCGCGGCCTCCTCGCGCGCCAGCGCCAGCACCTCGCGGAAGTTGGCGACGAAGCCGGCCCAGTCGTTGGCCGGCCGCTGGCTGCGCCAGGCGTGCTCGCAGCGGCTGGTGGCCAGTTGCTGGCGCTGCACGAGCGACTCGGGCAGCGCGTTGGCGAGCCGCCACTGGCGTCGCATTTCGCGCAGGTTGGCGCGCTGCCAATCGAGCAGCGGCTCCTGCTCTGCGCGCTCGAGGCCGTCGCGCAGCGTGGCGTCGGTGATCGTGCGGTGCAGCAGCGCGGCCATCTCGGCCATCGCCGCGGCGCGTGCCTCGTTGCCCTTGGGCGGCATGTTCGCGGCCTGGTCCCAGCCGGCGATCGCCTGCAGATGCTCGAGGCGATGCAGCCGCGTCCAGGTGGACGCGAGCTGGTCGTAGGCGGGGGTGGCGGTGTCTTGACTCATGCCGGGCGGGTTCTCGGAGGTGGCACCGATTGTGTCGTGCGATGGGCGAGCCCCCGGCTTCACAGCGCGATGGCGCCCGGCGCGGCCCAGTACAGGCCGCCGACGTAGACGAGGTAGCGCAGGAATTTGCCGATCGCCATGTAGCCGACGCAGGGCCAGAACGGCAGCCGCAGCCAGCCGGCCACGGCGCACAGCGGGTCGCCCACCAGCGGCAGCCACGACAGCAGGCAGGCCGGCGGCCCCCAGCGCCGCAGCCAGGCGAGCGCACGCGCGTCGTGGCGTTCGGCATGCGAGATCTTCTCGTACGCCGCCTCGGCGCCCAGCCCCATCCAGTAGCTGATCGCGCCGCCCAGCGTGTTGCCCGCCGTGGCCACGAGCAGGGCCGGCCAGAACAGCTGCGGGTTGAGCTTGACGAGGCCGTAGACCGCGGGCACGCTGGCCATCGGCAGCAGCGTGGCCGAGATCGTCGAGACGACGAAGACGGTGAGCAGCCCGTACTGCGGCAGCGCCAGTGCCGTCAACAGCGCATGCAGCCAGGCTTCCATCGCGGGCCATTATCCGCAGGCGCGGATCGGCCAGCGGCGGGCCGCGCCACGACCCGCGGCGCGGCCGGCCGGGCGCCTCCTGCAGACGGCTGCCGCGTCGCGGCGGGCTATACTGCGTGCCTATTTTTTGAGCAACCTGCCTCGGCCGGCTCCACGGCGGAGCCCACTCACGCGAGCGCCATGCGCATCGGAGCGCACGAGATCCGCAACCCCGTGTTCCTGGCCCCGATGGCCGGCGTGACCGACCGGCCGCTGCGCAGCCTGTGCCGGCGCCTGGGGGCCGGCTACGCGGTGGGCGAGATGCTGGCGAGCAAGCGCGAGCTGTGGCACACGCCCAAGAGCCTGCGCCGGGCCGACCACAGCGGCGAACCGGGCCCGATCGCGGTGCAGATCGTCGGCGTCGAGGCGTCGCAGATGGCCGACGCCGCGCGGCTGAACATCGACCGCGGCGCCCAGATCATCGACATCAACATGGGCTGTCCGGCGAAGAAGGTGTGCCAGCGCTGGGCCGGCTCGGCGCTCATGCAGGACGAGGCGCAGGCGCTGCGCATCGTCGAGGCCGTGGTCGGTGCCTGCGCGCCGCGCGGCGTGCCGGTGACGCTGAAGATGCGCACCGGCTGGTGCCGCGCCGCGCGCAACGCGCCGGCGCTCGCGCGCGCCGCCGAGGCGGCCGGCATCGCGCTCGTCACCGTGCACGGCCGCACGCGCGAACAGGGCTACGGCGGGCAGGCCGAGCACGACACCGTGGCCGCGATCAAGGCCGAGTTGCGCATTCCGGTGGTCGCCAACGGCGACATCGACTCGCCCGAGCGCGCGCGCGAGGTGCTCGCGCACACCGGCGCCGACGCGCTGATGATCGGCCGCGCGGCGCTGGGGCGGCCGTGGCTGTTCGGGCAGATCGTGCACTTCCTCGAGCACGGCACGCACGCGCCGCCGCCTTGTACGCGCGACGTGCAGCGCTGGCTGCTCGAGCAACTGCACGAGCACTACGGGCTGTACGGCGAGTCGCCCGGCGCGCGCAGCGCGCGCAAGCACATCGGCTGGGCGGTGCGTCCGCTGCCCGGCGGCGAGGCCTTGCGCGAGCGTGTGAACGCGCTGCAGGACGCGCGCGCGCAGATCGAGGCCGTGACCGCGTTCTTCGACGCGCTGGCGGCGCGCCACCCGCGGCTGCCTGCGGCCGACGACGAGGCACGGCAGGTGGCAGCATGAACGCGCCGTGTGCCGTGCCCGAGGCACCGCGGTGAGCCGCTGCGCCATCGAGGACTGCATGCGCGCCAGCGTCGAGCAGTACCTGAAGGACCTGCGCGGCGCCGCCCCTGGGGCCTTGCACGCTCTGTTCATGGGGGCCGCCGAAAAGCCGCTGCTCGACGTCGTGCTGCGCCATGCCGAGGGCAACCAGAGCCGCGCGGCCGAATGGCTGGGCATCAACCGCAACACGCTGCGGCGCAAGCTGCGCGAACACGGACTTCTCGAATGACCACTGCGCTGCTCTCGGTGTCCGACAAGACCGGCATCGTCGAATTCGCCCGCTCGCTGGCCGCGCTCGGCGTGCGGCTCGTGTCCACCGGCGGCACGGCGCGGCTGCTCGCCGATGCCGGCCTCGCGGTCACCGAGGTGGCCGAGCTGAGCGGCTTTCCGGAGATGCTCGACGGCCGCGTGAAGACGTTGCACCCGCGCATCCACGGCGGCCTGCTGGCGCGGCGCGATCGGCCCGCGCACATGGCGGCGCTGGCCGAGCACGGCATCGAGACGATCGAGCTGCTGGTGGTCAACCTCTACCCGTTCGCGCAGGCCACGGCGCGCGCCGACTGCACGCTCGAGGACGCGATCGAGAACATCGACATCGGCGGCCCGGCGATGCTGCGCGCCGGCGCCAAGAACTGGGCCGATGTGGCGGTGGTCATCGATCCGGCCGACTACGCGAGCGTGCTCGAGGAGTTGCGCGCCGGCGGCGTCGCTCGCGCGACGCGCTTTCGCCTCGCGCAGAAGGTGTTCGCGCACACGTCGGCCTACGACGGCATGATCACCAACTACCTCACCGCGCTCGCGCCCGGCGCCGAGGAGGCGGTCGAGCGCGTGCCGGCACGCGAGCCCTTCCCGGGCGTGTTCTCGCTGCAGCTGACGAAGACGCAGGACATGCGCTACGGCGAGAACCCGCACCAGGCGGCGGCGTTCTACCGCGAGTCGCCGCTGGCCGCCGGCCTGCTCGCCGGCTGGACGCAGATCCAGGGCAAGGCGCTCAGCTACAACAACATCGCCGACGCCGATGCGGCCTGGGAGTGCGTCAAGACGTTCGACGCACCCGCCTGCGTCATCGTCAAGCACGCCAACCCCTGTGGCGTCGCGGTGGGCGCGACGCTCGAGGAGGCGTACGCCAAGGCCTGGAAGACCGACCCGACCTCGGCCTTCGGCGGCATCGTCGCCTTCAACCGCACGCTGGACGAGGCGACCGCGCAGCGCATCGGCGAGCACAAGCAGTTCGTCGAGGTGCTGATCGCGCCCGCGATCGCGCCTGCCGCGCGCGCCGTCTTCGCGCCCAAGCAGAACGTGCGGCTGCTCGAAGTGGCGCCGGGCGGCGGCGCCAACGCCTTCGACGTCAAGCGCGTGGGCGGCGGCATGCTGCTGCAGACGCCCGACCTCAAGAACGTCGCCCGCGCCGAGCTGCGCGTCGTGACGCGCCGCGCACCCACGGCGGCGCAGCTCGAGGACCTGCTGTTCGCCTGGAAGGTGGCCAAGTTCGTCAAGAGCAACGCCATCGTGTTCTGCGGCGGCGGCATGACGCTGGGCGTGGGCGCCGGCCAGATGAGCCGCATCGACAGCGCGCGCATCGCCTCGATCAAGGCCGGCAACGCCGGCCTCGCGCTCGCGGGCTCGGCGCTGGCGAGCGATGCCTTCTTCCCGTTCCGCGACGGCCTGGACGTGGTGATCGACGAAGGCGCGGCCTGCGTCATCCAGCCCGGCGGCAGCATGCGCGACGAGGAGGTCATCGCGGCGGCCGACGAGCGCGGCGTGGCGATGGTGTTCACGGGGACGCGGCACTTCCGGCACTGAGCGCGCGGCGCGCGGACGGCTAGCATCGGCGCCATGTCGACGGCCGACGCCATGGGCGTGCTGCTCGCCTTCGTCGCGCGCCTGATCACCGGAGCGCAGGGGCACTGGAAGGGCTGCGCGCCGCAGGCCGAGCAGCGCATCTACTTCGCCAACCACCAGAGCCACCTCGACTGGGTGCTGATCTGGGCCGCGCTGCCGCGCGAGCTGCGCGCCAGCACGCGGCCGATCGCGGCGCGCGACTACTGGACGAAGACCGCGTTCAAGCGCTGGCTCACGAGCGCCGTCTTCAATGCGGTGTACGTGACGCGCCTGCGCAGCGACGACCAGGATCCGCTCGGGCCGCTGGCCGAGGCGCTCGAGCACGGCGATTCGCTGGTCATCTTCCCCGAGGGCACGCGCAGCCATCGCGACGAGCCGCAGCCGTTCAAGAGCGGGCTGTTCCACCTGGCCGAGAAGTTTGCCCAGGTGCCGCTGGTGCCGGCGTGGATCGACAACGTGCAGCGCGTGATGCCCAAGGGCGAGGTGGTGCCGGTGCCCATCCTGTGCACGGTGACCTTCGGCGCGCCGATCCGGCTCGACGCCGGCGAGGACAAGCGCGCCTTCCTCGAGCGCGCGCGTGCGGCCGTGCTGGCGCTGCGCCCGGCGCTGCGCTGAGCGGCGCGCGGCAGCGATCGCCGTGGCCATGCTGCTCGGACTGCGCGACTGGAGCGTGAGCGCGCAGGTCGCACTCCTGTTCGTCGTGCTGTTCGGCGTGCTGTTCGCGGTCGGCGCGGTGGTGGCGATGATGTCGCTGCGCGAGCTCGACGAGGCCGCCCGCGGGCGCCAGCAGCGGCGCCAGCGCGACCTGCGCGCGCTGCTCGTCGGCGCCACGGTGTTCTGGGTCGCCTGGGCGTCGGGGCCGGCGGGGGCGACGCTGGCCTTCGCGCTGCTGTCCTTTCTCGCGCTGCGCGAATTCGTCACGCTGGCGCCGACGCGCCGCGGCGACCATCGCAGCCTGATCCTCGCCTTCTTCGTCGTCATCCCGGTGCAGTACCTGCTCGTGGGCCTGCGCGCGTTCGACCTGCACACGGTGTTCATTCCGGTCTACGTGTTCCTCGCCATTCCCGTGGTGAGCGCGCTCGCCGGCGACCCCGAGCGCTTCCTCGAGCGCAACGCCAAGATCCAGTGGGGCATCATGGTCTGCGTCTATGGCCTGTCGCACGCGCCGGCGCTGCTGCTGCTCGAGTTCCGCGGCTACGAGGACCGCGGCGCCTTCCTCGTCTTCTTCCTCGTCGTCGTGAGCGTGGCGGCGCAGGTGGTGCAGGAGCTGGCGAGCCGGCGCCTGCGGCGCCGTCCGCTCGCGCGCCATATCGACCGCGACTTCTCGGCACGCGGCTTCGCGCTCGGCGTTTGCGCCGCGGCGCTGGTGGGGGCGGCGCTGTTCTGGATCACGCCGGTCGATGCGCGGCGCGCCGCCGTGATGGCCGCCGTGGCGGGCGGCTGCGGCACGCTGGGCGAGTTCGTGATGCGCGCGCTGAAGAAGGACGCCGGCGTGCGCTGGTGGGGCAACCAGAGTTCGCTCACCGGCGCCGTCGGCCTGCTCGATCGCGTGGCCCCGCTGTGCTTCGCGGCGCCGGTGTTCTTCCACTCCGTGCGCTGGTACTTCCGATGACGCGCATCCTCGGCATCGACCCCGGTCTGCAACGCACGGGCTTTGGCCTCGTGGAGGCGGACGGGGCGCGCCTGCGCTATGTCGCCAGCGGCACCATCAGCACTGCGGAGGCGCCGCGCGGCGACCTGCCGCAGCGCCTGCGCATCATCTTCGAGGGCGTGCGCGAGGTGGTCGCCACCTATGCACCCGACTGCGCCGCGGCCGAGATCGTCTTCGTCAACGTCAACCCGCAGAGCACGCTGCTGCTCGGCCAGGCGCGCGGAGCGGCGCTGGCGGCGCTGGTGGCCGGCGGCCTGCCGGTGGCCGAGTACACGGCGCTGCAGATGAAGAAGGCGGTGGTCGGGCACGGGCTGGCGAACAAGGCGCAGGTGCAGGAGATGGTGAGAAGGCTGCTCGCACTGCCCGGCGTGCCCGGCAAGGATGCGGCCGATGCGCTGGGCCTCGCGATCTCGCACGCGCACGCGGCGGCGGCGTTCGCGGCGATCGGCGGGCAGGGCACGCTGGCGCGACGTGCGCACGCGCTGTACCGCCGGGGCCGCACCTACTGATCGGCGCCGGCGCCCGGCGCGGGCGTGAATTCCTGCCCCTCGAGCACCGCGCCTTGCGCCCGGCCCCGCAAAAGGGGGGGTCCGGCCCCGTTTGTCCGCCGGCCGCAGTTGTGGCAGTCTGTGCTCCAATGACCCGGCAAGCAGGGTCTGTGCACTCGATCCAGGAGCCTTCGGCGATGAGCGATTCGCGCGGTCTGGTGCCATGTACGGCGGGTTCGATCCCCGTGGCGTCGATGCGCACCGTCTATCGGCTGGGCGAGGTCGAGCGGCGGCTGGACAAGCTGCCGCCGCGCGAGCACGAGGTGCTGCGCGCCACCTACGAACGCATGATCGAGAAGGGCGCCGAGCGCTTCCAGGTCAAGCCTTCGGGCGTGCCGGCGATGCAGCACCTGTACGACGAGCTGCCCAACTTCGGCGAAGTGCTCGACGACGTGAAGCGCCAGCTCGCACTGTGCCAGGACAGCCGCGACGCGCTCGAGATCACGCCGATGCTGCTGCTCGGCCCCCCGGGCATCGGCAAGACGCACTTCGCGCAGCAGGTGGCGCTGCTGCTGGGCACCGGGGTCGGCTTCGTGTCGATGAGCAGCCTGACGGCGGGCTGGGTGCTTTCGGGTGCCAGCAGCCAGTGGAAGGGCGCGCGTGCGGGCAAGGTCTTCGAGACCCTCGTCGAGGGCGTCTACGCCAACCCGGTGATGGTGATCGACGAGATCGACAAGGCGCGCGCCGAGCACGCCTACGATCCGCTGGGGGCGCTGTACAGCCTGCTCGAGCACGACACCGCCGGCCACTTCACCGACGAGTTCGCCGAGGTCGCGATCGACGCCAGCCAGGTCATCTGGGTGGCCACCGCGAACGACGAGCGCGCGATCCCCGAACCCATCCTCAACCGCATGAACGTGTTCGAAGTCGCTGCGCCCGACCGCGACGCGGCGCGCTCGATCGCGCTGCGCCTGTATCGCTCGATCCGCGGCGCGCACGACTGGGGGCAGCGCTTCGACGAGGAGCCGCTCGACGCCGTGCTCGACATCCTGTCGCGGCTGGCACCGCGCGAGATGCGCCGCGCCTGGATGACGGCCTTCGGCAACGCGCGGCTGGCCGGCCGCGCTGCGCTCGACGTCGCCGACCTGCCCGAGACGGCGCCGCGGCGCACGCCGATCGGCTTCGTGCAGTAACCAAAGGGCCCCCCCCGGCACGGCCGGCGCCGCCGGCGGGCGCGGACAATCGCGCGGCCATGCGCCCGTGTTTCCTGCGCGCCGCCGCCGCGGCGCTGTCGTGCACCCTTGCCTTCACCTCGGCCGCCGCCGAGCGCCCGCGCGTCGGCCTCGTGCTCGGCGGCGGCGGTGCGCGCGGCGCGGCGCACATCGGGCTGCTCGAGGTGCTCGAGGAGCTGCGCGTGCCGGTGGACTGCGTGGCCGGCACCAGCATGGGCGCGCTGGTGGCGGGCGCCTGGGCCGCCGGCCTGAGCCCGGCGCAGATGCGCGAGCAACTCGGCCACGCCGACTGGGCCGACCTGTTCAGCGACGAGCCGGTCTACGGCGAACTGTCGTTTCGCAGCAAGCGGCTGTCCCAGCGCTTCCTGCCCGGCAGCGAGGCCGGCGTGCACGCCGGCGGCGCGGTGACGCCGTCGGGCGTGATGAGCGGGCAGAAGATCAAGCTGTTCTTCAACCAGCTCGTGCGCGCCGACACCGGCGAGCCGATGCTCGAGCAGCTGCCGCTGCCGGTGAGCATGATCGCCACCGACATCGGCAACGGCGAGCGCGTCGTGCTGCGCGACGGCAGCCTGACGCAGGCCATGCGCGCCAGCATGTCGGTGCCGGGTCTGCTGGCACCGCTCGAGTACCGCGGCCACAAGCTGGTCGACGGCGGCCTGGTCGACAACCTGCCCGTCGCCGAGGCGCGCGAGCGCTGCGGCGCCGAGATCGTGATCGTGGCCAACGTCGGAACGCCGCTGCTGCCGGCCGACCAGGTCACGGGGTTGTTCGGCATCAGCGCCCAGGTGATCGGGCTGCTCACCGAGCAGAACGTGCGTGCCTCGCTGGCCACGCTGCAGGCGCGCGACATCTACCTGCGGCCCGATCTGGCGGACATCGGCGCGTCCGACTTCGAGCGCGTCGCCGAGGCCGCCGATCGCGGCCGGGCCGCCGCCGAGGCCCTGCGTCCGCGGCTCGCCGCGCTCGCGGTCGATGCCGCCGGCTACGCGCGCTGGCAGCGTCGCATCGCCGTGCGCGTGCCCGACGTGCCGCGCATCGACGAGGTGCGCGTCAGCGGTCTCGAGCACGTCAGCGAGGAGGTCGTGCGGCGCCATCTGCGCCAGCGCGTGGGCGCGCCGCTGGAGCGGGACGCGCTCGAGCAGGATGTCCTGCGCATCTACGGCGACGGCTGGTACGAGCGCGTGGACTACGAGGTGCTGGACGACGCGGGGCGCCACGTGCTGCGCGTGATGCCGGTCGAAAAGAGCTGGGGTCCGGACTACCTGCGCCTGGGCGTGCAGCTGCAGTCCAGCCTGGCGCGCGGCTCGACCTACGGGTTGCGCGTGGGCTACCAGAAGACCTGGATCAACCGCCTGGGAGGCGAACTGCTCGCCACGGCCGAGATCGGCAGCCGCACCGGCGCCGGCGCCGAGTGGTACCAGCCGCTGCGCGCCGACCGCCGCTTCTTCGTGCGCTCGCTGGTCGATTCGGCCAGCGAGCGCAACGACTACTACGACGGCAAGGACCGCATCGCCCAGTACAGCACGCGGCGCACGAGCGCGGAGCTGTCCGGCGGCATCAACCTGCTGGCGCTGGGCCGGGTGCGGCTGGGTTGGCGCGAGCTGCGCGTCGCGAACTCGCTCGAGATCGGTCGCGATGTCTTCGAGGGCGCGGCCTCGCTGCCGCTGGGCGGCGGCTGGTTCGTCGGCGTCGACCTCGACCGCTTCGACCGCCTGTACTTCCCGCGCAGCGGCTGGAGCGCGCAGGCCGAGTGGTACCGCTCGGATGCACGCGGCTACACGCGCGCGGTGCTCGACCTGCGCGCCGCGTGGCCCTGGCAGGACTGGGTGCTGGGCGGGCGCGCGAGCTGGGTCGGCGCGCCCGCCGGCAAGCTGCCGATCGCCGATGCCGCGCGCCTGGGCGGCTTCCTGAACCTGAGCGGCTATGCGAGCGGGCAGTTGGTGGGCGACGATGTGAGCTTCGTGCAGTGGCGCGCCGAGCGCATCGTCGGCCGGCTGCCGCTGGGGCTGCGCGGCGACATGCGCCTGGGGCTGGCGCTCGAAGCCGGCCGTGTCGGTGTGCCCTACACGCGCCAGGCGCGCGACGGCTGGTTGCAGTCGCTCGCGCTGTATGTCGGCGGCGAGACGCCGCTGGGGCCGGTCTACCTGGGGTTGGGCCGCGGCACGGGCGGGGCGTTCAACGCCTATCTGTTCGTCGGCACGCCGTAGCGGGGGAGGCCGCCGCCGCGTCACATCGACAGCGAACCCTCGCGAAACGCCGTCTTGTCGAGCCAGACGTTGACCAGCACGGCACGGCCGGCCGCCGCGAGGCGACGCGCCTCGGCCAGCGCCGGGCGCACCTCGTCGTCGCGCCGCACCAGCAGGCCCGCGGCGCCGAAGCCCGCGGCCACCTCGTGGTACGCGCTGCGCGCGAGCACCGTGGCGACATCGTCGCCGAGCATCTTGACCTGTTCGCGCGCGATCTGCGTCCAGCCGGCGTCGTTGCCGACGACCGCGATCACCGCGATGCCCTGGCGCACGAAGCTGTCGAACTCGACCAGGCCCCAGCCGCAGGCGCCGTCGCCGTACACGATCCAGGTCTCGCGCCCGGGGCGTGCGGTGGCCGCGCCGAGCGCGAAGCCGGCACCCACGCCCAGCGTGCCGAAGGCGCCCGGGTCGAGCCAGCCCAGCGGCGCGCGCGGGCGCAGCACGTAGCTGGCGCTGGCGACGAAATCGCCGCCGTCGGCGACGAAGACGGCGTCGTCGCCGGCCTCGGCCTCGAGTGCGCGCAACAGCGCCAGCGGGTTGACATGCTCGCCGCGCAGCGCCGCCTGGCGGTCGATCTCGGCTTCGCGCGCACGATCGCGCGCGGCCAGCGTGGCCAGCCAGCTGTCGCGCTGCGCGCCGGACGCGGGCAGCGCCGCCGCCAGCGCCTGGATGAAGCGCCCGGCGTCGCCGATGGCGGCGATGTCGGGCCGGCGGTTCAGGCGCGCGTCCTTGCGGCTGCGGTTGGCCGCGATCAGCCGGGCGCTGCGCCGCACGTGGCGCCCGTAGTCGAGCCGGAAGTCGCAAGGCACGCCGGCCAGCAGCACGCAGTCGGCCTCGCGCAGCGCCTCGCGCCGCGCGTGACGCCGCTGCAGCGCATGCTCGCGGCCGAGCAGGCCGCGCGCCATGCCCGACAGGTACACCGGCATGCCCAGACGCGCCACGGCCCCGGCCAGCGCATCGACCTCGGCGGCGCAGGCGACGGCCTGGCTGCCGATCACCAGCAGGGGCCGTTCGGCGCCGGCGACGGCGGCCGCGGCCGCGGCTACCGCGCCTGCATCCGCCTGCGGCACGGGCACCGGCTGCGGCGGTGCCACGCTGCGCTGCGCGCTGCCCGCGAGCAGGCGCGTCGCGTGGCGGTTCAGGTACCAGCGCAGCGCGCGCTCGGCCAGGCTGCGTCCCTTGCCGGCGGCCTCGGCGTACCACTGGCGGATCAAGGCCTCGTCGTACAGCAGGTCGACCGGGCATTCGACGAACACCGGGCCGGGCACCCCCGCCGCGGCCGTCGCGAAGGCCTCGTTCACGGCGCCGCCCAGTTCGCGCACGCGCTCGAGCTTGAAGAAGCGCTTGACGTGCGGCGCGACGAGCGGGCGCTGGTCGATGTCCTGCAGCGCACCGCGGCCTTGCAGCGCGGTCGGCGCCGCGCCGCCGAGCAGCACCAGCGGCGATTGCGCGAGCTGGGCGTTCTTCAGTGCCGTGATCGTGTTGGTGATGCCGGGGCCGGCGGTGACCGCGGCCACGCCCGGCCGCCCGGTGAGGCGCGCCGTGGCGTCGGCGGCGAACACGGCGGTGGCCTCGTCGCGCACGTCGACGATGCGCAGGCCGCGTGCCTTGGCTGCGGCCAGGATGGGCGAGATGTGCCCGCCGCACAGCGTGAACACGCGCTGCACGCCGTGCGCCTGCAGCGCGTCGGCGACGCGGTCGCCGCCGTGGCAGCTGCCCGCGGCCGTCACCGCCGCCCCTCGTGCCTGGCGCCGGGCGGCGTGCGCACCCTGCGGCGCTGCGCTGTCCTCATGCGCGTGGCCCTTGCCCGCCGGTGCCGTTCAGGCCCACACCACCGGGCTGGGTGTGGCATACCAGCCCTGCACCTGCGGCGCCACCGCGGTCTCGATGCGTGCGCGCCGGATCTTGAGCGTCGGCGTCAACGTGCCGGCCTCGACGCTCCAGGGCTCGGGCGTGACGACGATCATCTTGAGCTGCTCGTATTCGGACACCGAGGCGTTGATGCGCTCGAGCAGCCCGCCGAGCTCGCGCTCGACCTGCGCACGCACGGCTGCATTGCGCACCTTGGGCCGCAGGTCCTCGGCGAGCACGACGATGGCGTAGGCCGAGACCTGACCGACGCCCGAGACCATCGACATCTCGATCATCGGGTTGGCGTTGAGCAGGTTCTCGATCGGTGCCGGTGCGACGTACTTGCCCTTCGCGGTCTTGAACAGCTCCTTGGCGCGCCCGGTGATCTTGAGCATGCCGTTGGGGCGACGCTCGCCGAGGTCGCCGGTGCGGAAGTACCCGTCCTCGGTGAACGAGGCCTGCGTGAGCTCCGGATCCTTGTAGTAGCCGCTGCACAGGCCGGGCGACTTGATGAGGACCTCGCCGCTGCCGTCCGGTTGCACGTTGTCCAGCCGCACCTGCACGCCCTTTTGCGGCGGGCCGACCCAGCCGGGTTCGCTGAACTCGCCCCACGAGACGTGCGAGTACGAGTTGTCCTCGGTCATGCCGTAGCCCTCGTACAGCCTGAGCCCCAGGCGCCGGTACCAGCGGATCAGGTCGGGCGGCAGCGGCGCCGAGCCGCTGCCGGCGTAGATGACGTCCTGCAGCCCGAGCCCCTTCAGCACCTTCTTCGCGACCAGCTTGCCGACGATGGGGATGCGCAGCAGCCGCTCGAGCTTGGCCGGCGGCATCTTCGAGAACACGCCGTGCTGGAACTTCAGCCACAGCCGCGGCACCGAGATGAACAGCGTCGGGCGCGCGCGCTGCACGTCCTTGACGAAGGTCTCGAGCGATTCGGTGAAGTACAGGCGCGCATTGCCGTCGATCAGCGAGGACCCCTCGACGCACGAACGCTCGAAGCTGTGCGCCAGCGGCAGGTACGAGATGATGCGGTTGCCGATCTCCGGCGCGGGGTGGGTCTGCTGGCGCGAGAAATTCCTGAAGCCCTCGGCGGCGGCGCTGAAGGCGCGGAACGTGCTCATCACCCCCTTGGGCCGCCCGGTCGAGCCCGAGGTGTAGATGAGCGTGGCCAGCTCCTCGAGGTCGCGCTGCACCCGTCCGGCCAGCGGCTCGGTGCGCGCGACGATCTCGTCCCAGGTCTCGTACTCGATCTGCGCGCTGTCGGGCGCCAGCGGCAGCGCGATGCGCGGCATGTCGCGCGGCACGCCGGGCTTCTGCGCCTCCCAGGCGTCGAGCTTGCCGACAAACAGCAGGCTGGCCTCGCTGTGCTCGAGCACGAAGTTGACGACCTCGGCGATCTCGGTCGGGAAGATCGCCACCGTCGTGTAGCCGCCGAGCCAGATCGCCAGCTCGGCGACGATGAAGTGGGCGCAGTTCTTCGACAGGATCGCGACCTTGGCGCCGCGCGGCAGCCCCAGGCTCTGCAGGTGCGCGGCCATGCGGCGCGCCTCGTCGAGCGTGCGCCCCCAGGTGTAGTCGACGACGCGAGCGCCGCCCACGGGCTGGGTGAGGAAGACGCGCTCGGGGTGCGCCGCCTCGTGGTCGAGCACGAAATCGAGAATCCCGCGTTGAGTGGCCATGATGTCCCGCCTGGTTGGTCCCGATGCCTGCGCAGCGCCGCGCTGTCCGGTGCGCCGTCCCGCACGTCGGGCAGCGGCGCCGCGAGCGTACCGTGCCGGCGTGGCGCGGGGTACTGCCGAAACCCTACGCCGATTGCGCGCAATCAGGAGCCGGCCGGCCGGTGCGTCGGCGCCCGCTGCCAGCCGCAACGCCGCGCCGCGCACCGGCTTCAGCGGCGCGCCAGCCAGGCCTCGGCGATGCGCACCCAGGCCGTGGCGCCCAGCGCGATCAGCGCATCGTTGAAGTCGTAGTTCGGGTTGTGCAGGGTGCACGGGCCGGCGCCGTGGCCGGGCGCGCGGTGCGCGCCGTCGCCGTTGCCGATCACGAAGTAGCAGCCCGGGCGCTGCTGCAGGAAGAAGGCGAAGTCCTCGCTGCCCATGGTCGGCTCGAAGTCCAGCACGTTGCCGCTGCCGGCGACGTCGCCCAGCACGCGGCGCACGAAGCCGGTCTCGGCCTCGTGGTTGACGGTGACCGGGTAGCCGCGCGTGAACTCGAATTCGCAGCCCGCGCCGTGCGCGGCGCACACGCCCTCGGCGACCTCGCGCATGCGCCGCTCGATCAGCGCGAGGGCGTCGCCCGAGAGCGTGCGCACCGTGCCCTTGACCTCGGCCGACTCGGGGATCACGTTGCTGGCCTCGCCGGCATGGATCATCGTCGGCGAGATCACCGCCGCCTCCAGCGCGCGCAGGTTGCGCGTGACGATGGTCTGCCAGGCCAGCACGATCTGGCAGGCGACGGGCACCGGGTCGACGCCCATGTACGCCAGCGCCGCGTGCGCGCCCTTGCCGCGCACCTTCAGGCCGAAGGTGCTGGCCGAGGCCATCATCGGGCCTGCCGTGACGCCGAAGGTGCCGACCTTGTAGCCCGGCCAGTTGTGCATGCCGAAGACGGCCTCCATCGCAAAGCGCTCGAGCAGGCCGTCGTCGATCATCGCCTGCGCGCCCGCGCCGCCTTCTTCGGCCGGCTGGAAGATCAGCACCACCGTGCCGTCGAAGTCGCGCTGGCGCGCCAGCTGCCTGGCCGCAGCCAGCAGCATCGTCGTGTGGCCGTCGTGGCCGCAGCCGTGCATCTTGCCGGGGTGACGGCTGGCATGCGCGAAGCGGTTGAACTCGGTCATCGGCAGCGCGTCCATGTCGGCGCGCAGGCCGAGCGCGCGCGCGCTGCTGCCGTTCTGGACGATGCCCACGACGCCCGTCTTGCCCAGGCCGCGATGGACCGGGATGCCCCACTGCGTCAGCTGGCTGGCGACGAGATCGGCGGTGCGCGTCTCCTCGTAGCCCAGTTCGGGATGCGCGTGCAGGTCGCGGCGGATCGCGCTCATGGCCGCGGAGTCCGCCACGATGGCGTCGATGAGGTTCATGGCGAGGGCGATGGTGCAGGA
>JAFECX010000241.1 GCA_018241895.1 Pseudomonadota bacterium
CGCCTGCCCGCTGCCGCGCCCGCTGTCGCGCCCGCTGCCGCACCCGCTGTCGCGCCGAGCGCGGCACCGGGTGCGGCGCCGGGCGTGCTGCCGGGCCCCGTCGCCGGCCGCTGAGCTGCGCCGCCGCACCATGTGGTTCACCCGCGTCGCCATCGCGAACCCGGTGCTCGCGGTGATGGTCATGTTCGCCTTCGTCGTGCTGGGCCTGTTCAGCTACCAGCGCCTGGCGATCGACCAGTATCCCAACGTCGACATCCCGACCGTCGTGGTGCAGATGGACTATCCCGGCGCGAGCCCGGAGATCGTCGAGGCCGAGGTCACCAAGAAGGTCGAGGAGGCGGTGAACACGGTGGCCGGCATCTCGCAGCTGTACTCGCGCAGCTACGAGAGCACGTCGACGACGATCATCGAGTTCAACCTCGACGTCGACAGCCGGCGCGCGGCCGACGACGTGCGCGAGAAGGTGGCGCTGATCCGCCCGCTGCTGCGCGACGAGGTCAAGGAGCCGCGCATCTTCCGCTTCGACCCGCAGTCGCAGCCGATCTTCAACGTCGCCGTGCTCGCCACCGACGGCAAGACCAGCCAGCAGGAGCTCACCACCTGGGCTTCGCAGGTGCTGCAAAAGCGCCTCGAGAACGTGCGCGGCGTCGGCGCCGTGACGCTGGTGGGCGGCGTCGCGCGCCAGGTCCAGGTCCGCCTGCGCCCGGCAGCGATGGAAGCGATGGGCGTGAGCGTGCAGCAGGTCTACGCCGCGCTGCGCAGCGAGAACCAGGAGCTGCCGCTGGGCGCCGTGCGCTCGCGCGAGCAGGAGACGGTGGTGCAGATCGACGCGCGCCTGGCGACGCCGCGCGACTTCCGCGACATCGTCGTCGCGCGCCGGCCGCCCGCGCCGGGCGCGGGCGCCGACGCGAATTCGCTCGTGCGGCTGTGGCAGGTGGCCGACATCGTCGACGGCCCCGAGGAGACCGAGTCGCTGGCGCTGTACAACGGTCAGCGCACGGTGCTGCTGTCGGTGCAGAAGAGCCTGGGCGAGAACACGATCGCCGTCGTCGACGGGCTCGAACGCGCGCTGGCTGCGGCGCGCGCAGTGACGCCGCCGGGCGTGCGCACCGAGATCAACCGCGACAGCTCGCGCGCCATCCGCGTCTCGGTCGCCAACGTGCGACAGACGCTGCTCGAAGGCGCGGCGCTGACGATCCTGATCGTGTTCCTGTTCCTCGACAGCTGGCGCAGCACCGTCATCACCGGGCTCACGCTGCCGATCGCGCTCATCGGCTCGTTCCTGATCATGTACGTGGCCGGCTTCACGATCAACATCGCGACGCTGATGGCGCTGTCGCTGTGCGTGGGCCTGCTGATCGACGACGCCATCGTCGTGCGCGAGAACATCGTGCGCCACGTGCAGATGGGCAAGGACGCGCACGCGGCGGCGCTCGAGGCGACGCACGAGATCGGCCTCGCGGTGCTGGCCACGACGCTGTCGATCGTCGCCGTGTTCGCGCCGATCGGCTTCATGGGCGGCATCGTCGGGCGCTTCTTCCACGAGTTCGGCATCACCATCGTCGCCGCGGTGCTGATCTCGATGTTCGTGAGCTTCACGCTCGACCCGATGCTCTCGAGCGTGTGGCACGACCCGCGGGCGCACCGGCGCGCAGCCGATGCGCCGCGCACGCGCTACGACCGCACGATCGGCCGCGTCACCGGCGCCTTCGACCGCCTCACCGAGTGGCTGGCCCGGGTCTACCAGCGCCTGCTCGCCTGGTCGCTGGTGCACAAGGTCAAGACGGTGGCGCTGGCGCTGGCGACGTTCGTGCTTGCCATCGTCCTCGCACAGCGCCTGGGCACCGAGTTCCTGCCCAAGGCCGATTTCTCCGAGACCATCGTCAACTTCTACACCCCCGTGGGCAGCTCGCTCGAGCTGACCGAGGCGCGCGCGCGGCAGATCGACGCCGCGCTGCGCGCGCTGCCCGAGGTGCGCTTCACGGTGGCCACGATCAACAGCGGCTTCGCGGTGGGCAAGATCTACGGCAGCGTCTACGTGCGCTTCGTCGACCGCAAGGACAGGAAGCGCAACATCGAGCAGCTCGTGCCGCCGATGCGCGAGCGGCTGGCCACGATTCCCGGCATCACCGTCACCAACATCGGCGTGCCCGACCTGGGCGGCAACAAGGGTCTGAGCTTCTCGATCCAGGGCCCCGATCTCGGCGAGCTGGCGCGGCTGTCGCGCGAGGTGCAGGCCAGGCTGCACGAGATCGCCGGCCTGGTCGACCTCGACAGCACGCTCAAGCCCGACAAGCCGACGATCGCGGTCGACATCCGACGCGACGCCGCCGCCGATCTCGGCCTCAACGTCGACGCGGTGGCCGGCACGCTGCGCACGCTGATCGCCGGCACCACGGTGGGCAACTGGCGCGCCGCCAACGGCGAGAACTACGACGTGTGGCTGCGCCTGGCCCCGCAGTTGCGCCGATCCGCGGCCGACCTGCCCGATCTGCCGCTGGTGCTGGCCGCGGCCGACGGCGGCACGCGCGTCGTGCGGCTGGCTCAGGTGGCCGACATCCGCGCCACCTCCGGCCCGAACCAGATCAACCGCCGCGACCTCAACCGCGAGATCAACATCGACGCCAACGCGCTCGGGCGCAGCGCGGGCGCGGTGAGCGCCGACGTGCGGCGTGTGCTCGACGCCGTCGCCTGGCCGCCGGGCTACCGCTACGCCTTCGGCGGCAACACCAAGAACATGCAGGAGAGCTTCGGCTACGCGCTGAGCGCGCTGGCGCTGGCCGTGATCTTCATCTACATGATCCTGGCCAGCCAGTTCAGGAGCTTCCTGCAGCCGCTGGCGCTGATGAGCAGCCTGCCGCTGACGCTGATCGGCGTCGTGCTGATGCTGATGGTGTTCGGCGGCACGCTCAACATGTTCTCGATGATCGGCGTCGTCATGCTGATGGGGCTGGTGACCAAGAACGCGATCCTGCTCATCGACTTCGCGATCCGCTCGCGCGCCGAGGGCATGTCGCGCACCGAGGCGCTGCTGCACGCGGCGCGGGTGCGCCTGCGGCCGATCCTGATGACGACGCTGGCGATGGTGTTCGGCATGGTGCCGCTGGCCTTCGCCGCGAGCGAGGGCTCGGAGCAGCGCGCGCCGATGGGCCAGGCGGTGATCGGCGGCGTCGTCACCTCGTCGCTGCTGACGCTGGTCGTGGTGCCGGTCGTCTACTGCTGGCTCGACGACCTGGCGGCCTGGGCACGCCGGCGCCGGCAGCGCGCGGGCGCGAGCGCGGCGACGCCCGACGTCCGACCGCAGGCCCGCCCCGGCGCCGGGGGCGCTGCCTAGGATCCGGGCGGCGGGGATTCGCCCCCGCCCCGGCTCCTAGAATGGCGCCCGGACCCTGAATCTGATACCCTACCAGGTATGCACATGGACATCGAAACCGCCCGCTTCAACATGATCGAGCAGCAGATCCGCCCCTGGGACGTGCTCGACCCGGCCGTGCTCGAGCTGCTGGGCACGCTCAGCCGCGAGGATTTCGTGCCGCCGCAGCACCGCGCGCTCGCCTTCGTCGACACGCAGGTGCCGCTGCTCGACGGCGACGCGCAGGGCCCGTGCATGCTCGAGCCCAAGGTCGAGGCGCGGCTGCTGCAGGAGCTGCAGCTGCAGCGCCACGAGAAGGTGCTCGAGCTCGGCACCGGTTCGGGCTTCATGGCCGCGCTGCTGGCGCACCGCTCGATGCACGTGCACACGCTCGAGTGCCGCGCGGCGCTCGCGCACGCGGCACGCGAGAACCTGCGTCGCTGCGGCGTGCTCAACGTCACCGTGCACGAGGTCAACGCGGCCGAGGGCGCACGTGGCCTGCCGGGGGAGGCGCCGTTCGACGCCATCGTGCTGTCGGGCTCGGTGGCCGAGGTGCCGCGCACGCTGCTGGCCCAGCTCAAGATCGGCGGGCGCCTGATCGCCATCGTCGGCACGTTGCCGATCATGCGCGCGCGCCTGTACACGCGGGTGGGCGACGAGGCCTGGTCCGAACTCGATCTGTTCGACACGGTGGCGCCGCGCCTCGAGGGCTTCGCCGAACCCGCGCGCTTTCGCTTCTGATGCCGCAACGGCCGACGCCAGCCCCCGGAGGACCCTGCATGCCCGCCCGCCCTGCCCGCCGTCCGCGTACGGCCGCACCCGCGCTGCTCGCCCTGGCCGGCGCGTGCGCGTTGCTGGCACCCGGCCGGGCCGCAGCGCAGAGCCTCAAGGAGCTGTACGAGGCGGCACGCGCCTACGACGCGAGCTATCTCGCGGCCAGGGCGCTGGCCGAGTCGGCCCAGTACCGCATGGAGCAAAGCGACGCGCTGCAGCGGCCGCAGCTCGGGGTCACCGCGGCAGGCAGCGCAGCGCGCGTCGATCCGCCGGGGGCCGGTGCGATGTCGAGCAACCTTGTGCAAGGCGCGCTCAACGGCCGCTATGCGTTGTTCAACCGGGGCAACGACGCCACCGTGGCCCAGGGCCGCAAGGGCTACGAAGCCGCGCAGACCGATCTCGAGAGCGCCGAGCAGGATCTCATCGTGCGCGTCGCGCAGGCCTATTTCGACGTCCTGGCGGCGCACGACTCGCTCGCCGCGACGCGCGCGAACAAGGTGGCGATCACCGAGCAGCTCGCGTCGGCCAAGCGCAACTTCGAGGTCGGCACCACGACCATCACCGACACGCGCGAAGCGCAGGCGCGCTTCGACCTGGCGACGGCGCAGGAGATCGCCGCCGAGGGCGACCTGCGCGTCAGGCGCATCGCGCTCGACCAGCTGGTCGGGCGCAGCGGCGTCGGGCCGAAACCCCTGGCCGAGCCCGTCGTGCTGCCGACGCTCGTGCCGGGCAACGCCGAGGAATGGGTCAACGTTGCCGCAGCGCAGCACCCGAGCATCCGCAAGGCGCGGCTGGGCCTCGAAGTGGCGCAGCTCGAGACCGAGAAGGCGCGCACCGCTCGGCTGCCCACCGTGGACGCCGTGGCTTCGCTGGCAAGTGCCGACCAGCGCGGTGGTGCCGTGCTCCCGGCCTCACGCGGCGTGACCACGACCGGCAGCATCGGTGTGCAGCTGAACTGGCCGCTGTACACGGGCGGTGCCATCGAGGGCCGGGTCAAGGAAACGCTGCTGCTCGAACAGAAGGCAGGCAACGACCTGCAGGCCGCGCTGCGCGGCGTGGCGCAGGGCACGCGCGTGGCGTTCTTCGGCGTGCAGTCCGGCGAGGCACAGGTCAGGGCGCTGGAAGCGGCCGAAGCGTCGAGCAAGCTCGCGCTCGAGGCGACGCAGCTCGGCTACAAGGTCGGCGTGCGCGTCAACCTCGACGTGCTCAACGCCCAGACCCAGCTCTACGGCACGCAGCGCGATCTGGCCCGGGCACGCTACGACGTGATCGTCGGCGGGCTGAGGCTGCGCCAGGCCACCGGGCAGCTCGCCGGCGGCGACGTCGAGGCGGTCAACGCCTTGCTGGCGAAGTAGCCCGCGGCGCTCCGACATCACGCGGCGCTGCCGCGCGGCCAGCGCGGCAGCGCGAGCGACGGCCGTCGTCGCTGCGCGCGCAAGGCACTCAGGCGCGCATCGCCTCCAGCACCGTCGCCGCCATGCGCGCCGCGGCACCGCGGTGCCGATGCGCGAACGCGAGCGCCGCCGCCGCCATCGCCGTGCGATCCGCGCGCGCCTGGGCGTCGGCGGCCAGCGCGACGGCGCGGCGGACGCCCGCATCGAGATCCGGCACGCGCGCCGCGGCACCGGCGGCGATCGCCAGCTCGGCGGCCTGCGCGAAGTTGAAGGTGTGCGGCCCCATCAGCAGCGGGCAGCCGCAGGCCGCGGCCTCGATGAGGTTCTGGCCGCCCAGCGGCGCGAAGCTGCCGCCCAGCAGCGCCACGTCGGCCAGCGCGTAATAGAGCGGCATCTCGCCCAGCGTGTCGCCGAGCCAGACGTCGGCCTGGCCGATCGCCGCCGGCAGCGCGTCCGGGTGCTCGCTGCGCCGCACCAGCGCCAGCCCCTCGGCACGCACCAGGCCCGCCACCTCGGTGAAGCGCTGCGGGTGGCGCGGCACCAGCAGCAGCAGCGGGCGCGGGCGCGCCAACGCGCGCCAGGCCGCCAGCAACGGCGGCTCCTCGCCTTCGCGCGTGCTGGCCGCGAGCACGACGGGGCGCGCGAGCGCGGCACGCCAGGCCCGCCCGCGCTCGAGCAGGTCGGGTGGCGGCGACATGTCGAACTTCAGGTTTCCCAGCACGGCGGCTTCGGGCACCCCTGCCGCACGCAGCCGGGCCGCATCGGCCTCGGTCTGCGCGAGCGCGATCGTGATGCACTCGGCGGCCGGGCGCATCAGGGCGGCCAGCCGCTCGCCCTTGGCCAGGCTGCGCGCCGACAGCCGCGCGTTGGCCAGCACCAACGGCATGCCGGCGACGTGCATGGCGTGCATCAGGTTCGGCCAGGTCTCGGTCTCCATCAACACGCCGCAACGCGGCCGCTGGCGCACCAGGAAACGCCGCACCGCGCCCGGTGTGTCGTAGGGCAGCCAGGCCTGCGCGTCGCCGGCCTGCAGCAGCGCCGCGCCCGCCGCGCGGCCGGTGGCCGTGCCGTGCGTGAGCAGCAGCCGCAGGTCCGGCCGCTGGCGGCGCAGCTCGTCGACGAGCGCCGCCGCCGCACGGGTCTCGCCCAGGGACACGGCGTGGATCCACAGGCGCCCCGGCGCGGCCTTCGGACCGAAGCCCAGGCGCTCGCCCAGCGCATGCCGGTACAGCGGCTCGCGCCGGCTGCGCCACACGAGCCGCAGCAGATAAGCCGGCGTCGCCAGCCGGAGCACCAGCGAATACGCGCCACGGGCCAGCAGCGCCGCAGCGCCTCGGGTCATCACGCGCTCACGGTGCTGCGTTGCGCGCGCCCCGTCAGTGCGCCGCGGCCGCCACCTGCGCGTCGGGCTTGACGCTGCGCAGCACCGCCATGAACTGCGCGCGGATGCGCTCGAGCGCGGTCTCGGTGTGCCCTTCGAAGCGCAGCACCAGCACTGGCGTCGTGTTGCTGGCGCGGATGAGTCCGAAGCCGTCGGCGAAATCGACGCGCAGGCCGTCGATCGTGCCGACCTCGCCGTCGGCAAACGCGAGCCGGCCATCGGCCACGCGCGCCAGCAGTTCGGCCACCACGCGGTGATGCTCGCCCTCGGCGCACGGCACGTTGAGCTCGGGCGTCGAATAGCTGCTCGGCAGCGCGTCGAGCAGCGCGCTCGGGTCGGCGTGGCGCGAGAGGATCTCGAGCAGCCGCCCGGCCGTGTACATCGCGTCGTCGAAGCCGTACCAGCGCTCGCCGAAGAACAGGTGGCCGCTCATCTCGCCGGCGAACGGCGCGCCCGTTTCGCGCAGCTTGGCCTTGATCAGCGAGTGGCCGGTCTTCCACAGCAGCGGCACGCCGCCGGCCTCGCGGATCGCCACCGGCACGCGCTGGCTGCACTTGACGTCGAAGATCACCGGCGCGCCGGGGTGGCGCGAGAGGATGTCGCGCGCGAACAGGATGATCTGGCGGTCGGGGTAGATGTTGTTGCCGCCCGCGGTGACGACGCCCAGGCGGTCGCCATCGCCGTCGAACGCCAGGCCCAGTTCGGCGCCGGTGGCATGCACCACCTTGATCAGGTCGGCCAGGTTCTCCGGCTTGCTCGGGTCCGGGTGGTGGTTGGGGAAGTTGCCGTCGACGGCGGCGTACAGGTCGACGACCTTGCAGCCCAGCGCCTCGAGGATGCCCGGCGCGCTGGCGCCGGTGATGCCGTTGCCGCAGTCGACGACGATCTTCATCGGCCGCGCGAGGCGGCAGTCGCTCGTGATGCGGTGGCGGTACTCGGAGACGATGTCCATGCGCGCCGCGCGGCCGGCCGCCTGCACGTAGTCCTCGGCCTCGATGCGCCGGCGCAGCTTCTGGATCTCCTCGCCGTGGATGGCGCGGCCCGCGAGCACCATCTTGAAGCCGTTGTAGTCCTTCGGGTTGTGGCTGCCGGTGACCTGGATGCCGCTCGTGCAGCCATGGCGCGCGCGCGTCGCGGCGACGTAGTACAGCATCGGCGTCGTCACGGCGCCGAGGTCGACGACATCGAGACCGGTCGAGACAAGGCCGCGGATCAAGGCCGCCGCCAGTGACGGCCCCGACAGCCGCCCGTCGCGGCCGACGGCGATCGCCCGCTCGCCGGCGGCCACGACCTCGGAGCCGAAGGCGCGGCCGAGGTGTTCGGCGAACATCTCGTCGACGGTGTCGCCGACGACGCCTCGGATGTCGTAGGCCTTGAAGATGCTGGCAGGGACTTGCATGGGTGCGCTCCGTACGGTGCGGGCATTCTAGGCAATGGCCTGCGCGCTTCGACAGCGCGCGCGGCAGCGATGCCGGGCGGCCTGAGGTGGCTGGCGCCCATGACGCCGACGGTCTCCCGCACGGCCCGGCACCCCATTGCCGTGGCGGCCCCGCAGGCCGCGGCCACAGGTCCGAAAACGGCCAGTCGGCATCGGCGTGCGGCCTATGATGAGGGCGTGAGATCGGATTCCGCCGGCGACTCGCTCGGCCCCCAGGCGCAATACGCGGCGCTGCGCTCGCGCGACGCGCGCTTCGACGGGCGGCTGTTCGTCGGCGTCACGTCCACCGGCATCTATTGCCGCCCGGTGTGCCGCGTGCGCACGCCGCTGCTGCGCAACTGCCGCTTCTACGCCAGCGCCGCGCTGGCCGAGGCGGCGGGTTTCCGGCCCTGCCTGCGCTGCCGCCCCGAGCTGGCGCCGGGCCTGGCGTTCGTCGACTCCTCGCACGCGCTGGCGCTGGTCGCGGCACGCCGCCTGACGCAGGCCGTGCGCGAGGGCCGCCACGTGGCGCTTCCTGAAGTCGCCGCGCATCTGGGCGTGAGCGATCGCCACCTGCGACGCATCTTCGCGGCCGTGCACGGCGTCTCGCCGCTCGAGTACCTGACGACGCAGCGCCTGCTGCACGCCAAGCAGTTGCTCAGCGACACGTCGCTGCCGGTGACGCAGGTCGCGCTGGCCAGCGGCTTTGCCAGCCTGCGCCGCTTCAACGCCGCGTTTGCCGAGCGCTATCGCATCGCCCCCGGGGCGTTGCGGCGCGTGCGCTCGAAGGTGCCGTCGCCGGACGGCGCACTCGTCGTGCGCCTGGGCTACCGGCCGCCGTACGACATCGCCGGCACGCTGCGCTTCCTTGCGCGTCGCGCCGTCGCCGGCGTCGAGTCGGTCGACGAAGGCGCGCTCGAGCTGCGCCGCACGCTGGCGCTCGCGCACGGCGAGCACACGCCGGCCGGCTGGCTCGCGTGCCGTTTCGTGCCGCAGCGCCACGAGATCGAGGTGACGATCGCCCCCGCGCTCGCCCCCGCGCTGGGGCCGGTGCTGCAGCGGCTGCGCCAGTGGCTGGACACCGATGCCGACCCGGCGCTCGTCGATCCGGCGCTGGCGACGCTGCCCGGCGCGGCCGTCCCCGGCGTGCGCGTGAGCGGGGCGATCGACGGCTTCGAAAGCGCCGTGCGCGTGATCCTGGGCCAGCAGGTCAGCGTCGCCGCGGCGCGCACGCTCGCGCGGCGGCTCGTCGACGCGCTGGGCATGCCGATCGCGACGCCGTTCGACGGGCTGGCACGGCTCTTCCCGTCGGCGCGGCAGATCGCCGAGGCCGACGCCGCGGCGATCGCTCGCCTGGGCATCGTGCGCCAGCGCGTGCGTGCGCTGCAGGCGCTGGCGGGCGAAATGGCCGCCGGGCGGATCGAACTGCATCCGGCCGCCCCGCTGGCGCCGACGCTGGCCGCGCTGCGCACGCTGCCGGGCATCGGCGAGTGGACGGTGCAGCTCATCGCGCTGCGCGCGCTCGGCTGGCCCGACGCGTTTGCGGCCACCGATATCGGCGTGCTCGATGCGCTGGCACCGCTCGTCGGCGCGCGCGATGCGCACGCTGCCGAAGCCGCATCGGCCGCGTGGCGGCCGTGGCGCGCCTACGCCATGATGCGGCTGTGGCGCAACCTGGAAGGATCGAGATGAAGCACGCCTACGTCGCGCAAGCGCGCGTCGACACGCCGCTGGGCACGATGACGGCCGCCGCCACCGCGCACGGCATCGCGGGTCTGTGGTTCGACGGCCAGAGCCACCACCCGGGGCCGCTGGACGCGCCCGTCGACGAACACAACCCCTACATCGAGCAATTGCGTCGCGAAATGGCGGCGTACTGGGCCGGCGGCGGCGCGAAGGCGGCATCGCACGGCACGCGCGCGCCATTCACGGTGGCGCTCGACCCGCAGGGCACGCCGTTTCAGCGTCGGGTCTGGCGCGCGCTCGTCGCCATCGCTGCGGGGCGCACCGATCATTACGGCGCGATCGCCGAACGCCTGGGCGTGCCCAACGGCGCACGCGCGGTGGGCGCGGCGATCGGACGCAACCCGGTGAGCATCGTGATCCCCTGCCATCGCGTGCTCGGCAGCGACGGCGCGCTCACCGGTTATGCCGGTGGGCTGGAGCGCAAGAGCGCGCTGCTCGCGCACGAAGGCGCACGGCTTGCACGCGAGCAGACGGCGCCGGCGCGCGCTACCTGAAGCGGTCGTCGGGCACCGTGAAGATCTCGCCCGGCAGCGACGCGATGTAGTCGGCCAGCTGCCTGAGCTCGGTATTCTTGAACTGCTTGACCTGCGCACCCATGATCGGATTGCTGCGTCCGACGTTCGGGTTGCCGACCGTGCCGTACGAGCGCAGCGTGGCATACAGGTAGTCGCCGTACTGGCCGGCCAGCTTGGGATAGGCCGGGCTGATCGGCTTGCTCAGGTTGGCCCCGTGGCACGAGGTGCAGGCGCCGCGCGTGAGCAGATCGGCCACCGCGGCCGAGGGCTGAACGGCCGGCGTGTCGGCCACGGTCTTGATCATCGGGCCGGGCAGCTTCTCGTAATACGCCGCGAGGTCGGCCATGTCCTTGTCGGAGAGCGACCCGGCGATCGCGCGCATCGTCGCGAAGCGGCGCTCGCCCTTCTTGTACTCGCCCAGCGCCGCGACGAGGTAGGCGGCATTCTGGCCGCCGATCTTCGGCACCTTGTAGACCTCGGGAAACGAGGTCTGGTAGCGGGGAATGTCGTGGCAGCCGATGCACATCGCCGCCTTCTTCGCGCCGGCAGCGGCGTCCTGCGCGTGCAGCGGCGCGACAGCGGCGAGGGCGAGGGTGGCGAGCAGGAGGGAGGGCGCTTTGATCATTGTCGCGTGCAGTGGTGGCAGTGGGCCCAGGCGGTCCGGTGTGGCGCTGACTTGCGACCACGCCCGTGGCGGGTGCGGCTGCGAGGCGGCGGATTATAGGGTCGCCCTTATACTGGAACGAGCCCTTCCCCGCGCGCTGTGCGCCCATCTGCCGGCGCCGCTGCGGCCGCGCATCGAACCAATGAAATTCCAAGGCACCGAACAATACGTCGCCACGCCCGACCTGATGCTCGCGGTGAACGCGGCCATCACGCTGCGCCGGCCGCTGCTCGTCAAGGGCGAGCCCGGCACCGGCAAGACCATGCTCGCAGAAGAGGTGGCCGGCGCGCTGGGCATGCCGCTGCTGCAGTGGCACATCAAGAGCACGACCAAGGCGCAGCAGGGCCTGTACGAGTACGACGCCGTGAGCCGGCTGCGCGACAGCCAGCTCGCCGACGCCGACAGCTCGCGCAAGGTGCGCGACATCCGCAACTACATCGTGCGCGGCGTGCTGTGGCAGGCGTTCACGTCGGAGCGGCCGCTGGCGCTGCTGATCGACGAGATCGACAAGGCCGACATCGAGTTCCCGAACGACCTGCTGCGCGAGCTCGACCGCATGGAGTTCTACGTCTACGAGACACGCGAACTGGTCAAGGCGCAGCACCGGCCGCTGGTCTTCATCACCTCCAACAACGAGAAGGAACTGCCCGACGCCTTCCTGCGCCGCTGCTTCTTCCACTACATCAAGTTCCCCGATGCCGACACGATGAAGCGCATCGTCGACGTGCACTTCCCCGGCCTGAAGAAGGAGCTGCTGGGCGCCGCGATGAAGGTCTTCTACGACGTGCGCTCGCTGCCCGGGCTGAAGAAGAAGCCGAGCACGAGCGAGCTGCTCGACTGGCTCAAGCTGCTGGTGGCCGAGGACATCCCGCTCGAGGTGCTGCAGAGCAGGGACGACAAGGTCAGCGTGCCGCCGCTGGTGGGCGCGCTGCTGAAGAACGAGCAGGACGTGACGCTGTTCGAGAAGCTCGTGTTCATGCAGCGCCACAACAGGTGATGCCGGCTGAGAGTGCGTCGCCAAAGACTGTATATTCATACAGACTCACCAACTCGCGAGGCCGCCCATGCCGTATCAACTGACCGACGAGCAAAGGCAGCGCTATCGGGAAATCTCGCAGCGGTCGCAGCGCCGCAAGCTCGAATTGACGAGCTGTGTGGCAGGCGAGAAGGCAGTTGGCATCGAACCGGCTGGCCGCCTGGACCCTGCCGACCTGATGCCTCTGCAGCCCCAGCATGGCCTGACGACACTGTCGTTGTTCTCCGGCGGCGGCGGACTCGACCTGGGTTTCGAGCGAGCGGGATTCGGCCACCTCGCGTCCTACGAGATTCTGGACATCTGCGGGGAAACGTTGCGGCTGAACCGCCCCGGATGGAGCATATTTTCCGGCGTGGACGACGGTGACGTCATGCGTGCCTCGTTCTCGAAGTTCCGAGGCGTCGATGTTGTCCACGGCGGCCCGCCGTGCCAACCGTTTTCGACCGCCGGCAAGCAGGCCGGCGAGAAGGACGCGCGCAACATGTGGCCGCAGTTCGTGCGCTGCGTGCGCGAAGCCCGGCCGCGGGCCTTTGTGGCAGAGAACGTGCCCGGCATGCTCGACCGCAAGTTCGGGGCCTTCGTGCGGGACCACATCGTCGTACCCTTGGCCGACGAATACATAGTCTTCAAGTTCAAACTTTCGGCGGACGAGTTCGGCGTCCCACAGGCTCGCAAGCGCGTGTTCTTCGTCGGTTTCCGCGCGGCGCGCGATGCGGCGCGTTTCGAAGCTCCGCGTCCCACGCACGGCGAAACCCGCGACCTGTTCGGCCCGGTGCTGCCCAGAAACCTCACGCGCCAGAGCCTCGGGCTGCCCGACATCGGCTTTGACTGCGTGTCGCCGACCTTGCGCTCCGGTTTCACCGGACCACGCAAGACCACGGGCGTCGTGAACAGCAAGGCCTCGCTGAAGACCTGGGCCTCGCTGGGCATCTGGCCCAACGGCGTGCAAAGCAACAGGGCTTTGGCTCGAGCCTTTGTTCCCGAGAACGGCCACCACCGGATGACGGTGGACGACTGTGCATTGCTTCAGGGCTTTCCAGCGGACTGGAAGTTCGCTGGCGCCGTCTACCAGGGTTTGGGGCAGATCGGCAACAGCGTCTGTCCGCCGGTCGCTTATGCCGTGGCGATAAGCGTCACCCGGGCGCTGGGAGCGCTGGATTGACGGTGCAGGACGACGAGCGCGAGCGCGAACTCGTCCGGTTGTTCAATCTGCGCTGGGATCCTGCGCACCAGCGCGCTGGGGTCGATGCGCTGCTGGACGTGACGGTCGACGGCGTGGCGCACACCGTCGAAGTGGAAGTCAAGTCGACGACCGGCCGAACCCTTTCCACCGCACGTGATGTCGGCATGGAACACATCGCCAAGTGGCGGCGCATGCTCTTCGTCATCGGCTTCTACACGAAGGATGCGCGCCGACCGGAACTGAGGAGCTGCCTGTGTCTTACGCCTGCCGACATGCGGGAGTGGATCGACGCCACTGAAGCCAAAGTCCTCGTGGACTTCAAGATCGCAGCCCGCTCGTCGGCCCTGCTCGCGCCGGAAGATCTCATCAGCGTGTGCGGAGCCAAAGCCATGTACAGCATCGCAGACGCGCGGGCAATTCTTCGACAACAGTGGACGACGCAGCAGTATCTCGCCAACGCGGATGCGCTCGATGCCGACAGGTCGCGTGCGTACTCGCCGGAGGCCATGTTGAACGTCCTTCGTGCGCGCGCCAAGTACATCGCCGAGCGCGGCTCGACGCTGAACAACCCCCATGTGACCAAGCAACACCTGGCGCGCTTCATCGGCACGGCGAGCGAGGTCAACGAGAACTGGGCGGCCCGAATTCGCGAGATTGCCGCCGCATGGATCAAGTCGCACGAATCAACGGCGGCGTGAAGCGGCAGCCGCCGGCTTGGACTTGCGCGGGCGCCTCGGCCAGACGATGCGGCGTGGTGCTCCGGCTTCGATGAATGCAGGCAGCCACGACAGATCGGGTTCGCGCACGTCCTTGATGCCGCACTCCCAGATGTCGGCGACTCGCCAACCTTGCGCCAGCAACACGGCTCGGTTGCGGCCATCGCGCGCGGTGTTGTGCGCCAGCTTGTCGGCCCAGCGGCTCGTGTCCGTCTTCGGCACCCGCGCGTAGGCGCACCCCGCATGGGCATGCCAGAAGCAGCCGTTGACGAAGATGCACAGGCCGTGCTTCGGCAGCACGATGTCCGGCCGGCCCGGCAGCTCGCGTGCATGCAGCCGGTATCGGTAGCCGACACCATGCAGGTACCGTCTGACGAAAATCTCCGGTGCGGTATCACCGGCGCGGATTCGCGACATCAAAGCCGAGCGCGCGCCGCGGTCGAGCACATCGGCCATGTATCGTTGACTTCCATGATGGGAACGCTGCAATGAGTTGGCTTCAGCCGATCCTCCTCGAAGGCCGGCATGCGTCGCTTCGGCCACTGGCGCGGGAGCATCACGACGCATTGTGCGACGCGGCGCGCGACGGCGAGCTGTGGCGGCTCTGGTACACGAGCGTGCCCGCGCCCGAAGACATGGCGCGCGAGATCGAGCGCCGCCTGGCGCTGCAGGCGGCCGGCTCGATGCTGCCATTCACGGTCTTCGACGGCGCCGGCGCGGTGGCCGGCATGACGACGTACATGCACATCGACGCCGCCCACCGCCGCGTCGAGATCGGCAGCACCTGGACCGCGGCGCGCACGCAGCGCACGGCGCTCAACACGCAGTGCAAGCGGCTGCTGCTCGGCCATGCCTTCGACACGCTCGACTGCATCGCGGTCGAGTTCCGCACGCACCGCCTCAACACGCAGAGCCGGCGCGCCATCGAACGCCTGGGCGCACAGCTCGACGGCATGCTGCGCGCGCACCAGATCGGCGCCAACGGCACGCTGCGCGACACCGCGGTCTACAGCATCACCGCGCCCGAGTGGCCGACGGTGAAGGCGCATCTCGACTGGCAACTGGTCAAGCCCCGCTGACGTAGCGCGCCCATGGCCAAGAAGAAGATCCTCACCGTCGACGATCTGTGGAAGATCGAGCGTCTGGGCACGCCCAGCCTGAGCCCCGACGGCGCCCAGGCGGTGGCGGCGCTGACCTCGTTCTCGATGGACGAGAACAAGTCGTCGAGTTCGCTGTGGCTGCTGTCGACGCTGGGCGGCCGACCGCGGCGCCTCACTTCCTGCGGCGGCAAGGACGGTGCGCCGCGCTGGAGCCCCGACGGCCACCTGATCGCCTTCACCGCCAGACGCGAGCAGGAAGGCAGCAAGGACGACGAGGCCCAGCTGTACCTGATCGCGCCCGACGGCGGCGAGGCGCGCCGCGCCGCCGAAGTCGCCACCGGCGTCGACGCCTTCCGCTGGTGCCCGAAGGGACGCCGCTTGCTGTTCGTCTCCTGGGTCTGGCCCGACGCCAAGGGCATCAAGGCGCAGGCGAAGAAGCTCGAGGAATTCAGCAAGCGCAAGGAGAGCGCCTACGTCACCAGCGAGGCGCAGTACCGGCACTGGGACCGCAACCTGCCGATGGGGCGCGTGCCGCACCTGCACCTGCTCGAGCTGCGCGGCGACGCCAGGCCCGGCAAGGTGCGCGACCTGTTCGAGGGCACGGCCTACGAGCTGGCGCGTGCCGACCCCGACGCCAACCACTTCGACGTCGCACCCGACGGCCGGCGCGCCGTGTTCGCCTTCGACCCCGCGCCCGAAAAGCGCGGCGACGGCCGCCACGCGCTGGCCGAGGTCGATCTGGCGAGCGGCAAGATCGGCCTCGTCGCGCGCGACGCCGACTGGGACTTCGGCGCCCCGCGCTACAGCCCCGACGGCACGCGCATCGCCTTCACCGCCAGCCATCAGGCGGTGCGCCACACGATGCCGGCGCAACTGGCCATCCTCGAGCTTGCCACCGGCCGCTGGGAGGTCGTGAGCGCCGAGTGGGACCACGAGGTGCACGCGCCGCTGGTCTGGGAGGACGACGCGCAGGCGCTGCTGTTCACTGCCGAGCAGCGCGGCCGCTCGCACCTGTGGCGCTTCGAGCTCGCCGACCGGCGCGCCGACATCGTCGTGCGCGGCGGCTGGGTCGGCGGCTTCGACAAGGCCGGCGGCACGCTGGTGACGCTGGCCGACAGCGCGCTGCACCCCGGGCGCATCCACGCCCACCTGCCGGCACGCGAAGCGCAGCGCATCGAGCGCTTCAACGACGCGCTGCTGGCGGAGTTCGAACTCGGCCGCGTCGAGGAGATGTGGATCCAGGGCGCCGGCACGACAGCCGGCGGCGCCGGCGATCCGGTGCAGGTCTGGCTCGTGCTGCCGCCCGGCTTCGACGCGAAGAAGAAGTACCCGCTGCTGCACAACATCCACGGCGGACCGCACACCGGGCCCGGCGACAACTGGCACTACCGCTGGAACACGCAGCTCTTCGCGGCGCAGGGCTACGTCGTGGCGAGCGTCAACTACCACGGCAGCTCGGGCAACGGCTACGCCTTCCTCGACAGCATCACGCACCGCTGGGGCGAGCTCGAACTCGCCGACATCGAGGCCGCCACCGACGTGCTGCTGACCAAGCCGTGGATCGACCGCCGGCGCCTGTTCGCCGCCGGCGGCAGCTACGGCGGCTTCATGGTGGCGTGGATGAACGCCCACCTGCCGCGCGAGCGCTACCGCGCCTACGTCTGCCACGCCGGCTGCTTCGACTGGGTCGGCATGTTCGCCGGCGACGCGTGGTACTGGCACGCCAGGGAGCTCGGCGCCCGGTACTGGGACGACCTGGCGCGCGTCAACGCGCAGAGCCCGCACGCCCACGCCGCCGGCATGGGCACGCCGACGCTGGTCGTGCACGGCGCGCTCGACTATCGCGTGCCCGACGCGCAGGGTCTGGCCTACTACAACACGCTCAAGGCGCGCGGCACCGACGCGCGCCTGGTGTGGTTCCCCGACGAGAACCACTGGGTGCTCAAGCCGCGCAACAGCCGGCTGTGGTATCGCGAGTTCTTCGCCTGGCTCGAGCGCCACGATCCGGCGCGCCGTGCCGAGCGCA
>JAFECX010000242.1 GCA_018241895.1 Pseudomonadota bacterium
ACGGCGGCGCTGCCCGAGAAGGTGGCGCGCGCCTTCGCCGTGCTGCCGGCGCTGGCCGCCGGCGAGCGTGTCGACGTGCAGAGCGCCGCTGCGGTGCTGCGCAAGGAGCGCGTGTTCAGCCTCGCCGACAGCTGGCCGAAGTTCTTCGAGCGCTACAAGGACTGGTTCGAGCTTTCCCCTGCCGAGCGCCCGACGCACGTGCAGCGCCGTCGCGCCGGCTGAGAACTGCGAACGAACCACTCACGCCCGCTCGACGCGCCCTGACGCCCCCGCTCGACGTTGCCAACGCTCGCCCTATCGCGCGACAGGGCTGCGCTTTGCGCCTTGTTCGGGGCCGCCCTGTCGCGCCGCCCGGGCGCGACCGGTTCGTTCACAGGTTCTGAGCGTGCGGGAGGCGGCCCGGGTGCCGCAACGCCGGTGTCGGCAGCGCGCCGGCGCCGGGGCGTGCCTGCCGGGCCCCGGCCGCCCTGGAACGGCTTGAAACGCCGCCCCGGGCCCTAACATTCGCCCCGTTTGCCATCCACCACGCGCCCCACGCCGGGCGCCCCGCCATGAAGCGCATCCTGCTGTTTGTCCTCACCAACCTCGCCGTCATGCTGGTGCTCGGCATCGCGGCCAATCTGCTGGGCGTCAACCGCTTCCTGTCGGCCAACGGGCTGAACATGTCGGCGCTGCTGGGCTTCGCGGCGGTGATGGGCTTCGGCGGCGCGCTCGTCTCGCTGCTGATGAGCAAGCCCGTGGCCAAGTGGAGCACGGGCGCAGTGGTCATCAACGACTCGCCTGACCCGACGCACCGCTGGATCGTCGGCGCCGTCGAGCGCTTTGCGCGCACGGCCGGCATCTCGATGCCCGAGGTCGCGCTGTACGAGGGCGAGCCCAATGCCTTCGCTACCGGGGCGTTCAAGAATTCGGCGCTGGTGGCCGTCTCCAGCGGGCTGCTGCAGAGCATGAATCGCGAGGAGGTCGAGGCCGTGATCGGGCACGAGATCTCGCACGTGGCCAACGGCGACATGGTGACGATGACGCTGATCCAGGGCGTGCTCAACACCTTCGTCGTGTTCCTCTCGCGCGTGATCGGCTACTTCGTCGACCGCGTCGTGCTGCGCAATGACCGTGACGGCGTGGGCATCGGCTACTTCGTGACCACGGTCGTGCTCGACCTCGTGCTCGGCGTGCTGGCGGCGGTGATCGTGGCCTGGTTCTCGCGTCAGCGCGAGTACCGCGCCGACGCCGGCGCGGCGCAGCTGATGGGCGACAAACGGCCGATGATCAACGCGCTGGCGCGGCTCGGCGGCCTCGATCCGGGCCAGCTGCCCAAGAGCGTGGCGACGATGGGCATCAGCGGCCGGCCCAGCGGCGTGATGGCCCTGTTCTCGAGCCACCCGCCGATCGAGGACCGCATCCGCGCGTTGCAGCAGGCCTGACGCGCGGCGACGGTCTCCGGCGTGCGCAGCCGCCGCACGAGCGGTGGCGCGCTGCTGCGCCGCGCGGTGCCAGTCAGCCCGCGCCGCGGAACTGCATCGCATGCAGCCGCGCGTACAGGCCGCCGGCGGCCAGCAGTTCGGCGTGCGTGCCCTGCTCGGCGAGGCGGCCGCCCTCGAGCGCGAGCACGCGGTCGGCGTGCTCGATGGTCGACAGCCGGTGCGCGATGACCAGCGTCGTGCGTCCGGTCATCAGCCGCTCGAGCGCCTGCTGCACCGCGCGCTCGCTCTCGGAGTCCAGCGCCGAGGTGGCCTCGTCGAGGATCAGCAGCGGCGCGTCCTTGGCGATCGCGCGTGCGATCGCGAGGCGCTGGCGCTGGCCGCCCGACAGCTCGCTGCCGTTGTGGCCGACCGGCGTGTCGATGCCGCGTGGCAGGCCGTCGACGAAGTCGAGCAGGTTGGCCGCCTCGAGCGCGGCGCGGATCTGCGCCGTCTCGAGCCGTCCGCCCAGCGCGACGTTGGCGGCAATCGTGTCGTTGAACAGCACCACGTCCTGGCTGACGAGCGCGAACTGGCGGCGCAGCGCGTCGAGATCCCACTCGGTGAGCGGCACGCCGTCGAGCGTGATGCGCCCCAGGGTCGGCTCGAGGAAGCGCGGCAGCAGGTTGACCAGCGAGCTCTTGCCCGCGCCCGAGGGCCCCACCAGCGCGACCGTCTCGCCGGCGTGCACGGTGAGCGTGACGCCGGCCAGCGCGGGCGCGGCGTCGTCCGCGTAGCGCAGCGTCACGTCCTCGAAGCGGATCTCGCCGCGTGCGCGCGACGGCGCGAAGGCGCCGCCGCGCTCGGCCGGCACGTGGTCGATGAGCTCGAGCCCGCGCTCGACGGCGGCCAGTCCGCGCGTGATCGGCGAGATCACGTCCGACAGGTGCTTGAGCGGCGCCACCAGCAGCAGCATCGCGCTCACGAAGGCGACGAAGCTGCCCACGGTGGTGCCGCCGCTGGTGCTGCTCTGCCACAGCGCCAGCGTGATCACGGTCGACAGGCCGACGGCAGCCAGCATCTGGGTCGCCGGCGACGACGAGGCGCCGGCGACGACCGTCTTCATGATCGCGCGGCGCAGCGCCTGCGCGCGCACCATGAAGCGCGCCGACTGCGCCTGCTGCGCCTGCTGCAGCCGCACGATGCGCCAGGCGAGCACGTTCTCCTCGACGACGTAGGCGAGCTCGTCGGTGGCGCGCTGGCTATCGCGCGTGAGGCGATGCAGCCTGCGGCCCAGCGTGCGCATCACCCAGGCGATGGCGGGAAAGAGCACGCCCACGAGCAGCGTGAGCTGCCAGTTCAGCCACAGCAGGTAGCCCAGCAACGCGGCCAGCGTGAGCGAATCGCGCACGAGGTTGAGGATCGAGCTGGTGAGCAGCGTGACGCCGCCCTGCGCCTCGTACACGAGCGTGTTGGTGAGCGCGCTGGTGCTCTGGCGCACGAACAGCGCCGGCTCGGCCGTGAGCAGCTGCGCGAACATGCGCTCGCGCAACTGCAGGATGGCCCGGTTGGCGGCCCAGGCCAGGCCGTACTGCGAGGCGAAGGTGGCCACGCTGCGCAGCGCGAACAGCGCCACGATCGCCGCCGGCACCGCCCACACCGGCAGCCTGCCGCCGGCAAAGCCCTGGTCGAGCAGCCGCTTCATCATGTCGGCCAGCGCCGGCTCGGTGACGGCCATCACGGCGGCGCCGACGACGGTGGCGAGCAGCCCGATGCGGCTGGTGCGGAAGTACGGCGCGAGCCGCAGGAGGCGCTGGACGAGGCTGGGCATCGGGGGGCGGGCGATCGGGCGCGCCGATTATCTGCGGCGGGTCGTGGCGCACCGGGCCGTGCCCGGGCGTGCGGCACAGGAGCCGCGCGCGGCCGCGTCGGCGGCGCAGCGGCACGGCAGCCGCATGGGGGGCTGCCTCGCAAGCCCCATCGCAAGCCGCATGGGAAGCCCCCTGCGTGGGCTGCCTACAATCCCGCGCTGTGACGAGTCCACCGAAACCCGAGGCCGGCGCGGCGCGCCGGCCGACGCGGCGGCGATTGCTGAGCGCACTCGGCGCCACCCTCGGCGCCGGCGTCGCGGTGCCCGGATGGGCCCAGTTCCGGCTCGAGGTGAGCGGTGTCGGCGCCACGCAGCAGCCGATCGCCATCGCCCCGTTCCTCGACGAGGACAAGGTCGCGGTCGCGGTCTCGAAGGTGGTGCGTGCCGATCTCGAGCGCAGCGGCCTGTTTCGCGTGCTGCCGGCGCCCGCCGGACTCGACGAGCGCAGCACGCCCGACTTCTCCGCGTTGCGCGCACAGGGCGCCGACACCCTCGTCGCCGGCTCGGTGCAGCGGCTGGCCGACGGCCGCATCGACGCGCGCTTTCGTCTGTGGGACGTGATCAAGGGCCAGGAACTGCTGGCTGCGAGCAAGGTCGTCGCCGCGCCCGACCTGCGGCTGGCCGCGCACCGCATCGCCGACGACATCCACCTGCGGCTCACCGGCGAGCGCGGCGTGTACGCGACGCGCATCGCCTACGTCGTGCGCACCGGCAAGCGCTGGCAGCTGATGGTCACCGATGCCGATGGCGAGGGCGGCCAGACGGCGCTCACGAGCAACGAGCCCATCATCTCGCCGGCCTGGAGCCCGGACGGGCGGCGCCTGGCCTATGTGTCGTTCGAGAACCGCAAGGCCGCGGTGTGGACGCAGGACCTGCTGAGCGGGCAGCGCCGCGAGGTGGCCAACTTCCGCGGCAGCAACAGCGCGCCGGCCTACTCGCCCGACGGCGGCACGCTGGCGCTGGCGCTGTCGGGCGACGGCCTGACGCAGCTGTTCACGATGCCGGCCAGCGGCGGCACGCCGACGCGCCTGACGCGCTCCGGCGCCATCGACACCGAGCCCGTGTACGCGCCCGACGGACGCCACATCTACTTCGTGAGCGATCGCGGCGGCGGCCCGCAGATCTACCGCATGCCCGCGGCCGGCGGCGCGGCCGAGCGCGTGACCTTCTCCGGCGGCTACAACATCAGCCCCACGCCGAGCGCCGACGGCCGCTACCTGGCGTACATCACGCGCCAGGGCAACGCCTTCAGGCTCGCGCTGATGGAGTTCGAGACGCAGGCCGTGCGCCTGCTCACCGAGACGAGCAACGACGAGCATCCGAGCTTCGCACCCAACGGGCGCATGATCGTCTACGCCACGCGCGCGCAGGGCTACGACGTGCTCACGACGACGACGCTGGACGGGCGCAAGTCGCGCCTGGTGATCAGCGGCAGCGACGTGCGCGAGCCGGCCTGGGGGCCGTTCGGGCGCTGAGAACTTGTGAAGCGGCGCGCGGAGCTTTTTCGGGGCGGACGTATCGAAGCACGACCCCAACCCCCTGTCGACACGAGGAGAACCCGACCATGCTGAAGTCTTCGCGCCCCTTGCTCGCCCTGGCGCTGGCGGCGCTGCTCGCCGCCTGTTCGTCCACGCCGCTCGGCGAGGGCGCGGGCGGCGCGCCGGTCGAGACGCGCTCGCCGACCCCGGTGACCGAGTCCAGCGGTGCCGGCGCGGCGAGTTCGGGCACGTCGCAGTCGCAGGTGGCCTCGGTCGACCTGTCGCGCAGCGCCGCGGCCGAAGAAGACCGCGCGCAGTCGAGCCAACCGAAGCAGCGCATCGTCTACTTCGACTTCGACAGCTTCGTCATCCGCGACGAGTTCAAGCCGATGATCGACGAGTGGGCCCGGTGGATGGTCGCCTACCCCAATCGCAAGATCGTCGTCGAGGGCCACACCGACGAGCGCGGCGGCCGCGAGTACAACCTCGCGCTCGGGCAAAAGCGCGCCGAGGCGGTGGTCAAGTCGCTCGAACTGCTCGGTGCCAAGCCGGGTCAGCTCGAGGCGGTGAGCTTCGGCAAGGAGCGCCCGGCAGTCGAAGGCCACGACGAGGCGGCGTGGGCGAAGAACCGCCGCGCCGAGCTGAAGGACCGTTGAGATGGCGCGCACCGGCACGAGGACGATCGCACCGCTGGCGCTGGCCGTGGTGCTGGCGCTGGGCGCCGGTCCGGTGCGCGCGGGCCTGTTCGACGACGACGAGGCGCGCAAGGCGATCATCGATCTGCGCGAGCGCATCCGCCAGGGCGACGACGAGAGCAAGGCACGCCAGGACGAACTGGGGCGCGCCAACGCCAAGCTCGCCGAACAGATCGACGTGCTGCGCCGCAGCCTGCTCGACCTCAACAACCAGCTCGAGGCGATCCGCGGCGACATGGCCCGGCTGCGCGGCAGCAACGAGCAGCTCGCGCGCGACGTCGCCGACGTGCAGCAGCGTCAGCGCGACATGGGCCAGGTGCTGGACGAACGGCTGCGCCGCCTCGAACCGGTGAAGACCACGGTCGACGGCAACGAGGTGACGGTCGACCAGGACGAGAAGCACGCCTTCGACACCGCGCTGGCCACGGTGCGCGGCGGTGACTTCGACAAGGCGGTGGCACAGCTGGGCGATTTCCAGCGCCGCTACGCCGGCAGCGTCTACGCCGACCAGGTGCGCTTCTGGCTCGGCAATGCGCTGTACGGCAAGCGCGACTACAAGGGCGCGATCACGGCGTTTCGTGCCTTCGTCGCCGCGGCGCCGAACCACGCGCGCGCACCCGACGCGCTGCTGGCGATCGCCAACTGTCAGGCCGAGACCAAGGACGTGCGCGGCGCCCGGCGCACGATCGAGGATCTGCTCAAGACCTATCCGCGCTCGGAGGCCGCGCAGGCGGGCAAGGAACGGCTGGCGACGCTCAAGTGACGCGTGCAGCGCCGCTCGGGCTGGGGATGTCCGCGCAGCGCGGGGCACGGGCGAGAGCCGCGCGCGTCGCGCTGACCGGCGCGGCGCCATCGCTCCGGCAGCCGGCATGAGCAGCGTCCCCGAGCGCCTCGATGACGAGGCGGGCAGGCCTGCCGAAGGGGATGCGCAGCGCGACCGCGGCGCCGGCGCCGCGACGGACGCCGACCTCGAGCGCCGCTTCGGCGCCCTGCGGCGCCTGTACGGCGTGGCCGGCTACGCGCGGCTGCGCGCGGCACGCGTCGCCGTCGTCGGGCTGGGCGGCGTGGGCTCGTGGACCGTCGAGGCGCTGGCGCGCAGCGGCGTCGCCGCGCTCGTGCTGATCGACTTCGATCACGTGGCCGAGTCCAACATCAACCGCCAGGTGCAGGCGCTCGGTACGACGCTCGGCCAGGCCAAGGGCGCGGCGCTGCGCGAGCGCATCGCCGACATCCACCCCGGTTGCGAGGTCAGTGTGGTCGATGAATTCGTCGCGCCCGAAAACTGGCCCGCGCTGCTGCCGCGGCCGGTGGACGTGCTCGTCGACGCCTGCGACCAGATGCGCGCCAAGGAGGCGATCGCGCTGTGGGCACTGGCGAGTGGCGCACGCGTCGTCACCGTGGGCGCTGCCGGCGGCAAGCGCCACGCCGAGCGCGTGGCCGTCGCCGACCTGGCCGACGTCACGCACGATCCGCTGCTGGCCAGCCTGCGCCGCCGGCTGCGCACGGCCCTGGCGCTGCCGCGCCAGGGCCGCGCCGGCCTGCGCTGCGTCTATTCGACCGAGCCCGTGATGCCGCCCGCAGGCCGCGGCGACGATCCGGCGCCCGCGGGCACCGCCTTGAGCTGCCACGGCTACGGCTCGAGCGTGACCGTCACCGCCACGTTTGGCCTGGTCGCCGCGGGCGAGGCGATCGCGCAACTTCTCGAGCCCGGCAAGCCCGCCTGAGCCGTCACGCGGGCGCTATACTGCGCGGCTCTGCACGACGGGTCGTTAGCTCAGTCGGTAGAGCAGCGGACTTTTAATCCGTTGGTCGCAGGTTCGAATCCTGCACGACCCACCACCGGATCGAAGTCCGGCGCACACTCGCCGCCGCGATCGCGCTACAGTCACGGCGGCAAGGGCTCTTAGCTCAGCTGGTAGAGCAGCGGACTCTTAATCCGTTGGTCGTAGGTTCGAATCCTACAGGGCCCACCAGATCTCCCCTCACGCACGCGCCGCCGCGCCGGTCTTGCCACCCGTTCGGGCGCACCTGGCGCCGCGGCCGTCACCGGCATCGGCCAGCACGCCGCACGCCGCACGCCGCACGCCGGTATGGTGAGTGCGTGCCAGCCTTGAATTCCGCGCGGACGGCCCCACGCTGCAGCCAGGTTGCGTGCCGCCGCAGCGTCGTCTTGCCGGCCGCCGCCCGATTCCCGCACCTGTCCACGACCGCCCATGAACAAGCAGACCCTTTCCTTCCAGGCCGAGGTCAAGCAGATCCTGCACCTCGTCACGCACTCGCTGTACTCGAACAAGGAGATCTTCCTGCGCGAGCTGGTGTCCAACGCCTCCGACGCGTGCGACAAGCTGCGCTTCGAGGCGCTCGACAACGCCGCGCTGTACGAGGACGCGCCCAATCTCGAGATCCGCGTCTGGTTCGATGCCGACGCGAAGACGATCACGATCCGCGACAACGGCGTCGGCATGAGCGCCGAGGAGGCGGTGCAGCACCTGGGCACGATCGCCCGCAGCGGCACGCGCGAGTTCATGGCCGCGCTCGAGGGCGACAAGAAGAAGGACGCCAACCTGATCGGCCAGTTCGGCGTCGGCTTCTACTCGGGCTACATCGTCGCCGACCGCATCACCGTCGAAAGCCGCCGCGCCGGCGTCAAGCCCGAGGAGGGCGTGCGCTGGTCGAGCGAGGGCACCGGCGAGTTCGAGGTCGAGCCGATCACGCGCGCCGAGCGCGGCACCGACGTCGTGCTGCACCTGCGCGAGGGCGAGGAGGAGTTCCTCTCGCAGTGGAAGCTCAAGTCGATCGTCGGCAAGTACTCCGACCACATCTCGCTGCCGATCCTGATGAAGGCGCAGAAGTGGGACGACGAGAAGAAGGCCCAGGTCGACAGCGGCGAGTGGGAGACGGTGAACAAGGCCGCCGCGCTGTGGACGCGCGCCAAGAGCGACATCACCGATCAGCAGTACCAGGACTTCTACAAGCAGATCAGCTACGACTCCGAGCCGCCGCTGGCCTACACGCACAACCGCGTCGAGGGCCGCACCGAGTACACGCAGCTGCTGTACGTGCCGGCCAAGGCGCCGTTCGACCTGTGGAACCGCGACAAGCGCGGCGGCGTCAAGCTGTACGTGAAGCGTGTCTTCATCATGGACGACGCCGAGGCGCTGATGCCGGTGTACCTGCGCTTCGTCAAGGGCGTGATCGACTCGGCCGATCTGCCGCTCAACGTCAGCCGCGAGCTGCTGCAGGAAAGCCGCGACGTGAAGGCGATCCGCGAAGGCTGCACCAAGCGCGTCCTGTCGATGCTCGAGGACGTGGCCGAGAACCAGAAGGACAAGTACGCCGCGTTCTGGCAGCAGTTCGGCGCCGTGCTCAAGGAAGGCATCGGCGAGGACCATGCCAACCGCGAGCGCCTGGCCAAGCTCTACCGCTTCGCCTCCACGCACGCCGACGAGGGCGTGTCGTTCGAGGCCTACGTCAAGCGCATGAAGGACGGGCAGGAGGACATCTACGTCGTCACCGCCGACACGCTGGCCGCGGCCAAGGCCAGCCCGCAGCTCGAGATCTTCCGCAAGAAGGGCATCGAGGTGCTGCTGCTGGTCGACCGCGTCGACGAGTGGATGCTGTCGCACCTGTACGAGTTCGAGGGGCATGCCCTGACCAGCGTCGCCAAGGGCGCGGTCGACCTGGGCAAGCTGCAGGACGAGGACGAGAAGAAGCAGGCCGAGGCGGCCGCGGAGGCCGCCAGGCCGCTCGTCGAGCGCCTGAAGAAGTCACTCGGCGAGCGCGTCAAGGACGTGCGCGTGACGACGCGCCTGGTGGACTCGCCCGCCTGCGTCGTCGTCGACGAGGGCGACATGAGCGCGCACCTGGCGCGCATGCTCAAGGCCGCGGGCCAGGGCGTGCCGACGAACGCCAAGCCGATCCTCGAGATCAACGTCGAGCACGCGCTGGTGAAGAAGCTCGATTCGGCCGAGGGCAGCGAGCGCTTCGACGACCGCGCGCAGATCCTGCTCGACCAGGCGCTGCTGGCCGAAGGCGGGCAGCTCGACGATCCCGCCGGCTACGTGCGGCGCGTGAACGCGCTGCTCGTCGGCTGACGGATTACGCCGACATCGCCTCGATCTGCTCGCGCAACTGCGCCGTCTGCTGGCTCCAGTAGGCGGCGCTGCCGAAGAACGGGAAGTTGAGCGGGAAGGTCGGGTCGCTCCAGCGCTCGGCCAGCCAGGCGCTGTGGCGCAGCATGCGCAGCGTGCGCAGCGGTTCCACGAGCGCGCGCTCGCGCTGGTCGAACTCGGCGAACTGTTCGTAGCCCGCGAGCAGTTCGTCCAACTGCTGCGCCATCGTGCGCGCGTCGCCCGAGACCAGCATCCACAGGTCCTGCACCGCCGGGCCCTGCATCGCGTCGTCGAGGTCGACGACGTGCGGCGTGCCGTGCTCGCCGTCGCGGCGCCACAGCACGTTGCCGAGGTGGCAGTCGCCGTGCAGGCGCAGCGTGGCCACGGGCGCCAGCGCGTCGAAGGCGGCTGTCGTCAGCCCGAGGGCCGCGTCGGCGCTGGCCTGCCAGGCGGCCCGTTCGGCCGGCGTGACGAAGCCGCCATCGGTGAGCAGCGCGATCGCGCGCGCGCCGTCGGCGCGTGCGTCGAGGCGGTGGCGATGCACGAAGGGCCGATGCCGGCCGACGGCGTGCAGCCGGCCGATGAAGCGGCCGATGCGCCGCAGCGCGCCGGGCTCGTCCAGCTCGGGCTCGCGGCCGGCCGAGCGCTCGGCGACCGCCCAGCGGTGGCGGCCGAGCGAGGCCAGCGTCGGCGGCTCGCCGTGCAGCCGCAAGCCGGCCTCGATGCCGGCGTCGGCCAGCACCAGCGGCGGCACCACCGGCACCTCGGCCTCGGCCAGTTCGAGCGCGAAGGCGTGCTCCTCGAGGATCTGCGCGTCGCTCCAGCGTGCCGGGCGGTAGAACTTGGCGACCACGGCGCGGCCGCCTTCGAGAAAGACCTGGAAGACGCGGTTCTCGTACGAATTGAGCTGCAGGATGCGGCCGTCGCCGGTGAGCCCGACGGCATCGAGCGCCGCCAGCACCTGCTGCGGCGTGAGGTCCTCGTAGGCGCCGGCGCCGCGGCCCACGCGGGCTCTCGGTGGCTCAGTGGCGCAGCGGCGTGGACGGCGTGTCGACGACCACGCCACCCGCGTCCTGCGGCACTGCCGGTGCTTCGCGCACGACGGCGCCGTGGCGCAGCACGCCGAATCCGCTGGGGGCACCCAGGTCGCGGCTGTCGACGCCGAAGAACGAATCCTGCAGGAAGCCCGAGTCCTGCCACAGCGTCGTGCGCTCGTGGCGGCGCGACGACGCGCTGTTCATCCCCGCATGGGCCCGCGAGATGCTCGGCGCCGGCTGTGGGCCGTGCCACGACGCGCCGGGTTGCGGCACGAGGAGCTGCAACTCGGGGATCGAGGGCAGGTGGTCGACCGGGCAGCGCAGATAGCGGATGCGGCAGGCGGCCAGCACCGACTGCTTGATCTGCAGCGTGCGCCGCGTGCCGCTGCGCTCGGTATCGAGGTCCACCGCGGCCAGCACGCGGCCGTTGGCACTGCAGATGGCGAAGGTGACGTGGACCGACCCCAGGAGTGCGTACCAGAAGCGCACTTCGTCCGGGTCGGTCGGCTGGCAGAAGCGCACCAGCGGCAGCTTGGACAGCACGATGTGGTGCGGCAGCGCCTCGCGCAGCTGGCGGTACACGCGGCGCTCGTCGGGGTTGAACACCGGCCGCGGCGTGAGCGTCCATTCGGTGGGCAGCGGCCGTGAGGCCGGCCCTTGCCGGCGCAGCAGCGCGAGCACCAGCGCGGTCGCCAGCAGGGCGACCGACAGCGCGGCGAGTATCCACGGAAGGAGCTGCTGCATGAACGGCTTCGCGTCGTTGTCCGCCGTCCACGACCGGTCGGCCTGGCGTATCAACTGGTCACAATGTTACAACCCGCCGGGCCGCGTCAGGCCCCCGCACTCGCGGGCCGCCAGGCACGGAGCTGCGCCACGGTCCGCGCTCGCGGTATACTGCGCGGCTTTTCCCGTCGACGGCCGGGGAATGCGAGCGATGTCGGCCTTGCGCTGCACCCGAGAGACCGCCATCCGAGCGGCACCGAAGGGCGGCGTCACGTGCCACATCGATGCCGCATCGCTGCGGCATCGGCCGCTGGGGCAAGACCAGCGGCCGACGCCAGGCGAGCAGGCCGTCTTGCCGCGGGCTGGCATATCCGCCTGTCCCGCACACCGAAAGATCCTCATGAAGACCTTCAGCGCCAAGCCGGCCGAAGTGAAGCATGAATGGTTCGTGATTGACGCCACCGACAAGGTGCTCGGGCGTGTCGCCAGCGAAGTGGCACACCGTTTGCGCGGCAAGCACAAGGCCATCTACACGCCTCACGTCGATACCGGCGACTTCATCGTCGTCGTCAACGCCGACAAGATCCGCGTCACCGGGGCCAAGCCCACCGACAAGATCTACTACCGCCACTCGGGCTACCCGGGCGGCATTTACGGCACCTCGTTCAAGGACATGCAGGCCAGGCATCCGGGTCGCGCGCTCGAGAAGGCGGTCAAGGGCATGCTGCCCAAGGGGCCGCTCGGCTACGCGATGATCAAGAAGCTGAAGGTGTATGCCGGTGCCACGCACCCGCACACCGCGCAGCAACCCAAGCCCCTGGCGATCTGAGGCAGGCGATGATCGGAAACTGGAACTACGGCACCGGCCGCCGCAAGAGCTCGGTGGCACGCGTCTTCATGAAGAAGGGCAACGGCCAGATCGTCATCAACGGCAAGTCGATCGACGAGTACTTCGGTCGTCAGACGTCGATCATGATCGTGCGCCAGCCGCTCGCGCTCACCGCCAACGATGCGGCGTTCGACATCAAGGTCAACGTGCACGGCGGCGGCGAGTCCGGCCAGGCCGGCGCGGTGCGCCTGGGCATCACGCGCGCCCTCATCGACTACGACGCGGCGCTCAAGCCCGAATTGTCGGGCGCAGGATTCGTCACGCGCGACGCGCGCGAGGTCGAGCGCAAGAAGGTCGGCCTGCACGGCGCGCGGCGACGCAAGCAGTTCAGCAAGCGCTGATCGGCGCCGATCGAGCCGGCCGCTGCGCCAGGCGCGGCGCCGGCTCGCATTGCATCACGCCGGCTCGCGTCGCATCGCCGCCGGGCTCGGTGGATGGCAATGCCCGGGTCCGGCAGAGGGTCAAGGCCGTGCATGTGATCATCGACGCGAAGGCGCGCTCGCTGCCCGTCACCGGAGAAACGACATGAACGCGATTGCCGAAGTGCAGGTCACCCGCAGCGACGAGCCGCCCCCGCCGCTCGTCTTCACCGACAGCGCCGCGGCCAAAGTCAAGGAACTGGTCGACGAGGAAGGCAACCCGCTGCTCAAGCTGCGCGTCTTCGTGCAAGGCGGCGGCTGCTCGGGTTTCCAGTACGGCTTCACGTTCGACGAAGCGGTCAACGACGACGACACCCAGATGGCGAAGAACGGCGTCACGCTGCTCATCGACGCCATGAGCCTGCAGTACCTGGTCGGCGCCGAGATCGACTACAAGGAAGACCTGCAGGGCGCGCAGTTCGTGATCAAGAACCCGAACGCGGGCACGACCTGCGGCTGCGGATCGTCTTTCTCGGGCTGAGCAGCCGACGCGCTCGCAGGGCCTGCCGCGCGACCCGCCGCCGGCCTCTCAGGCCGGGTACAGCGCGCCGAGCAGCCGCGCGCCGCACGCACCCGTAACGGCCGGCAGATTGCCCACACGCCGCTCGACGAAGGCACGTGCCAGCCACGCGAAGGCGAGCGCCTCGACCTGATCGGGGGGCACGCCGGCGTCGGCGCTGCTCGCCACGCTCACGCCGGCCCCGGCCAGCGCGGCCAGGCGCCGCATCAGATGCCGGTTGTGCGCGCCGCCGCCGCAGACCCGCAAGCGCGTGCTGTGCGGCGCGTGGCGCCGCAGCGCGTCGATCGCGCCGCGCGCCGTGAGCTCGGCCAGGCTGGCCATCACGTCCTGCGCTGCGGCGCGGGTGTCGGCGAGGCTGGCGTCGAGCCATGCAGCGTCGAAGAGATCGCGCCCGGTGCTCTTGGGCGGCGCACGCTCGAAGTAGGGCTCGGCGAGCCAGCGCTGCAGCAGGGCGTCGTCGACCTGCCCGCCGGCGGCCCAGCGGCCATCGGCGTCGTACGGCTGGCCGAGATGGCGGCTGCACCACAGGTCCATCAGCAGGTTGCCCGGGCCGCAATCGAAGCCGCGCACGGTGCCGGCAACCGGCAGCAAGGTCAGGTTGGCGATGCCGCCGAGGTTGAGCACGGCGCTGTCGGCAGCCGGGTCGGCCAGGCAGGCGGCATGGAAGGCGGGCACCAGCGGTGCGCCCTGACCACCGGCGGCGACGTCGCGCGAGCGCAGGTCGCAGACGACGTCGATGGTGGTCAGCTCGGCCAGCAGGGCGCCGTTGAGCAGTTGCACGGTGTAGCCGGTGCCGTCGAATTCGCCCGGCCGGTGGCGGACGGTCTGGCCGTGCGCGCCGATCGCCACCACGTCGCCTGCCGGCACGCCAGCGTGCGCCAGCAGGGCCCGGGTGAGGGCAGCGTACTCGCGTGCCAGCGCGCTCGCAGCGAGCGCCGCGCGATGGATCTCGTCGGCACCCGGCCGGTTGAGCGCCAGCAGCTCGGCGCGCAACGCCGCGGCGAACGGCCGGTGCACGAAGCCGCGCACGACGAAGCCGCCGCGCTGCCGTGCCGTCCACCGCACGAGCACGCCGTCCACGCCGTCCAGCGACGTGCCCGACATGAGGCCGATGTACAGGTTGCGCGCGCTCATTTCTGGGCCACCCGGGCGAAGAAGCACGCGCGCAGGCGCCACGCCGATGACTGCCGGGCGCGCCGGCAGCAGGTGGCGCGACGCGGCGGCTATTCGGCGGCTATTCGGCCGTGACGCGCACGCCGACGAGCGTGGCGGCGATGTCGAGCTTGGCCTGCACCACCTCGAGCGCCTGCGCGAAACGCGGCTGCTCGGCCGGGTCGAGGCGGATCGTCTCGGAGCTCCGGGCGATCGCCTGCGGATCCTGCAGCACGTCGCCCATCCGGAACTCGAAATGCAGGTGCGGGCCGGTGGCCCAGCCGGTGGCGCCGACGGCGCCGATCGTCTCGCCCTGGGTCACATGCTGACCGGCCTTGACGTCGATGCGCGACAGGTGGGCGTACAGCGTCGACTGGTTGCCGCGGTGGCGCACCTCGATCACGTTGCCGTAGCCGTTCTGTCGACCGGCGAACTCGACGATGCCGTCGCCGACGGTGCGCACCGGCGTGCCCGTCGGTGCGCCGTAATCGATGCCGTTGTGCTTGCGCCAGGTGTTGAGCAGCGGATGCACGCGCATCTCGAAGCCCGAGGTCACGCGCGAAAAAGCCAGCGGGCTCGCCAGCAGGTTGTGGCGCTTGCTGCGGCCGTCGGGCGTGAAGTAGGCGCCGCGACCGTCGGCCCCGGCGAACCACACGGCCTGGTATCGACGACCGCCGGTGACGAACTCGGCCGCCAGCACGCGGCCCACGCCGTCGTTCCAGGCCACCGGCTCGCCATCGGCGGTGAGCGTTTCGTAGACGAGGTGGAAGGTGTCGCCCTTCTTCGACTCGCGGTGAAAGTCGATGTCGGTGGCGAAGATCTCGGCGAGCTGCGAGGCGAGCACGTCGGGGATGCCTGCCTCGTCGGTGGCCGCGAACAGCGTGCTGCGGATGGTGCCGCTGGCCAGCTGGGTGCGACCTTCGAGGCGTGGCGTCTCGACCCGTGCGCTCCAGCCGTCGGCCGCGCGCGCCATCGTCAGCCGCTTGAAATGCGTGCGCGCCAGCGCGCCGCCCTCGACGGGGTAGCGTGCCACGAGCGACTCGAGCGCACCGTCGGCCGACACCCGGGCCTGCACCATCTTCGTGCCGCGGCCGGCGAGCACCTCGCGCGCCGTCGCGTCGCTGCGCAGGAACGCTGCCGCCGAGGCGTCGACCACGCCCAGGCGCGAGAGCAGGGCGTCGGCGCTGTCGGTGGCGCGCGTCACGGTGCTGCGCGTGAGCACGAGGTCTTGTGCCGCCAGGGCACCCAGTTGCGCGTCCAGATCGTGCGGCTGCAGCGACTCGATGACCACGCGTTGCGGCAGCAGCGCCGGCTCGGGCACCAGCGGCGAGATGGCGACGGTGGCCACGGCGGTGAGACCGAAGCCGCCGAGCAGGGTGGCCGCCGTGGCGACGAGGCCGCGCCGGTGCCGCTCGGCGAATCGCTGCACGGCTCGGGCTATGGCTTCGGGCGATGGAACCACGGATCGGAAGATATGGAACGGGCTGCGGGCGCATTGCTGCGCTCGGTCGGATCGACGACGTCGACGTCGTCGACGGCAGTGGAATGGGGCGGCGGCCAGACCCCTGACGCGGGGTGCGAAGCCTCGACCGCTAGAATCCGCGCCCGGCCGCCACCGCCTGGCAAGGCGGCATGGTCGGGCACTCGAATGGGGGGGGAGTATACCCGAGCCCCTCCTAGCGCCAAGCCACGAGATATCCCGGATGTAAGCAGACGATGAGTGCGACGACCGTGCCGGCGAGGCCGGCCCATCCCGTGACCGAGCGCGTGCTGCAGGCGCTGGCCGTCAGCAAGCGCGGCTGCGAGGAGCTGATCCCCGAGTCGGACTGGCTGGCCAAGCTGGCGCGCGCCGAGGCCACCGGTCGACCGCTGCGCATCAAGCTCGGGCTGGACCCGACCGCGCCCGACATCCACGTCGGCCACACGGTGGTGCTCAACAAGATGCGCCAGCTGCAGGACCTGGGGCACACGGTGATCTTCCTGATCGGCGACTTCACGTCGATGATCGGCGACCCGTCGGGGCGCAACACGACGCGCCCGCCGCTCACGCGCGAGCAGATCGAAGCCAACGCGCAGACCTACTTCGCGCAGGCCGGCATGGTGCTCGATCGGGCGAAGACCGAGATCCGCTACAACAGCGAATGGAGTGACCCGCTGGGCGCGCGCGGCATGATCCAGCTGGCCGCGAAGTACACGCTGGCACGCATGCTGGAGCGCGACGACTTCACGAAGCGCTTTCGCGCCGGCAGCCCGATCGGCATCCACGAGTTGCTGTACCCGCTGATGCAAGGCTACGACTCGGTGGCGCTGCAGGCCGATCTCGAGCTCGGCGGCACCGACCAGAAGTTCAACCTGCTGGTCGGCCGCGCGCTGCAGCAGGAATACGGGCAGGAGCCGCAGTGCATCCTGACGATGCCGCTGCTCGAGGGCCTGGACGGCGTCGAGAAGATGAGCAAGAGCAAGAACAACTACATCGGCATCACCGAGGACGCGAACACGATGTTCGCGAAGACGATGTCGATCGGCGACGCGCAGATGTGGCGCTGGTACACGCTGCTGTCGTTTCGCTCCGAGGATGAGATCGCGCGCCTGCGCGCCGAGGTGGCCGGCGGGCGCAATCCGATGGACGCCAAGGTCATGCTGGGCAAGGAGATCGCGGCGCGCTTTCACGGCGCGGCGGCGGCCGATGCGGCCGAGGAGGATTTCCGGCTGCGCGCCGGCGGCGGCATTCCCGAGCACATCGCCGAAGTCGCGCTCGCCGGCGCGCCGCTGGCGATCGGCGTGCTGCTCAAGCGTTGCGGGCTCGTGCCGAGCACGAGCGAGGCGATGCGCCTGGTCGAACAGGGCGGCGTGCGCGTCGACGGCGGCGTGGTCGCCGACAAGGGCCTGAAGATCGGCGCCGGGACGGTGGTCGTGCAGGTGGGCAAGCGCAAGTTCGCGCGCGTCACGCTGACGGCCTGAGCCCGAGCCCGAGCCCGAGCCCGGACCGCACGGTGCGCGCATGCAGGTCAGCGGCTACCTGAAGCTGTCGGTCGTGGTGGCGCTGGCCACCATCGTGCTGAAGACGGGTGCGTGGTGGCTGAGCGGCAGCGTCGGGCTGCTGTCCGACGCGCTCGAATCGCTGGTCAACCTGATCGGCGCCGCGTTCGCGCTGGCGATGGTGACCTGGGCCGCGATGCCGGCCGACGACGAGCACCCCTACGGCCACTACAAGGCCGAGTACCTGTCCAGCGGCTTCGAGGGCGTGCTCATCTTCGCGGCCGCGCTGGCCATCGTCTGGGCCGCGGCGCAGCGCTTCCTGACGCCGCAGCCGCTCGAGCAGATCGGCTGGGGCATCGCGCTGTCGATGCTCGGCTCGGCGCTCAACGGGGCGTTGGCGTGGGCGATGATGAAGAAGGGCCGCGCGTCGCGCTCGATCGCGCTGGAGGCCGATGCGCGCCACCTCTTCACCGACGTCTGGACCTCGATCGGCGTCGTCGTCGGCCTCGTCGGCGTGCTGACCACGGGCTGGCAGTGGCTGGACCCGGTGATCGCGATCGCGGTGGCGCTGAACATCCTGCGCGAAGGCTGGTCACTCGTGCGCCGCTCGGTCGACGGCCTGATGGACCGCGCACTCGACGACGAGGCGCGCGCGCAGATCGACAAGGTGCTGGCGGGCTTTCGCCACCCCACGATCCGCTTCGATCACATTTCCACGCGCCGCGCCGGGCAGCGCCGCTTCGTCGATATGCACATGCACATGCCGGCGGGCTGGACACTCGGCCGGGCCGCGGCGCTGCGCACGGCGGTGGAGCAGGCGCTGATGAGCGCCGTGCCGGGGTTGCGCGCGACGATCCAGTTGCTGCCGATGGATGTCGAGGCGTACCTCGACGCTGCGCAGGATCCGCTCTGATGCTGGCGCTGGTGCAGCGCGTGCGCGAGGCACGGGTGGAGGTGGAGGGCCGCAGCGTCGGCGCCATCGGCGCCGGCGCGCTGGTGTTCGTGTGCGCCGAGCCGGCCGACGGCGAGCGCGAAGCCGCGCGGCTCGTCGACAAGCTGCTCGGGCTGCGCATCTTCGCCGACGCGGCCGGCAAGATGAACCTCAGCGTGCAGGACGTGGCCGGCGGCCTGCTCGTCGTCTCGCAGTTCACGCTCGCTGCCGACACTTCCGGTGGAAACCGCCCGAGCTTCACCGCCGCGGCGGCGCCGGCGCAGGGCCGCGCGCTCTACGACGCGGTGCTGCGGCGGGCACGCGCGCGCCACCCGCAGGTGGCCTGCGGCGAGTTCGGTGCCCACATGCAGGTGCACCTGGTCAACGACGGGCCGGTGACGATTGCGCTCACGGTGCGCGCAGCGGCCGCGAAACGGCCTGCCCCGTCAGGCAACACGGCGTGACCGTGCCCGGTTCGCCTGGCGCGGCACGGCGGCGGTACATGCGAACGGATGTGCAGCCGGGCATGCGAGACCCGGCATGCAGCCGGCCGCCGCCGCCGCGCAAGCTGCGTCCTTCACTCGTAGCTGCGGCAGTCGTCGACGACCTTGCCGTCGTTGGGCAGCGTGCCGGGTGCCACCAGCACGACGTCGCAGCGCAGCCGGGTCAGATCGCGCACGCTGGCGGCGACGGCGTCGGCCAGGCCGGCCGGGCTGGCGGCGACTTCGGCATGCAGTGTCATGCGGTCGTTGGCCATCTCGCCTTCGATCACGAGCCGTGCACGGCCGATCTCGGGGTGTCGCCCGAGCACGGCCGCGACCTGGCCCGGGTGCACGAACATGCCGCGCACCTTGGCGGTCTGGTCGGCACGGCCCATCCAGCCCCTGATGCGCATGTTGGTGCGGCCGGTGGGGCACGACCCCGGCAGCACCGCCGAGAGGTCGCCGGTGCCCAGGCGCAGCAGCGGATAGTCGGGGTTGAGCGCAGTGACGACCACCTCGCCCACTTCGCCGTCGGGCACCGGCCGGTCGGTGCCGGGCTTCACGATCTCGACGATCACGCCTTCGTCGACGACCAGGCCCGCGCGCGCTGCGGTCTCGTAGGCGACGACGCCCACGTCGGCGCTCGCGTAGGTCTGGAACGCCTGCACGCCGCGCGCGGCGAACCACTCGTGCAGGCTGGGCGGGCAGGCTTCGCCGCTCACCACCGCCTTCTTCAGGTGCGGCAACGCCTGGCCGGTCTCGGCCGCCTTCTCGAGCACGATGCGCAGGAAGCTCGGCGTGCCGACGTAGGCATCGGCGTGCAGCTCGGCCATGGCCTGCAGCTGCAGCTCGGTGTTGCCGACGCCGCCCGCGAAGACCGTGCAGCCCAGCGCCTGCGCGCCGCTGTCGACCATCCACGCGCCGGGCGTGAGGTGGAAGCTGAAGCTCACGTGCACGAGGTCGCCGCCGCGCAGGCCGGCGGCGTGCAGCGCGCGCGCGAAGCGCCAGTAGTCGCGCGCGCACCCTTCGGGTTCGTAGATCGGCCCGGGCGACTGGAACACGCGCGGTGCCGCGCTGCGCGTGTGCGTCTGGGCCTGCGCCATCGCGCGCCAGCCGATGGCCGAGTAGCCGCCGAACGGATCCCAGCCGGCTGCGGCCGTGCCGCGCGAGGCCTGCTGGCGCGCCAGCAGCTCGTGCTTGCGCGTGAGCGGCAGCCGCGCCAGTGCGCTGCGCGACGTGATGGCGGCGGGGTCGACATCGGCCAGCGCGGCGGCCAGCGCCGGCACCGATTTCGCCGCCGCCACCTGCGCCGGCAACGCGGCCATCAGCGCGGCTTCGCGCGCCGCAGGGTCGCGGGTTTCGAGTTCGTCGTAGTACGCGTTCACGGCAAGACCCCGTGTGCGGCAGCATGAGCGCCGGCGCGATGTCTCATTCCTCGCGCTCCCAGCGCTCGAGGCGGCGCTTGACTTCGTCGATGAACTTGCGCTGATCGGCGGCCGACTCGATCCGCCGGCGATCCCATTCGGGCGTGAGCGCGAGCTTGCGCGCCAGCCGGGCGGCGACGGCGGCGCCTTCGGGCTTCAGCTCGGCGACGCGCTTGCCGCGCAGCTCGAAGCCGGTGCCGCGCTCGGCGAGCTTCAGCTCGCGCAGCGCGCGCTTCGTCTGTTCGAGCGCCTTGGTGGCGTCGAACGGTGGCGGCTCGAAGCCGAAATCGGGCAGGTCGGGCATCACGCGTCTCCTTGTGCGGTGGTCGAGGCCTGCGCGGCGGCCTGGGCGGTTGGGGGTCGGCCGCACCCTCACGACAGCCAGCGCTTGCGGCGCTTGTAGCTCTTCACGTCGCGAAAGCTCTTGCGGTCGCTGCCGCCCACGCCCAGATAGAACTCCTTGACGTCCTCGTTCTCGCGCAACGTTGCCGCGGCGCCGTCCATCACGATGCGGCCGTTCTCGAGGATGTAGCCGCAGTCGGCGTAGCGCAGCGCCATGTGGGTGTTCTGCTCGGCGAGCAGGAAGGTCGTGCGCTCCTTGTGGTTGAGGTCGCGCACGATCTCGAACACCTCGGCGACGATCTGCGGCGCCAGGCCCATGCTCGGCTCATCGAGTAGCACCATCTTCGGCTCGGCCATCAGGGCGCGCCCGATGGCGCACATCTGCTGCTCGCCGCCCGAGGTGTAGGCGGCCTGCGCGCGGCGGCGCTCCTTCAGGCGCGGGAAGTACGCGTAGACCTTGTCGAGCGTGCGTGCGATCGCCGCCTTGCCGTCCCGGCGCGTGTAGGCGCCGGTGAGCAGGTTCTCCTCGATCGTCAGATGCGCGAAGCAGTGGCGGCCCTCCATCACCTGCACGACGCCGCGCCGGACCAGCTCCGACGGCGTGAGGCGCTCGATGCGCTCGCCCTGGTATTCGATGCGCCCTTTCGTGACCTCGCCGCGTTCGCCCTCGAGCAGGTTCGAGATGGCGCGCAGCGTCGTCGTCTTGCCCGCGCCGTTGCCGCCCAGCAGGGCGACGATGCCGCCCTCGGGCACCGAGAGCGACACGCCCTTGAGCACCAGGATCACGTGGTTGTAGATGACCTCGATGCCGTTGACATCGAGGAGGGTGCACGGTGCGGTGCCGCTCATCGTTCGTCTGCGTGTCTCAGCGCGGCCCGCGGCCGGGGCAGGCGGCGCCGGCCCCGGCCGCCGGTGGCGCCGTCAGTTGTCGCACTTGCGTCGCTCGATCTTGTTGTCTGCCGCGTACTTGTCTGCGAACTGCTTGATCAACGGGTCGATGATCTGGCGGTTGCCTTCGTACCAGTCGCTGTCGATCTTCCACTCCTTGCCGTCCCAGACCGACATGCGTGCGGCGTACGAGCCCATGTGCTGCGCGCAGGTGGTCTTCAGCGGCTGGATGATGCCGCCGAAGCCCAGCTCCTCGATGCGCTGCGGCGTCAGGTCGAAGTGCTCGAGCGCCCACTGCGCCTGCTCGCCGGTGATGGGCTTGCCCTTGCCGAACTTCTCCTGCGCGATGCGCACCGTCTCGGCGGTCAGCATGCCGGTGATCAGGCCGCGCACGTACAGCACGTCGCCGACGCTCTTGCGGTCTTCGGCCGTGCCCAGGCCCTTGTCGTAGAGCAGGGCCTGAACCTCCTTGATGACCTTGGCGTCGCGGTTGGCGCTGGCCTGCAGTGCCGCGGCGTTGTAGCCCTTGGCGGCTTCCTCGACGCCCTTCACGTCGGATTCGGAGCCCGCCCACCAGAAGGCGTAGATCTTGTCGCGCGGGTAGCCGACCGACTGCGCTTCCTTGAGCGCGGTCGGGTTCATCACGCCGTAGCCCACGTAGAGCACGTAGTCCGGCTTGTCGCGGCGCACCTGCAGCCAGGTCGATTTCTGGTCCAGGCCCGGCGCCGTCACCGGCAGCTTGCCCAGCGTGAAGCCGTACTTCGCAGCGTAGGCGTCGAACACCGGCATGAACTCGTGCCCGAACGGCGCGTCCATGTAGACGTAGTCGATGCTCTTGCCCTTGAGCTTGTCCAGGCCGCCGGCCTTGGCACCGATGGCCTGCATCATCACGTCGGCGGCCACGAAGTAGTTCGGCACCACGGGGAACACCCACTTGAAGACGCTGCCGTCGGCCGCCGCCGGCGTGCCGTAGCCGGCGATGACGAGCGACACCTTGTCCTCGGGCGCCTTCTTCAGCAGGGCGTTGGTGACGCCGGTCGAGATCGACTGCACGATGGCCGCGCCGCCATTCTTGCCCTTCATGCGCTCGTAGCACTCGATGCCCTTGGCGGTGTCGTAGGCGAACTCGCACTCCTCGATCTTGAACTTGACGCCGTGGATGCCGCCCTTGGCGTTGACCAGCTTGAGGTAATCGACGGTGCCGTTGGCCACCGGGATGCCGTTGGGCGCATACGGTCCGGTGCGGTACGAGAGGACGGGAGCGTACTGCTCCGCACCCTGGGCCACGGTGCTGGCCGGTGCCAGGGCCATGCCTGCCGCGGCGGCAGCGGCCGTGATCAGACCGACGATTCGCTTCATGGGGTGTCTCCTTGGAAGTGCGTTGCGAAGGGGAGGGCCGGGACGAAACGGGGCGGGGCGTGGTGTTCAGTGCGGGAACGGCCACACGCGCAGCTTGTGCTTGGCCGTGCTCCACAGGCGCGCCAGGCCATGAGGCTCGACGACGAGGAACCAGACGATGAGCACACCGAACACCATCAGTTCGAGGTGCGCGGCGGCGGCGGTGCCCAGCGGCAGGCCGATCCACTGCCCCAGGTTCGGCAGCCACAGGCGGATCAGGATCGGCAGCACCACCATGAAGGCAGCGCCGAAGAAATTGCCCATGATGGAGCCCAGGCCGCCGATGATGACCATGAACAGGAGCTGCAGCGACATGTCCAGCCCGAAGGCCGCGGGCTCCCACGAGCCGAGGTAGAAGAAGCCCCACAACGCGCCGGCGATGCCGATGACGAAGCTGCTGATGGCAAAGGCGGTGAGCTTGGCGTAGGTGGGGCGGATGCCGATCACGCTGGCGGCCACGTCCATGTCGCGGATCGCCATCCATTCGCGCCCGATGGCGCTGCGCACCAGATTCTTGGCCGCCAGCGCGGTGAGCACGAGGATGCTCAGGCAGAACAGGTACTTGGCGGCATAGCTGTCCAGCGCCAGCCCGAAGAACGACAGGTCGGGCGCGGTGACCGAGATGGACGGACTGTCCATCGTGAGCCACTTGACGCGGTAGAACATCCAGTCGGCGAAGAATTGCGCCGCCAGCGTCGTGACCGCGAGATACAGGCCTTTGACGCGCAGGCTGGGCAGTCCGAACGCGACGCCGAACACCGCGGCGCACAGGCCGCCCAGCAGCAGCGCGACCACGAGCGGTGTGCCCGGGATGCGCATGATGACGTTGTAGGCACCATACGCGCCCACCGCCATGAAGGCGCCCGAACCGAGGGAGATCTGCCCGCAGTAGCCGATCAGGATGTTCGCGCCCAGGGCCGCCAGCGACAGGATGACCACCGGGATCAGGAGGGTCGCGAAGTGGTAGCTGTCGGCCGCGATGGGCACGACGACGAAGGCGAGCAGCAGCAGCGCGGCGACGAGCACGCGGTCCTGCAGGATCGGGAAGATCTGCTGGTCGGCCCGGTAGCTGGTCTTGAACTGGCCGTTCTCGCGATAGAGCATCTTCTCGCCCGCGCGCGCTCAGACGCGCTCGATGAACTTCTGGCTGCGCCGAAAAACCCTTGCTTGTCGACGCCACGGCGCCCTTGGCTTCGTCTCGCATTTCATACGCGATCGATGATCTTTTCGCCGAACAGGCCCTGGGGCCGGATCAGCAGCACGACGAGCGCCAGCACGTAGGCGAACCAGACCTCGATGCCGCCGCCGACATGGGGGCCGAGGTAGATTTCCGAGAGCTTTTCGCCGGCGCCCACGATCAGCCCGGCCACGATCGCACCGGGCACCGAGGTCAGCCCGCCCAGGATGACCACCGGCAGCGCACGCAGCGCCAGCGTCGAGATCGAGAACTGCACGCCCAGCTTGCTGCCCCAGACCATGCCCGCCACCAGGGCGCTGAGGCCGGCCACGAACCAGACGATCACCCACATGCGGCTCAGCGCGATGCCCACCGACTGCGCCGCCTGGTGGTCGTCGGCCACGGCGCGCAGCGCGCGGCCGGTCTTGGTCTTCTGGAAGAAGACGACCAGCGCCAGCACCAGCAAGGCGGCGATCAGCGCCGCCGCCAGTTCCTGCGAGTCGATCAGGATGCCGCCGTCGAACAGGCCCTGCAGCACGAAGACCGGATCCTTGGGCAGGTCGATGTCGATGTTGTAGACGTTGCTGCCGAACACCGACTGGCCGAAGCCTTCGAGGAAGAACCCGATGCCGATCGTGGCCATCAGCAGCGTCGCCTCGGGCTGGTTCACCAGATGGCGCAGCGCCAGGCGTTCGACGAGCCAGGCCAGCGCCAGCATCGCCACGGCAGCCGCCGCGAAGGCCAGGACGTTGGCCGCGAGCTTGCCCTGCACCCCGGTCCACTGGGGAATCCACTGCGACAGGCGCGCCATCGCCAGGGCCGCGAACAGCACCATCACGCCCTGCGCGAAGTTGAAGACGCCGGAGGCCTTGTAGATCAGCACGAAGCCCAGCGCCACCAGCGAATACAGCACGCCCGTCATCAGGCCGCCGATCAGGGTCTCGAGAAAGAAGCCCATGGCCGCTGCCGCCTCAGGCCGTGGTGCCCAGATAGGCGCGGATGACCGCGGCGTCGTGCTGCACCTCGGCCGGCGTGCCGTCGGCGATCCTGCGGCCGTAGTCGAGCACGACGACGCGGTCGCAGAGGTCCATCACCACGCCCATGTCGTGCTCGATCAGCACGATCGTGGTGCCGTACTCGTCGTTGACGTCGAGGATGAAGCGGCTCATGTCCTGCTTCTCCTCGACGTTCATGCCCGCCATCGGCTCGTCGAGCAGCAGCACCTGCGGCTCCATCGCCAGCGCGCGGCCGAGGTCGACGCGCTTTTGCAGCCCGTAGGGCAGGCGGCCGACCGGGGTCTTGCGGTGCGCCTGGATCTCGAGGAAGTCGATGATGTGCTCGACCACCTCGCGGTGCACGCTCTCCTCGCGCTCGGCGACCGAGAACCAGGGGTTGCGCATAGCCTGGCGCAACAGGCTGGTGCGCATCTTCAGGTTGCGCCCCGACATGATGTTGTCGAGCACGCTCATGCCCTTGAACAGCGCCAGGTTCTGGAACGTGCGCGCCACCCCCATCTCGGCCACCTGGCGGCTGTTCATGCCGCGGTAGGTGCGGCCGCGCAAGGCGATGGTGCCTTGCTGCGGCTGGTACACGCCGTTGATGCAGTTGAGCAAGCTGCTCTTGCCGGCGCCGTTGGGGCCGATGATGGCGCGCACCTCGTGCTCGCGCACGTCGAAGCCGACGTCGCTGAGCGCCCTGACGCCGCCGAAGGCGAGCGAGATGTTCTTCGCCTCGAGGAGGACCTCGCCGGTGCACCGGCGCCGCGTGCCGGGCGGGGCGGCGGCAGCGGGCGCAGCGGCGTCGGCCGGCGGTTCGTGCACGGCGCTCATGCGGCTCGGCGCAGCGCCGGTTGCGTGCGCGCGTCGACGATGCGCAGCGTGGCCGCGACCCTGCCGCTGCGCCCGTCCTCGAACTTGACGGCGGTCTCGATGTACTGCTCGCTCCTGCCGCCGTACAGCGCGTCGAGCAGCACCGCGTACCTGTCGGCGATGAAGCCGCGGCGCACCTTGCGCGTGCGCGTGAGCTCGCCGTCGTCGGCGTCGAGCTCCTTGTGCAGCACCAGGAAGCGGCTCACCTGGCTGGCGGCCAGGCGCTCGTCGGCCGCGAGGTCGGCGTTCACCTTCTCGACGCACTCGCGCACGAGCTCGAGCACCTCGGGCTTGGCGGCCAGGTCGGTGTATCCCGTGTACGGCAGGTTGCGCCGCTCGGCCCAGTTGCCCACCGCCTCGTAGTCGATGTTGACGAAGGCACAGACCTTCTCGCGCCCGTCGCCGAAGGCCACCGCCTCCTTGACGTACGCGAAGAACTTGAGCTTGTTCTCGACGTACTTGGGCGCGAACATCGCGCCGTCGTTGGCGCCGCCCGCGATGCGCCCGACGTCCTTGGCGCGGTCGATGATCTTCAGGTGCCCGCGCGCGTCGACGAAGCCCGCATCGCCCGTGTGGTACCAGCCGTCGGCGTCGAGCACCTCGGCCGTGGCCTCGGGGTTCCTGTAGTACTCCTTGAGCAGCCCCGGCGAGCGCACGAGGATCTCGCCGCTTTCCTCGAGCCTGATCTCGACGCCCTCGATCGGCACGCCCACCGTGTCGGCGTGCACCTCGTGGTCGGGCTGCAGGCACACGAAGACCGCGGTCTCGGTGCTGCCGTACAGCTGCTTGAGGTTGATGCCGATCGAGCGGAAGAAGGCGAAGAGATCGGGGCCGATCGCCTCGCCCGCGGTGTAGGCCACGCGCACGCGCGCCAAGCCCAGCGCGTTGCGCAGCGGGCCGTAGACGAGGACGTTGCCGAGCGCGTAGTGCAGCCGCGCCGCCAGCCCCACGGGCCTGCCGTCCATGAGCGCGGGCCCGACGCGCCGCGCCACGTCCATGCAGTGCCGGTACAGCCGGCGCTTGAAGCGCCCGGCGTCCTCCATGCGGATCGTGACGCTGGTCAGCAGCCCTTCGAAGATGCGCGGCGGCGCGAAGTAGTAGGTGGGGCCGATCTCGGCGAGGTCGAGCATCACGGTGCCCGGCGACTCGGGGCAGTTCACCACGTAGCCGCAGGCCAGCCACTGCGCGTAGCTGAAGATGTTCTGGCCGATCCAGGCCGGCGGCAGGTAGGCCAGCACCTCTTCCTTGTCGGTCAGCCTGTCGAAGCGCGCGCCGGCGATGGCGCTGTCGAGCAGCGTCGCGTGCGTGTGCACGACGCCCTTCGGGTTGCCGGTGGTGCCCGAGGTGAAGAACATCGCCGCCACGTCGTCGGCCCGGCCGGCGGCAACCGCCTCGTCGTAGGCCCGCGGGTGCGCGCCGTCCCAGGCCCGGCCCGCGGCGACGAGCGCGTCGAGCGAGGCCAGCCCCGGCTCGGCGTAGTTGCGCAGCCCGCGCGCCTCGTCGTACCAGATGCGCGCCAGCGCCGGATGCTGCGCGCGGATCTCGAGCATCTTGTCGACCTGCTCCTGGTCCTCGACGATGGCCACGCGCACTTCGGCATTGCGCATCGGGAACAGGTATTCGGCAGCCACCGCGTCCTGGTACAGCGGCACGGCAACCGCGCGCAGCGCCTGCGCCGCCAGCATCGACGCATACAGGCGCGGTCGGTTCTCGCCCACCACGACCACGTGGTCGCCGCGCTGCACGCCGGCCTCGGCCAGCCCGCAGGCGATGTGCCGCACCAGTTGCGCCAGCTCGGCCCAGGTGGTGGTCTGCCAGATGCCGTAGACCTTCTCGCGCAGCGCCACGGCGTGCGGCCGCCGGGCGGCATGCTCGAGCAGCAGGCGTGCGAACGTCGACGACAACGCAGTCTCCACGGGCCAAGCCGGTGCCGGCCAAGCGCACCGGCCGGTGCCGACGCGACGATTCTGCGGCCGACTTTGACGCCATGTTGTCGTTCTGGCGACAATCTGCGGGTTGTTGCTGACAGGCGTTTTCCCGATGCCCACGGCCGTCCTTCCACCGACCTCGGGCGCGCAGGGCGTGCGGGTCTCGCGCTCGCGCGCGGCGCACGCCGGCGAGCTGGCCGGCATTGGCTGGCTCGGCGGCCTGGGCGTTGTCGAGCGTGAACGCGTGGCCGCCGACCTGCGCGTGGTCACCGTGCAGCCGGGCGAGCTGGTGTGCCGCATCGGGCGGCCGGTGACCTACTGGTTCGGCGTGCTCGACGGGCTGCTGAAGATGAGCAACGACACCGCGCTGGGCATGCCCATCACCTTCACCGGCCTGCCGCCGGGCGGCTGGTTCGGCGAGGGCACGGTGTTGAAGAGGGAGCCGTACCGCTACAACATCCAGGCTCTGCGCAAGAGCGTGGTGGCCGGCATCGGCGTCGAGACCTTCCACTGGCTGCTCGACCGCAGCATCGGCTTCAACCGCTTCGTCATGAACCAGCTCAACGAGCGGCTGGGGCAGTTCATCGCGGCGCGCGAGATCGACCGCATCACGCAGCCCGATGCGCGCGTGGCGCGCAGCCTCGCGGCGCTGTTCCATCCGCTGCTGTATCCGGGCGTGGGCGATCTGCTGCGCATCACGCAGCAGGAGCTGGGCTACCTCGTGGGTCTGTCGCGACAGCGCGTCAACGAGGCGCTGGCCGCACTCGGGGCGGCGCGGCTCATCCGCGTCGAGTACGGCGGCGTGCGCGTGCTCGATCTGGCCGGACTGCGGGGCTATCCGGCGGCGCGCTGAGCGCCGCAAGCCCGGGCGGGGGTGCGCCTCGCCGCAACCTCCGGCCGGGATGGGCGTCGCCGGAACCTCCGGCCGGGATGGACCTCGCCGGAACCTCCGGCCGGGATGGACCTCGCCGGAACCTCCGGCCGGGATGGGCCTCGCCGGAACCTCCGGCGAGGAGGGGCCTCTAAACTCGCCGCCTTTCGCATCACCCACCGCACGTCATCGGGCAAGGCCTTGCGCGCCGCTGCCCCGGCGTCGGCCATCCCCAGGAGCCTTCATGCGCTTGCTGCTGCAATTCCTGCTCGTGCTCGGGCTCGCCGCCGCCCCGGCGTTCGAGAGCCTGGCTGGCAGCGCCGACGCCGCCCTGCCGGCGGGCGCGAGCGAGATCACGAGCGTCGAAGGCATCACCGAGTACCGCCTGGCCAACGGCCTGCAGGTGCTGCTCGTGCCCGACGCGAGCAAGCCGACGACGACGGTCAACCTCACGATCCACGCCGGCTCGCGCCAGGAGGACTACGGCGAGACCGGCATGGCGCATCTGCTCGAGCACCTGCTGTTCAGGGGCACGCCGACGACGCGCGACGTGTGGGCCGAGTTCACGCGCCGCGGGCTGCGCGCCAACGGCAGCACCTGGCTCGACCGCACCAACTACTTCGCCAGCTTCACCGCCAACGACGACAACCTCGCCTGGTATCTGGGCTGGCTGGCCGACGCGATGGTCAACAGCTTCATCTCCAGGGAGGATCTGGCCAGCGAGATGCCGGTCGTGCGCAACGAGATGGAGTTGGGCGAGAACCGCCCGAGCCGCGTGCTGCTCGAGCGCGCGCTGGCGGTGATGTACGACTGGCACGCCTACGGCCGCAGCACGATCGGCGCGCGTTCGGACGTCGAGCACGTCGACATCTCGCATCTGCAGGCCTTCTACCGCAAGTACTACCAGCCCGACAACGCGACGTTGATCGTCACCGGGCGCTTCGAGCCGCAGGCGGTGCTGGCACGCATCGCGGCCGGCTTCGGCGCCATCGCGCGCCCGACGCGCGTCCTCGAGCCCGCGTACACGCTCGATCCGGCCCAGGACGGCGAGCGCGAGGTCACGGTGCATCGCGTGGGTGCATCGCCGCTGGTCTACATGACCTACCACGTGCCGCCCGGGGCGAGCGCGGACTTCGCCGCGGCCGCGCTGCTGGTGCAGGCGCTGGGCGACACGCCGGGCGGGCGGCTGCACAAGCGCCTGGTGGAAAAGCACCTGGCCGCCGGCGTCTTCGCCTATTCGTTCGCGCTCGCCGATCCGGGCGTCGTGGTGCTGGGTGTGCAACTGGCGCCGGAGCAGGACGTGGCGCGCGCGCGCGCCGAGGCCGCACGCGTGCTCGACGCCCTGAAGACCGAGCCGATCACGGCCGAGGAGTTCGAGCGTGCCCGCACGCAGTGGCTCAACGCGTGGGACAAGGGCTTCACCGACCCCGAAGTCATCGGCGTCGAGCTGAGCGAGGCCATCGCCCAGGGCGACTGGCGGCTGTACTTCCTCGCGCGCGACCAGGTCCGCAAGCTGACGCTCGCCGACTTGCAGCGCGTGGCCGACGCCTACCTCGTACCGTCGAACCGCACGGTGGCGCTGTTCGTCCCCGATGCCCAGCCGCGGCGCGCACCGGCGCCGGCCAAGGTCGACGTTGCGGCGCTCGTCGCCGGCTACAAGGGCGACCCGAACGTGGCGCTGGCCGAGACCTTCGACGCCACGCCGGCCAACCTCGACGCGCGCAGCCAGCGCAGCGTGCTCGCCAGCGGCATGAAGCTGCTGCTGCTGCCCAAGGGCACGCGCGGGCGTGCGGTGCAGGCGCGGCTGCAGTTGCACTTCGGCGACGAGAAGTCGCTGTTCGGCCAGCAGGGCGTGGCCGCCATGATGGCGAGCCTCGTCGACAAGGGCGGCGCCGGCCTCACGCGCCAGCAGATCGCCGACCGCTTCGACCGCTTGCGCGCCCAGGTCGCCTTCGCCGCCAGCGGCCAGACGCTCTCGGTGAGCATCGACACCGTGCGCGAGCACCTGCCCGCGGTCGTCGCGCTCGTGGGGCGCCTGCTGCGCGAGCCGGCCTTCCCGTCCGAAGCGCTCGAGGAAAAGCGCCGCCAGTGGCTGGCCGCGCTGGCGCAAAGCCGCAGCGACCCGGGCGCGCTGGCGGCCAATGCGATCGAGCGCCACGACAACCCGTATGCGCGCGGCGACCTGCGCTACGTGCCGACCTTCGACGAGCGCGAGGCCGACGTGAAGGCGCTCGACGTCGAGCGCGTGCGCGCCTTCCAGCGCCGTTTCCTGAGTGCGGCGTCGGCCGAGTTCGCTGCCGTCGGCGACCTCGACGCCGCCGCCGTGCAGGCGGCACTCGTGAGCGCCTTCGGCGACTGGAGCCGGCCCGCCGACGGCGCGCTGCCCTACGTGCGCGTGCCGCGGCCGCTGGTGGCGACGACGCCCATGCGGCTGCTGATCGAGACGCCCGACAAGCAGAACGCCAACCTCGCGGCCACGCTGGCGCTGCCGCTGGACGACCGGCACGACGACTACGCCGCGATGCTGCTGGCCAACCACATCTTCGGTGGCGGCGGCAGCTCGCGGCTGTGGAAGCGCATCCGCGAGACCGAAGGCCTGAGCTACGACGTGCGCTCGTACGTCGACTGGAGCAGCGTGGAGCCCAATTCGCCGTGGATGTCGAGCGCCATCTTCGCGCCGCAGAACCGCGCCAAGGTCGAGACCGCGTGGCGCGAGGAGCTCGCGCGCAGCGTGCGTGACGGCTACACGCAGGCCGAACTCGACGAGGCGCGCGCCAGCCTGCTCAACTTCCGGCGCCTGGCGCGCGCGCAGGACGCGGTGGTGGCCTCGCGCGGCGTGGCCGACCTGTACCTGGGGCGCACGTTCGCCTACTCGCAGCGCATCGACGACCGGCTCGCCGCGGCCACGCTCGACGAGGTGAATGCGGCCTGGCGGCGCTACGTCGACCCGACCCGCATGGCGGTGGCCTGGGGCGGCGACTTCCGGGCGGCCACGCCGAAGTCGCCCTGACGCCGACTGCCGGCGCGCGGGCACGATGCCGGTGCCCGGTGCCCGGTGCCCGGTGCCCGGCGCCCGGCGCCCGGCGCCCGGTGTCCGGTGCCCGGTGCCCGCCGGCCTGCGCCCCTCGGGG
>JAFECX010000243.1 GCA_018241895.1 Pseudomonadota bacterium
ATCGACGCCCGCATAGCCCGCAGCCGGCGCGCTACGCGGCGAACGCTGGCCCCATCACCGCAGTGCCGCGGCCGATGGTCAACATCATGGGCGTCGCAGAAATCTGCCGCCCACGCTCCTAGGGGGTCGCGCCCGCGCCCGCGCCGCCGGCGGGCAGCCACAGCGCCAGCAGGGCCTGCACCTGTGCCTCGAGCTCGGCCAGGCCGATGCCGTCGTTGTGGATCACCGCGTCGGCGATCGCGCGCCGGCGCGCGCGCGACACCTGCTGCGCGATGACGCGCCGCGCCGCCTCGACACTCCAGCCCGGGCGCGCCGCCACCCGTGCCGTCTGCGTGGCCTCGCTGCAGTCGACGACGAGGACGCGCTCGACGCGCGCGCGCCAGTGCTCCGATTCGGCGAGCAGCGGCACGTCGAAGACCACCGGCCGCTCGCCGGCCGCGGCCGCGCGCTCGAGCGTCGCGCGGCCGATGAGCGGATGCAGGATGGCCTCCAGCCGCGCCTTGGCGCCGGCGTCGCCGAACGCGATGGTGCGCATCGCGCCGCGGTCGAGCGCACCGGTGGCGTCGATGACGTGGTCGCCGAACGCGGCCGCGATCGGCGCGATGCCCGCGCCGCCGCTTTGCGTGAGCTCGCGCGCGATGGCATCGGTGTCGACCAGATGCAGCCCGCGCGCCGCCAGCAGCGCGGCGACCGTGCTCTTGCCGCTGCCGATGCCGCCGGTCAGGCCGATGCGCAGTGCGGGCATCGTCGTCGACGACGAGCGGATCACAGGCCCACGAGCGGCGCCAGCGATTCGCCGAAGCCGCCGATCGCCTGCGGGAACAGGACCGCCGCGAGCCCGCCGAGCGCCAGGTAGGGCCCGAACGGGATCGGCACTTCGCGCTTGTGCCTGCCCAGGGCGATCAGGCCGACGCCGACCACGGCGCCCAGGATCGCGGCGAGGAAGAGCGCGCCCGCAATCGGCTGCCAGCCGGTCAGTGCGCCGATGCCGGCGAGCATCTTCATGTCGCCTTCGGCCATCGCGTTGGCCTTGTGCAGCGCCAGCTGCCAGAAGGCGCCGAAGGCCCACAGCACGCCGTAGCCGACGAGCGCGCCGGTGGCGGCGTCGCCCCAGCGCACCGGCGTCCAGCCGGCCGCGGCGGCCACGAGGCCGAGCACGACGAGCGGGATCGTCAGGCTGTCGGGCAACAGCGTGTACTCGAGATCGATGAGTGCCATCGGCAGCAGCAGCGCCACTGCAGCGCAGCTCACGAGGGCCTGCGCGCTCGCGCCGAAACGCCAGGCGCAGGCGGCGAACAGGATGCCGGTGGCGGCCTCGAGCAGCGGGTAGCGCCACGCGATGCGCGTGCCACAGGCCGAGCAGCGCCCGCGCAGCACGAGCCAGCTGACGACGGGGATGTTCTCCAGCGCCCGGATCGCGTGCCCGCACTCGGGGCAGCGCGAGCGCGGCCGCCACAGCGTGAGCGGCGCAAGGCCGTCCAGGTGCCGCTTGATCGCTTCGCTGGCCGCGGCCAGCTCGCGCGGCGGCTCGTCCCTGGCGCCGAAGGCGGCGCGCCAGCTGCGCGCGTCGGCGAGCGCGAACTCGGCCAGATCGAAGCGCCACCATTCGCGCATGTACATCGCCGGCAGGCGATGCACGACGACGTTGAGGAAGCTGCCGATCAGCAGCCCGAGGATGCCCAGACCGAGTGGCGAGAGGATCAGATCGGCCATGCGTGCGGCAACGGCGGCCCGAGGCTCAGACCACCGCGCCGAGCTTGAAGATCGGCAGGTACATCGAGACCACGATGCCGCCGATCAGCACGCCCAGGATGACGATGATGAACGGCTCCATCAGGCTGGACAGCCCCTTGACCATCTCGTCGACCTCGTCCTCGTAGAACTCGGCCGCCTTGCCGAGCATGTGGTCGAGCGAGCCCGATTCCTCGCCGATGGCCGCCATCTGCAGCACCATGGTCGGGAACACGCCGGTGGCCGTCATCGACGTCGTGAGCGCCGAGCCGGTGGAGACATCCTTCTGGATCTTCTCGGTCGCCTCCTGGTAGACGGCGTTGCCCGAGGCGCCGCCCACCGAGTCGAGCGCCTCGACGAGCGGCACGCCGGCGGCGAACATCGTGGCCAGCGTGCGCGTCCAGCGCGCGATCACCGACTTGAGGATGAGGTCGCCGAACACCGGCACCTTGAGCAGCAGCCGGTCCATCGTCTTCTGCATCTTCGGGCTGCGCTTCCAGGACTGGAAGAAGAAGTAGCCGCCGCCGCCCAGGATGCCGAAGATCGCCCACCACCACTGCACGAAGAACTTGGACATCGCGATCACGACCAGCGTCGGCGCCGGCAGCTCGCCGCCGAAGGACTTGAAGACGTCCTCGAACGCGGGGATCACGAACAGCATGATCACCGTCAGCACGACGAAGGCGACGACGATGACCGCGATCGGGTACATCAGCGCCGACTTGATCTTCTGCTTGATGGCGAGCGTCTTCTCCTGGTAGATCGCCAGGCGGTCGAGCAGCGCCTCGAGGATGCCGCCGGCCTCGCCGGCCTCGACCAGGTTGCAGTACAGCGAGTCGAAGTGCATCGGGTGGCGGCGGAAGGCCGCCGACAGGCTGGTGCCGGTCTCGACGTCGTTGCGGATGTCGGTCAGCAGCTTGGTCATGCGCGGGTTGGTGGCGCCGCGCGCGACGATGTCGAACGCCTGCAGCAGCGGCACGCCGGCCTTCATCATCGTCGCCAGCTGGCGCGTGAAGATCGCGATGTCCTTCTGCTTGATCGAGCGCCCGCCGCTCGTGCGGCGCTTCCTGATCTTGCCCACCAGGATGCCCTGGCGGCGCAGGCTGGCGCTGACCGCCGATTCGCCGCCGGCGCGCATCTCGCCGCGCACGGCCTTGCCGTTCTTGTCCTTGCCCTCCCACTCGAAGATGAGCTCCTTGGGTGCTCGGGCGGCGGCTGCGGCTGTGGCCATGGCGGTGACGGGCTCGGTGAACTTGGTGTGGTCGGACGGACGATCACTCGTTGGTGACGGTGATCACCTCCTCGAGCGTGGTGACGCCTGCGCGCACCTTCACGAGGCCGGACTGACGCAGATCGCGCACGCCCTCGGCATGGGCCTGCTTGGCGATGTCCAGCGCCGTGCCTTCGCCGAGGATGATGCGCTGGATGGCCTCCGTGATCGGCATCACCTGGTAAAGGCCCAAGCGGCCCTTGTATCCGTTGTTGCAACTGCTGCAACCGACGGCACGGTAGGGCTTCCAGTTGCCGTCCAGGTCTTCGGGCGCGAAGCCGGCCTTGAGCAGTGACTCGCGCGGGTAGTCGGCCGGCTTCTTGCAGTTCTCGCACAGCCGCCGCGCCAGCCGCTGCGCGGTGATCAGCAGCACGCTGGCGGCGATGTTGAACGGCGCCACGCCCATGTTGGCCAGCCGCGTGAGCGTGGTCGGCGCGTCGTTGGTGTGCAGCGTGCTCATCACCAGGTGCCCGGTCTGCGCCGCCTTGATCGCGATGTCGGCGGTCTCGAGGTCGCGGATCTCGCCCACCATGATGATGTCGGGATCCTGGCGCAGGAAGGCCTTGAGCGCGGTGGCGAAGTTCAGCCCCGCCTTGTCGTTGACGTTGACCTGGTTGATGCCGGGCAGGTTGATTTCGGCCGGGTCCTCGACGGTGGCGATGTTGACGCCGGGCTGGTTGAGGATGTTCAGGCACGTGTACAGCGACACCGTCTTGCCGCTGCCGGTGGGGCCGGTGACCAGCACCATGCCGTAGGGGCGGTAGATGGCCGCCATCAGCCGGTCGCGCTCGATCTTCTCGTAGCCCAGCGCCTCGATGCCGAGCTTGGCGCTCGACGAGTCGAGGATCCGGATCACCACCTTCTCGCCGAACAGCGTGGGCAGCGTGCTGACGCGAAAGTCGATCGACTTGCTGCCGAACTTGAGCTTCATGCGGCCATCCTGCGGGACACGCTTCTCGGCGATGTCCATGCGGCTGATGACCTTGATGCGGCTGGCGAGCTTGTCCTTGATGGCCAGCGGCGGCTGCGTGATCTCGCGCAGTTCGCCGTCGATGCGAAAGCGCACGCGATACTGGTACTCGTAGGGCTCGAAGTGCAGGTCCGACGCGCGCAGGTTGATGGCGTCGATCAGCATCTTCTGCAGGAAGCGCACCACCGGCGCGTCCTCGACGTCGGCGGTGACGTCGGCGCTTTCCTGCGCCGTGGCCTCCTCGTCGCTCACGTCGAAGTCGAAGTCCTCGCCGGCCATCGACTCGAGCACCTCGTTGGCCGACGCGTTCTGCGCCTCGAGCTGCCTGGCGAGCTTGTCGTGCTCGACGATCACCCACTCGGGCGTGAGCTGGGTCGCGAACTTGATGCGCTCGGCCGCTTCCTGGTCGGTGGGGTCGGCCGCGGCGATGAACAGGCGGTTGCCGCGCCGGCCGAGCACGACGAGCTGGTACTGGCTGGCGATCTTCGGGTCGACCAGGTTGCGCGGCAGCCGCGGCAGGTCGACCGCGTTCAGGTCGAGCAACGGCAGCGCCAGCGCCGACGACAGCGTGTGTGCCAGATCGTCGGGCCTGATCGCCCCGGCGCTCATCACCGCCGCGACGAAGCTGCTCTTGCGCTCGCGCGCGGTCTTGGAGATCTCCTCGGCCGCCTTGGCGCTCAGCTTGCCGGCATTGACCAGCACCCGGGCCACGCCCGTGAGCGACGATTTGGGAGGTTCGACGACGGTCTCGGCGGCCATCCGGTCAATGGGCGTCTTGAATCAGCCTGGCAGGTGCTCGGCGATCATCCCCGATCCTCCGGTGGGTGTAAACGCCGGAAAAGGAGCGCACTTCGCGCTTGTCCGTGCCATTGGTCGCAACTGGCGGGGCTGTGGCACTGCGGCACTGTGATCTGCGCCCGCCTGCCCATGAGCCCGTGGCGCAGGCCGCACGATGCCGCCGACGAAGCTGGTCGGGGTGAGAGGATTCGAACCTCCGGCCTCTACGTCCCGAACGTAGCGCTCTACCAGGCCAAGCTACACCCCGCTGCCTCGACCGCGGCCGGTGTCAGGAGGACCTGTGCACCGACCGAACGCACAAGTCTAGCAGAGCGTCGCGTGCGCGCGACGGCGGCAGCGCGTCGAGCAGCGCGCGTGCCTTGGCGGCCTCGCTCTCGGCGGCCTGGCGCGTGGCATCGAGTGCGCCGCTGCGCCGCACGATGCCGAGGATCTCCGGCAGGCGCTCGAGCTGGCCGTGCTCGATGGCCTGGCGGATGAGCTGGCGATCGGCGTCGCCGGCGCGTTCCATCGCCAGCAGCAGCGGCAGCGTCGGCTTGCCTTCGCGCAGGTCATCGCCGATGTTCTTGCCCAGTTCGTCGGCGTGGCCGTCGTAGTCGAGCAGGTCGTCGACGAGCTGGAACGCGGTGCCCAGCGAGCGGCCGAACTCGGCGCAGGCCTCCTCGAGCGGCGCGTCGGCGCCGCCGAGCACCGCACCCAGGCGTGCGCTGGCCTCGAACAGCTTGGCCGTCTTGTAGCGGATGACGCGCAGGTACGACTCGACCGAGACGTCCGGGTCGTGCATGTTCAGCAACTGCAGCACCTCGCCTTCGGCGATCACGTTGGTGGCGTCGGCGAGCACTTCGAGCACGCGCATGCGGTTCACCGACACCATCATCTGGAAGGCGCGTGAATACAGGAAGTCGCCGACGAGCACGCTGGCCGCGTTGCCGAACACGGCGTTGGCGGTGGCGCGGCCGCGGCGCAGCGCGGACTCGTCCACGACATCGTCGTGCAACAGCGTCGCGGTATGGATGAACTCGACGATCGCCGCCAGTTCGTGGCGCTCGTCGCCGTCGAAGCCCAGCGCCTCGGAGAACAGCAGCACCAGGCGCGGGCGGATGCGCTTGCCGCCGGCGCCGATGATGTAGGCCGAGATCTGCTCGATGAGCGCAACGTCCGACGCCAGCCGCTCGCGGATCAGCACATCCACGCGCTGCAATCCGGCGTCTGCGGGGTCCGCTGCGGCGGCAGGCAAGGCGTTGGTCTCGAGCACGGGGTGCTTGGCCGTTCGGCCGTCTGGCTGTCTGGCCACCTGGCCTTGTTTGCCACTTTGCCGCTTTGGTGGCGGACGGCGGCGGATTATAGGAAGCGGGCGGGCGCCGGCCCGCCGGGGTGGCCTGCGGCGTGCCGCGGGCGTGCGCCGCGTGTCCGCTGCATGCTATACTTTTCGGCTCTGCGCGCGCTGCCCCTTGCCAAGATGCAGGAGAGGCAGGCGGGGCAGGGTGTGCGGTCATCGTCAGAGAGGTCTCAGATGTACGCGGTCATCAGCACCGGCGGCAAGCAGTACAAGGTCGCTGCCGGCGAAAAGATCAAGGTCGAACAGATTGCTGCGGACGTGGGCCAGGACGTCGTGCTCGACAAGGTGCTCGCCGTCGGCAGCGGTGCCGAACTCAAGGTCGGCACGCCGTGGGTCGACGGCGCCAGCGTGATGGCCACCGTCGTTGCCCAGGGCCGGCACGACAAGATCCGCATCTTCAAGATGCGTCGGCGCAAGCACTATCGCAAGCACGCCGGCCATCGCCAGCATTACACCGAGCTGCAGATCGGCTCGATCAACGCCTGAGGAGTCCAGCGCCATGGCACAGAAGAAGGGCGGCGGCTCCACGCGCAATGGCCGCGACTCGCAGCCGAAGATGCTGGGCGTCAAGGCGTTCGGCGGTCAGCAGGTCAGCGCCGGCGCGATCATCGTGCGCCAGCGCGGCACCAAGTTCCACCCCGGCAACAACGTCGGCATCGGGCGCGACCACACGCTGTACGCACTCGTCGACGGCGCGGTGGCCTTCGAGACCAAGGGGGCGCTCAACCGCGCCACGGTGAACGTGAAGCCGGCCTGAGCCGTCACTTCGCGTCACGGCGAAGCCCCGGCCTGCCGGGGCTTCGCCGTTTGTGCAACCCGCATCGCTACGATTGCCGCATGAAGTTCGTCGACGAGGCCGTGATCGACGTCGCCGCCGGCCACGGCGGCGCCGGCTGCGTGAGCTTCCGGCGCGAGAAGTTCGTTCCCTTCGGCGGCCCCAACGGCGGTGACGGCGGGCGCGGTGGCAGCGTGTGGGCGCTGGCCGACCGCAACCTCAACACGCTGATCGACTACCGCTACGCGCGCCGCCACGAGGCGCGAAACGGCGAGCCCGGCCGCGGCTCCGATCAGTTCGGCGCCGCCGGTGCCGACATCGAGCTGCGCATGCCGGTGGGCACGATCGTGCGCGACGCCGAGACCGAAGAGCTGGTCACCGAACTGCTCGAGCACGGCCAGCGTGCGCTGCTGGTCAAGGGCGGCGACGGCGGCTTCGGCAACCTGCACTTCAAGAGCAGCACGAACCGTGCGCCGCGCCAGAAGACGCCCGGCTGGCCCGGCGAGGCGAAGAAGCTGAGGCTCGAGCTGCGCGTGCTGGCCGACGTCGGGCTGCTCGGCATGCCCAACGCCGGCAAGAGCACGCTCATCGCGGCGATCAGCAACGCGCGCCCGAAGATCGCCGACTATCCGTTCACGACGCTGTACCCTCATCTCGGCGTCGTGCGCGTCGGCCCCGAACAGAGCTTCGTCGTCGCCGACATCCCCGGCCTCATCGAGGGCGCCAGTGAGGGCGCCGGGCTCGGCCACCAGTTCCTGCGCCACCTGCAGCGCACGCGGCTGCTGCTGCACCTGGTCGATGCGGCGCCGTTCGACGACGGCGTCGATCCGGTGGCGCAGGTGCGCGCGATCGCCGCCGAGCTGAAGAAGCACGACCCGGCGCTGGCGGCCAAGCCGCGCTGGCTGGTGTTCAACAAGGTGGACATGCTGCCGCCCGAGGAGCGCGCGCAGCGGCTCGCGGCCTACGTGCGCCGCCTGCGCTGGAAGGGCCCCTGGTTCGCGATCTCGGCCCTTGCGCGCGAGGGCCTGCGGCCGCTCGTCGAGAAGACCTACGAGCAGGTGGCGGCCGGGCGCAGCGACGCCGCGCCCGCCGATCCGCGCTTCGACCGGCCGCAGGCTGCCGGCGAGTCCGCAGGCCCGGCATGAGCGGCGTGCTGCAGGCGGCGCGGCGCATCGTCGTCAAGGTCGGCTCGAGCCTGGTCACGAACGAGGGCCGCGGCGTCGACGCCGAGGCGATCGACAACTGGTCGCGCCAGCTCGCGGCACTGGCGCGCGACGGGCGCGAGCTCGTGATGGTCTCCAGCGGCGCCGTCGCCGAGGGCATGAAGCGCCTGGGCTGGAAGACACGCCCGACGCAGCTGCACGAGCTGCAGGCGGCGGCGGCGGTGGGCCAGATGGGGTTGGTGCAGATGTACGAGTCGCGCCTCGCGGCACACGGCATGCAAAGCGCGCAGGTGCTGCTCACGCACGCCGACCTGGCCGACCGCACGCGCTATCTGAATGCGCGCTCGACGCTGCTGACGCTGCTCGGGCACCGCGTGCTGCCGGTGATCAACGAGAACGACACCGTCGTCAACGACGAGATCAAGTTCGGCGACAACGACACGCTGGGCGCGCTGGTGGCCAATCTCGTCGACGCCGACGCCTACGTCATCCTCACCGACCAGCGCGGCCTGTACGACGCCGACCCGCGCAAGGACCCGCGGGCGCGCTTCATCGACGTGGCCACCGCGGGCGATCCGGCGCTCGAGGCGATGGCCGGCGGGGCCGGCAGCGGCATCGGCAGGGGCGGTATGCTGACCAAGGTGCTGGCTGCCCGACGCGCGGCGCGCAGCGGCACCGGCACCGTGATCGCCTGGGGACGCGAGCCCGACGTGCTGCTGCGGCTGGCTGCCGGCGAGGCGATCGGCACGCAGCTCGTCGCCGGCACCGGGAAGATGGCGGCGCGCAAGCAGTGGATGCTCGACCACCTGCAGCTGCGTGGTGCGGTCGTCGTCGACGCGGGCGCCGCCGCCAAGCTGCGCGACGAGGGCAAGAGCCTGCTGCCGATCGGCATCACCGAGGTGCAGGGCGAGTTCGCGCGCGGCGACGTGATCGCGGTGCGCAGCGCCGACGGCACGGCGCTGGCGCGCGGCCTGGCCAACTACTCGGCCGCCGAGGCGCGCCTCATCGCGCGCAAGCCCTCGTCGCGCATCGCGGCGCTGCTCGGATACGCCAACGAGGCGGAGATGATCCACCGGACCAACCTGGTCCTGGTGTAGCCGTGCGCTACTCCTCGTGGGCGCCGTCGGGCGGCGGCGCTCCCTCGATGCGATCGCCGGGGGGGCCGAACGCGTGACGCTGCGCACGCAGGCCCGCGCGCAGAAAGCGGTTGTGGTGCGAGAGGCGCGGCAGGAAGCGCGCCAGTTCGGTGAGCGCCATCTCGTAGACGCCGCGCTTGAACTCGATCACCACGTCCAGCGGCACCCAGTATTCGTTCCAGCGCCAGGCGTCGAATTCGGGATGGTCGGTGGCGCGCAGGTTCATGTCGCTGTCGCGACCGACGAGCTTGAGCAGGAACCAGATCTGCTTCTGGCCGCGGTAGTGGCCGCGCGATTCCCTGCGGATGAAGTGGTCCGGCACCTCGTAGCGCAGCCATTCGCGCGTGCGACCGACGATCTGCACGTGCTCGGGGCGCAGCCCGACCTCCTCGTGCAGTTCGCGGTACATCGCCTGCTCGGGCGACTCACCGTACTTGATGCCGCCTTGCGGAAACTGCCACGAATGTGTCCTCAGCCTCTTGCCCCAGAACACCTGGTTGCGCGAGTTGAGGAGGACGATGCCGACGTTCGGCCTGAAGCCGTCCCGGTCGAGCATAATCTGACCCCGAATTTTCGACTCGTTTCATTATTGCACCGGCCCGGCGCGGCGTGCGAACTCTCGCTCTCCCGCGGGGCTTTCGAGGGCCACTCGTTCGAGGGGAGCCGAGCCGGCGCGGTGCGCATGGGCCCTCCGGCCGCGCCGCCATGAAAGCCTCGTCGACCTTCGTCTCCACGCTCAAAGAAGCCCCCGCCGACGCCGAGATCGTGAGCCACCGGCTCATGATGCGCGCCGGCCTCATCAAGCGTCTGGGCGCCGGCATCTACAACTACATGCCGCTGGGCCTGCGCGTGATCCGCAAGGTCGAGGCCATCATCCGCGAGGAGATGAACCGCGCCGGCGCGGTGGAGCTGCTGATGCCCGTCGTGCAGCCGGCCGAGCTGTGGCAGGAGACAGGGCGCTTCCAGGCCTACGGGCCCGAACTGCTGCGCGTCAAGGACCGCCACGAGCGCGACTACGTGATCCAGCCGACCAGCGAGGAGGTCGTCACCGACATCGCGCGCCAGGAGCTGCGCAGCTACCGCCAGCTGCCGCGCAACTTCTATCACATCCAGACCAAGTTCCGCGACGAGCGCCGGCCGCGCTTCGGCGTCATGCGCGGGCGCGAGTTCACGATGAAGGACGCGTACTCGTTCGACCGCGACAAGGCGGGCGCGCTCGCGAGCTACCGGCTGATGTTCGACGCCTACAAGCGCATCTTCGATCGCTTCGGCCTGCAATACCGCGCGGTGGCCGCCGACACCGGCGCCATCGGCGGCGACGCCTCGCACGAGTTCCAGGTCATCGCCGACACCGGCGAGGACGCGATCGCCTACTGCCCGACGAGCGAGTACGCGGCCAACGTCGAACTGGCCGAGGCGCTGGCGCTGCTGCCCGCGCGCGGCGCAGCCAGGGCGCCGATGACGAAGACGCCGACGCCCGGCAGGAGCACCTGCGAGGACGTGGCGGCGCTGCTGGGCATCGCGCTCGCCGCGACCGTCAAGTCGCTCGTGCTCGCCAGCGACGACAAGGACGAGCACGGTGCCGTCGCCACCACCACCCTCTGGCTGCTGCTGGTACGCGGCGACCACAGCCTGAACGAAGTCAAGGTCGGCAAATTGCCCGGGTTGACGGGCGGTTTTCGTTTCGCCAGCGCGGCCGAGATCGAGCAGCATTTCGGCTGCTCTGCGGGCTACCTCGGGCCGGTGGCGACGGCCCGGCCGGTCAAGGTCGTCGCCGACCGCACGGTGGCAAACATGGCCGATTTCGTCTGCGGCGCCAACGAGGCCGATTTCCACCTCACCGGCGTGAACTGGGGGCGCGACCTGCCCGAACCCGACCTCGTGGCCGACATCCGCAACGTCGTTGCCGGCGACCCGTCGCCCGACGGCCTGGGCGTGCTCGCGATCCAGCGCGGCATCGAGGTCGGCCACGTGTTCTACCTCGGCACGAAGAAGTACAGCGAACCGATGCGCGCCACCTTCCTCGACGAGAACGGCAAGCCGCAGCCGTTCGAGATGGGCTGCTACGGCATCGGCGTCACGCGCATCCTGGGCGCGGCCATCGAGCAGAACCACGACGCGCGCGGCATCGTCTGGCCGGCGGCGATCGCGCCGTTCGCGGCCGTGGTCTGCCCCATCGGCTACGAGCGCACGCCGGCGGTGCGCGAGGCGGCCGAGCGGCTGCACGACGAACTCGTGGCGCTGGGGGTCGACGTCGTGCTCGACGATCGCGGCGAGCGCCCCGGCGTCATGTTCGCCGACTGGGAGCTGATCGGCGTGCCGCTGCGCATCGTCGTCTCCGAGCGCGGGCTGAAGGCCGGCACCGTGGAGCTGCAGGGCCGGCGCGACAGCGCGGCCACCGCGGTCGCGCTGGCCGACGCGGCGCCCGCCGCAAAGGCACGGCTCGCGGCATGAGGCCGGCATGATGCTCACGCGTCGCACGGCGCTGCTCGCCGCGGCCGGGGCCTGTGCCGGCGCGCTCGCGCTGCCGACCGCGCGCGCCGGCGGGCAGCTCGAGGAACCCCTGGCCGACGCGGTGCGCACGGCGCTGTCGGCCGCCGTCACCGACGAGGCGCCACCCCGGCCGCGCTTCGATGCGATCGAGGAGCGACTGGCCTATCTGCGCTGGCTGGGTGCGGCCAGCGCGAAGCTCGAGCGCCGGCTGAGCGAGCACCACACGCGCATCGACTTCCTCGAAGCGGCCTGGTACGAGAGCCGCCGCGCGCGGCTCGACCCCGCACTCGTGCTCGGTCTGATCCAGGTCGAGAGCGGTTTTCGCAAGTACGCGATCAGCGTGGCGGGCGCGCGCGGCTACATGCAGGTGATGCCGTTCTGGGTGCGCCTGATCGGCGGCAGCGACGGCGGCGACGCACGGCGCCTGTTCCACCTGCAGACGAACCTGCGCTTCGGCTGCGTCATCCTGCGCCACTACCTCGAGCTCGAGGGTGGCAACGAGTTCATGGCGCTCGGCCGCTACAACGGCAGCCGCGGCCGCGGCGAGTATCCGGGCGCCGTGTTCGCGGCGCGCCGGGCCTGGAGTCTCCGCCTGGCCTGAAGGCGCGCTGTACCGCGCGCGGCGGGGCCGTCAGCGTCTGCACAGGAGCTGCTGCAGTTCGCCCGACTGGTACATCTCCATCATGATGTCCGAGCCGCCGACGAACTCGCCGTTGACGTACAGCTGCGGGATCGTGGGCCAGTTGGCGTAGTCCTTGATGGCCTGGCGCACCTCCTCGTCCTCGAGCACGTTGAAGGTGTCGAACTGCTCTGCGCCGCAGGCCTTGAGCACCTGCACCGCGCGCCCCGAGAAGCCACACATCGGGAACTGCGCCGTGCCCTTCATGAAGAGCATGACGCGGTGGCCCTTGACCAATTCGTCGATGCGTTGCCTGACGTCGCTCATCGCTGCGATCCTGGAGTCGTGGTGTCGATGGGCGCGGAGTATGCGGCAAAGCCCGCCGCGCCGGTGTCCGGGGGTCTTGGCGGCGCTGGGTCTGCCCGCCGTCCGATGGCTTCAGAACGCGTGGCGCACGCCCAACTGCAGCATCGGTGCGAGGCGCAACTCTTGCGGCGCTGCGTCGGTCGCCTGCGGCCCCAAGAGGGCGCGACCCGCGCCGTTGAGGCCGGACGGCCGCGCCGCGACAAGGCCGAAATCGGCCGTCACCGACCAGGCTCCCCACAGGGCGGGCGAGCTGTATCCCAGGCCGATGTAGGGCAGGGCCGCCGGCTCGCCGCGGCCGATCGTGGCCGAGTCGAACACGCCCAGGCCCAGCCGCGCGTCGGCGCCGGCAAGCCGCAGCGGCGCACCCGACAACGAGCCCAGCACGAGACCCCCGGTGGCGCGCAGGCTGCCGAGCGAATAGCGCGCGAACACGTAGTCACCGAACACTGCGGCGCCCCGGATGCCGCGCAGTGCCGGGGCCGTGCCGGCGCGCCCGGGCACCGTGAGCGGCCACGACGCGGCGCTCGCCAGCGGCCCGGTCTGCAGCGTGATGCGCGCCTGCCAGCCCAGCCACGGGTCGTCGCGCTGCGCCTGCGCAAGTCCGTTCTGAGCCTGCACGGACACGGCCACGACGCCCAGCAGGCAGGCACCGAGGGCGGCGCGCGACGCGAAGAAGCGGCAGGAGCTCATCGTGGTCTCCGATCGGCTGGCAGACATCGATGATGCGCCTGCGGGGCAAGTCCGGCATCCCGGAGATGCGGCAAGCGTCAGCAGGAATTCGCGGCATGCGCGAGCGCGCGTCCGTTCGGGGGGCTGCCGGCGCGGGCGCTGCACGGGTCGGCGCGGCGCGGCGCGGCACGGATGTGCTGCTGTCGGCGCCGCCGCGCTCGATCTCGCTGCGCTCAGCCCGGCCAGCGCCCACCCGTGCAGCGCGGCACTCCGGCCAGATCGTGCCGCGTCTCGATCGACTGGAATCCGGCGGCACCGAGCAGCCTGCGCACCGCATCGCCCTGGTCGAAGCCGTGTTCCAGGAGCAGCCACGCAGCGGGTGCCAGATGCGCCGGCGCACCGGCGACGATGCAGCGCAGTGCGTCGAGGCCATCCGGGCCCGCTGCCAGTGCCTGCAGGGGCTCGTGGGCCAGCGTCTGGAGGTGCGGGTCGGCGTGCGCGACGTAGGGCGGATTGGCCAGCGCGAGCGCGAAGCATCGTCCGGCCAGCGGCTGCCACCAGTTGCCGGCGACGCACTCGAGCGGCAGCGCGAGCCGCATCGCGTTGCGCCCGGCCACGTCGAGCGCTGCCGCGCTGGCGTCGGTGGCGGTCATGTGCACCCAGGGTGCCGCATGCGCCACGGCCAGCGCGACGGCGCCGCTGCCGGTGCCCAGGTCGACCACGTCGGGCACCTGCGTCGGATCCGCGGCCCGCATGGGCGCGAGCCGTTCCAGCGCCCAGTCCACCAGCAGTTCGGTCTCGGGGCGGGGCACCAGCACGTCGGCGCTCACGACGAGGTCGAGGCCGTGGAACTCGCGCCGTCCGACGAGGTAAGCCAGCGGCGTGCCGGCGGCGCGGCGCAGCAGCAGCGCGTCGAGGGCGGCCGCGTCGCGCGCGCCGAGCCGGGCGTCGTCGTGCGCGATCACCCACTCGCGTGTGCGCCCGAGCTGGTGCGCCGCGAGGCGCTGGGCATCGAGGCGCGGCACGCCGCGCAACTGCGCCAGCGCCAGCCACTGCGCCAGGCTGGCGCTCATCGGGCAACCTCTCGGGTCATGAGGGCCGATCGAGAAGCACGGTGCAGGGGCATCCACTGCGGCGGGCGGTCGGCGCTCATGCCCGCCCCTCGGCCCTGCCGGGCGTCCCCCGCAGGCGCAGCGAGCGCCGTTGCAGCGGCCGTGCGGCGCTCGTGCCCATGCATGACGATGGTCGATCCGCGCGGCGGTGCCCCTGCGCGTTGCAGCGGCCGCGCGGCGCTCATGCCGATGCCTGTCCGCCCGCTTCGAGCTGCGCCAGCTGTTCGGCGCTGCGCGCCGCGCACAACGCCTCGATGACCTCGCCCAGGTCGCCTTCCAGGATCTGCGCGAGCTTGTACAGCGTGAGGTTGATGCGGTGGTCGGTGAGCCGCCCTTGCGGGTAGTTGTAGGTGCGGATGCGGTCGCTGCGATCGCCGCTGCCGACGAGGCTCTTGCGCGTGGCCGCCTCGCGTGCCTGGCGCTCGTTGCGCTCGCGCTCGTGCAGGCGCGCCTGCAGCACTGCCAGCGCCTTGGCGCGGTTGCGGTGCTGGCTGCGGTCGTCCTGGCATTCGGCGACCAGCCCCGTGGGCAGGTGCGTGATGCGGATCGCACTGTCGGTCTTGTTGACGTGCTGGCCGCCCGCGCCGCTGGCGCGGTAGGTGTCGATGCGCAGCTCCGAAGGGTCGAGCTTGATCTCCTCGGCTGCGTCGGGCTCGGGCAGCACCGCCACCGTGCAGGTGCTGGTGTGGATGCGCCCCTGGCTCTCGGTGGCCGGCACGCGCTGCACGCGGTGGCCGCCGCTCTCGAACCTGAGCTGCGCGTAGACGCGCTCGCCCTCGATGCGCAGCACCAGTTCCTTGTAGCCGCCGAGCTCGGCCGCGCTCTCGCTCATCACCTCGGTGCGCCAGCCCCGGCTCTCGGCGTAGCGCAGGTACATGCGCGCCAGATCGCCGGCGAACAACGCCGATTCGTCGCCGCCGGTGCCGGCGCGGATCTCGAGGAAGGCGTTGCGCTCGTCGTCCGGATCGCGCGGCAGCAAGGCGCTCAGCAGCTCGGCTTGCAGCCGCGCCAGGTCGGCCTCGGCCGCGTCGATCTCCTCGGCCGCGAGCTGCGCCATCTCGGCGTCGCTTTCGCCGGCCTGCATCTCGCGTGCAGCGGCCAGATCGCGCTCGCGCTGCTGGTACCGGCGCCAGCATTCGACCACCTCCTGCACGTCGGCGTGCTCGCGCGTGAGCCGGCGCCAGCGGCCGAGGTCGGACGTCACCTGCGGGTCGGCCAGCGTCTGCTCGAGTTCGGCCAGGCGCAGCGTGAGGCGTTCGAACTGCTCGCGGAGCTTGGGCTTCATGGTGTGGGGGCGCACGGCGACGGCGGCGCGCCCGCCTGGCGGCAGGCCGGCGCCGCGTTGCGGCGCTAACGGTCCGGGCCCTGGCCTGCGCCGGGCGTGCGGCTGCTGCCGCGCAGGAACAGGCGCGAGACCGTGTCGGCGAAGCGCTCGCGATCGTCGCCCACGCTCGCGTGCAGCTCGGCCAGCGCACCGTGCAGCATCTTGTTGGCCAGGCCGCGGGCGAGCGCGTCGAGCGCCGCCTCGGGGCTCTCGCCGCGCGCAAGCATCCGGCGCGAGCGCGCCAGCTCGACGTCGCGCCAGTCGTGCGCCTGCCGCTGCAGGGCCTGGATCAGCGGCACGGCGGCGCGCTGGTCGAGCCAGTGGGCGAAGCTCTGCACGCCGGCGTCGATGATGGCCTCGGCCTGCTGCACCGCGGCCTGGCGCTTCTCGCCTGCGGTCTGCACCAGCGCCGACAGGTCGTCCACCGTGTACAGGTAGGCGTCGTCCAGGCGCGCGACCTCGGGCTCGACGTCGCGCGGCACGGCCAGGTCGACGATGAACATCGGGCGCCGGCGCCGCTGCTTGAGCGCACGCTCGACCGCGCCGAGGCCGATGATGGGCAGCGTGCTCGCGGTGCACGAGACGACGACGTCGAACTCGTGCAACCGGCTCGGCAGGTCGGCCAGGCGCATCGCCTGCGCGCCCACGTGTGCGGCGAGCTTCTCGCCACGCTCGAGCGTGCGGTTGGCCACCGCCATGCCCCGCGGCGAGCGCGCGGCGAAATGGGTGGCGACGAGCTCGATCATCTCGCCTGCGCCGACCAGCAGCACGTTGATGCGGCCCAGATCCTCGAACAGCCGAGCGGCCAGACGCACCGCGGCCGCGGCCATGCTGATCGAGTGCGCGCCGATCGCGGTCGAGCTGCGTACCTCCTTGGCGACCGAGAAGCTGCGCTGGAACAGCTGGTGCAGCGTCGTGCCGAGCGTGCCGGCGTCGTCGGCCAGGCGCACGGCCTGCTTGAGCTGGCCGAGGATCTGCGGCTCGCCGAGCACCATCGAATCGAGCCCCGAGGCGACGCGAAATGCGTGGCGCGCGGCGTCGCGGTCGTGCATGAGGTAGGTGTGCGTCTCGAGCCGGGCCGCCGGGACGCCGCCCTGCTCGGCCAGCCACTCGAGCGTCGGACGCACCAGCTCCGGCGCCGCCGCACCGGCGGCAACGTACAGTTCGGTGCGGTTGCAGGTGCTGACCAGCGCCGCTTCCGGCACCAGACGCGGCGTGCGCTCGGCGAAGCCGCGCAGCGCGCTGCCGAGCTGTTCGGGCGCAAAGGCAAAGCGCCCGCGCAGGTCCAGCGGCGCGGTGTGGTGGTTCAGGCCGAGCGCGAAAAAGCTCACGGCCGACATTGTAGATTTCGACGCTGCAGCGGGTTGCCGCCGGTCAAGTCCGCGCCACGCTGGTCTCTCCAGGCAAACCCGGCGCAACCGCCACCGACCATGGGCCCGCTCGACGCACTCGACCACATCGCCAACCTGTTCGCCCCGGCGCTCGGGCTCGCCGCGCTGGCCGCGGCGCTGGCCAAGCTCGTGTGGCGGCGTGACTTGGCCGGCGTGCGCTGGCGCGCACTGGCGCTGCCCGCCGCGCTCGCGTCGGCCGCCGTGACGCTGGCCGGGCTGGTGGTCTTCGGGCGAGACGGCCGCATGGCCACCTACGGCGCGATGGTGCTGGTGTGTGCGCTCGTGCTGTGGTGGCGCGGCTTCGGACCGCGCCGCAAGTAGCGCGGGCCGCCCGGGCGCGGCGGCGGGTTGCGGCCCGCCCGCGCGGGGTTCAGCGGGCGATCGACGCGGCCTGGGCCCCGGCGTCGGGGCCGGCTGCACCTGCAGCCACGACCTCGCCGCGCAGCGAGTGCGGCAGCGCCGCGGTGATGCGCACGTCGATCATCCGGCCCACCTGTTGCGCGGCCAGCGGCCCGGCGGCGAAGTTGACGATGCGGTTGCACTCGGTGCGGCCCATCAGTTCCGAACGGTCCTTCTTCGACGGCCCCTCGACCAGGATGCGCTGCACGGTGCCGACGCGGCTTGCACCGATGCGCCGCACGTGGGCGTCGAGCGCCGCCTGCAGCTCGTGCAGCCGCGCCAGCTTTTCCTCGTGCGGCGTGTCGTCCGCAAGCGACGCGGCGGGCGTGCCCGGGCGCTTGCTGTACAGGAAGCTGAAGCTCGCGTCGTAGCCGATGTCCTCGACCAGCTTCATCGTCTGCGCGTGGTCGGCGGCGCTCTCGCCGGGAAAGCCGACGATGAAGTCCGAGCTCAGGCTGATGTCGGGGCGCACGGCGCGCAGCCGGCGCACGATGCTCTTGTATTCCATCGCCGTGTAGCCGCGCTTCATCGCCATCAGGATGCGGTCGCTGCCGTGCTGCACCGGCAGGTGCAGGTGGCCGACGAGCTTGGGCAGGTGCGCGTAGGCTGCGACGAGGCGCGGCGTGAACGCCTTCGGATGGCTCGTCGTGTAGCGCAGGCGCTCGATGCCCGGGATCTCGTGCACGCACTCGAGGAGCAGCGCGAAGTCGGCCGCCTCGCCGCCTGCGCTCATCGCGCCGCGGTAGGCGTTGACGTTCTGCCCGAGCAGCGTCACCTCCTTGACGCCTTGCTCGGCGAGGGCGGCGATCTCGAGCAGCACATCGTCCAGGCGGCGGCTGATCTCCTCGCCGCGCGTGTACGGCACGACGCAGTACGAGCAGTACTTGGAGCAGCCCTCCATCACCGAGACGAAGGCGCTCGCGCCCTCGGTGCGCGCCGGGGGCAGGTGGTCGAACTTCTCGATCTCGGGGAAGCTCACGTCGACCTGCGCGCGCCGCTCGCTGCGCCGCGCCTCGATCATCTGCGGCAGCCGGTGCAGCGTCTGCGGACCGAACACGAGATCGACGTAGGGCGCACGCTCGACGATCGCCGCGCCCTCCTGGCTGGCGACGCAGCCGCCGACGCCGATCAGCGCGCCCTTGCCCTTCAGGTGCTTGACGCGGCCCAGGTCGCTGAACACCTTCTCCTGCGCCTTCTCGCGCACCGAACAGGTGTTGAAGAGGATGAGGTCGGCCTGCCCGGGGTCGCTGGTCGGCTCGTAGCCTTCGGCGGCGTGCAGCACATCGGCCATCCTGGCCGAGTCGTACTCGTTCATCTGGCAGCCGAAGGTGCGGATGTAGACCTTCTTGCCGGTCTTGGGCGCGGGGCCGCCGCTCACGGCTTGCTCCAGGTCTGCGCCAGCGGGTCGAAGGCCCAGGCCGCGGCCTGCGCCGGCGTGGCCGGCCAGGGCTTCTTCGCGCGCTCGGCGGGGGTCAGCACCCAGACGTCGAGCAGCGATCCGGTGAGATCGCGCGTGTAGTGCACGACGAGCCGCTGCCCGGCCAGCGCCGAGTGCACGAGGAGCATGTTGTTCTCGCCGCGCAGGCGCGCGCCGGGCGCCAGCTGCGCCGGCTCGTCGTTCAGGAGCACGGCGGGCGGCTGCGTGAAGACGAGCTCGCCGCGCAGGGCGTTGGCGGGGAAGTTGCGCCGCATCTGGGCCGCGGCCGGCAGCGTGGCCAACGGGAGCAGCAGGGCCGCGGCCAGGCCGCGGACAGCGGCGCGTCGCGCCTTGGCACAGCGGGGCATGGTGTGGATCCAGTGGCTGTGGGGGAGGGTCGGCCCGCTGTGTCGGGACGGCGGTCCGGCGTCGGGCGCGATTGTAGGCAGCGCGAACGTGCGCCGCGCCCGTGCGCCGCGCGTCGGCGTGGCCGTCCGTGCCTGCGTCACGTTGTCTGCCGGTCGCCCGAACGCAGCGCGTGCCGCGGCCGGGCAATGGCGCCATGCGCCGGGCGCTCGACGCCCAAGCCACGCCGTCGGCCGCGCCGCCCTCAGCGCCCGGTCTCGAGCCAGCGCTGCGCCTGCTGCCAGCGTCGCCAGAGCCACCACAGCCGTCGGCCCCAGCGCCACGCGCGACGCGGCCGCAGCACGGCGCATGCCAATGCGGCCGCCAGCGGCAGCTCGGGGTGCGCGCGCAGCCACAGCCAGCCCGAGCGCACGCGGTCGGCCAGCGCCATCGGTGCCTCGATCTGCCGCCAGGCACGTGCGAACTCGACGCGCTGCTCGGCGCTGCGCATCACGAGCTGCTGCTGGCGCAGCCGCAACGCGGCGATACGCGCGGCGCGCGTGCGCGATCTCATCCCGTTTCGCCGCTGCAGCATGGCTTTCGCGCCGGGCCGGCGGAGCCGCCTGGCGCGCTCGCGCAGAGCCGCAACGTCGCCGCCATGCCCTGGGCGTGCTCAGCGTGCGTCGTCCGGCGGCGCTTGGCCGCGCAGCCCGCGGCGGTCGCCCCGCAGCTCCGCCAGGCTGAGCGCGAACGGACCGTCGCCCTCGGAATGCAGCCGCGAGCGCGCGGCGTGCAGCAGCCAGACGCCCAGCGCGACGAAGACGAGCGCCAGCACGCCGACCGCAGCCAGCCGATAGCCCTCCTGGAACAGCAGCACCACGAAGCCGACCGCCAGCACCAGCGCCACACCCAGCAGCAGCAGCCCCAGCGCGCCGAGCACGAGCGCGTCGTAGACACGCTGCTTTTCCTGCTGCAGCTCGGTGCCGAGCAGCGACAGCCGCGTCTGCACGATGCCCAGCACCGTGTCGGCCAGCCGACGCGCGGACGCGACGATGCCGCCGCGGGCGGGACCGCTCATGGCCGGCGCCGGCTCAACGGCGCGCGATCAACATGCCCAGCAGCAGGCCGACGCCGACGCCGATGCCGACCGACTGCCAGGGGTGATCGTGCACGTAGTCGTCGGTGGCACGGCCCGCCGCCTTGACGCGCTCGCTGGCCGCGGCCTGCATCGTCAGCAGGCCGTCCCTGGCGCTGGCCATGCGCAGCTGCAGCCGCTCGCGCAGTCCGATGGCCGTGTCGCCGAGCTCGCCGGCGGTGCGCTCGAGCAGTTCCTCGGCGTCGACGATGACGGCACGCAGGTCGGAGATCAGCTTGTCCTTCTGGTCGGCCGTGAGTTCGGTCATCTCGCACTCCTTCTGGGTTGACGTTTGACGGTTGACGGTTGACGGACGCTACCACCGCGGCGGCGCGGCGGTTGCCATGGTGGCGGGGGCATTGACGGCACGCAACCCGTGCCGCGGGCGCGCGATGCGCACGCCGTGCGCGCCAGCTCGGCATGTGGCCACGGCCGTGATGGCGGCCGCACTCGCGGCCCCAAGAAGAAAGACCCCGCGGGCACGCCCTGCGAGGTCTTCGATGTTCCTGGTGGCGCTTCAGGGACTTGAACCCCGGACCTGCGGATTATGATTCCGTCGCTCTAACCAACTGAGCTAAAGCGCCAAGAGCCCGCGATTATAGCGGTGCGCGGTCTCGATCGATGTTCAGCTTCTTCCGCAAGAAGGCGCCCGCCGCGCCGCCCGAAACCGCAGCGTCCGCACCGCCTGCGCCGGCACCTCCGGCACCGGCAGCACCGGCACCGGCACCGGCACCGGCACCGGCACCGGCACCGGCACCGGCACCCGGCGAGGCGCCCGGCGAGGCGCCCGAAGTCGCAGCGCCCGCAGCGCCCGCAGCGCCCGTGGCGCCCGTGGCGCCCGTGGTGCCCGTGGTGCCCGTGGTGCCCGTGGTGCCCGTGGTGCCCGTGGCGCCCGTGGTGCCCGTGGTGCCCGTGGTGCCCGTGGTGCCCGTGGCGCCGCCGCCCTCTGCAGCGCCGGCCGTGCCGACCACAATCCCGGCCGCGACGCCTGCAGCGCCCGCCACTGCCGCGGCGGCTGCCGATGCCGCGGCAGTGGCCGCGCGCGCC